>NZ_JBSGVW010000049.1:0-57204 GCF_053608645.1 Streptomyces sp. NPDC055013
GCCATCGGCCTGAACGGCCTCGTCCTCAAACGCCGGACGGGCTGAAATGCCGGGACCGGCGTCGAGAGGCACCGTCGGAGCTGAAATGTCCGGACCGGCGCCCAGAAGCACCGTCGGAGCTGAAATGCCCGGACCGGCGCCGAGAAGCACCGTCGCCACTCGTGCGCCGCCCCCTGCGGGTCAAACGCCAGGCCGGCCGGAAGGCCCCAAGTGCCTCTCCGCGAAGTCCAGTTCCAGGCGTACCTGCTTGATCCGCTCGTCCACCACCAGGGAACCGTGGCCCGCGTCGTACCGGTACACCTCGTGTACCGCCCCGCGGGTCTCCAG
This sequence comes from Streptomyces sp. NPDC055013, assembly GCF_053608645.1. NCBI lineage: Bacteria > Bacillati > Actinomycetota > Actinomycetes > Kitasatosporales > Streptomycetaceae > Streptomyces > Streptomyces sp. NPDC055013. Next base: position 328 of record NZ_JBSGVW010000049.1, read on the forward strand.
TCGCTTGACGTAGTTGTCGATCTGTCGGATCGGGCAGCGGGGGTCGTTCACGCCGGCGGCGATGTAGACCGGGGTCTTCACCTGGTCGACGTAGGTGAGGGGGGACGAGGCCTCGAAGCGTTCCGGGACCTCCTCCGGGGTGCCGCCCAGGAGGGTGCGGTCCATGGCCTTCAAGGCTTCCATCTCGTCGTGGTACGCCGTGACGTAGTCGGCGACGGGGACGTTCGCGATGCCCAGCGTCCAGGCGTCCGGCTGGGTGCCGATGCCGAGGAGGGTGAGGTAGCCGCCCCAGGAGCCGCCGGTCAGGATGAGGCGGGCGGGGTCGGCCAGGCCGGAGGTCACCGCCCATGCGCGGACCGCCGCGATGTCCTCCAGCTCGATCAGGCCCACCCGGTGCTTGAGCGCGTCCGTCCAAGCACGCCCATAGCCCGTGGAGCCTCGGTAGTTGACCCGCACCACCGCGTACCCGTGGTCCACCCAGACCGCCGGGCCCGCCGCGAAGGCGTCGCTGTCGTGCCAGGTCGGACCGCCGTGGATGTCGAAGACGGTGGGCAGGGGGCCCTCGGCGCCCGCGGGACGCTGGACCAGGGCGTGGATACGGCCGCCGGGCCCTTCCACCCACACGTCCTCCACCGGGACCGAGCCGGGGGACTTCAGGCCGGGCGGATCCAGCACCACCCGCCCCGTCGTCGACCGCACCGCCGACGGCTCCGCTGCCGACGACCACAGGTACTCCACGCTGCCGTCCGGACGGGCCGTCGCGCCGGACACGGAGCCCGCCGGGGTCGGGATCCGCTCCAGCTCACGCCGGTCCAGGTCGTACCGGAACAGCTCGCTGCGGGCCTCGAAGCTGTGCGCGATCAGCAGACCGGTCCCGTCGGGGTACCACTCGGCGCTGACGTCACCGGGCAGCTCCAGCGCGAGGTCCGTCTCCTCCCCCGTCGCCACGTCCCACACCAGCGGCTCCCAGCGGCCGCGCCTCTGGTGGCCGATGAGCAGGCGGGCGTCACCGTCCACCGGGGCGAAGCCCAGGACCTCCAGGCCCAGCTCCTGTGTGCCGCCCTTGGTGTCGTCGAGCTCGGCGACCGCCGAGCCGTCGGGGCGCAGGACACGCAGCGCGGAGTGCATCGCGTCGCCGTGCTCGGTGTGCTCGACGGCGATCAGCGTGCCGTCGTGCGAGAGGTCGCCGACGCCCGCGGACTCGCGGTGGCGGTAGATCTCCACCGGGGGCTCACCGGTGCGGGCCAGATAAACGGTCGTGCCGTCCTCGTCCGTCGAGCGGCCCACGATCGCCGAACGTCCGTCCCGGCCGAGGGCCAGGCCGGCCGGGTAGGACGGGTCCAGGCCCGGCGCCGCGAGCTCGTCCTCGCCGCCGGAGAACGGCTGGCGGCGCCAGACGCCGAACTCGTCGCCGTCCTTGTCGTCGAACCACCAGATCCACGCGCCGTCCGGGGTGAGCACGCCGTCCGTGGTGCCGTTCGGCCGGTCGGTCACCTGACGCTGCTCGCCCGTCGCGCGGTCCCAGGCGTACAGCTCGTACGTCCCTGTGGCGTTCGACACGAACAAGGAGCGGTCCGGGGCGTCCTCCGCCCAGTCCGGCAGCGACACCCGGGGGGCCCGGAAGCGCTTCTCCCAGTCCGGCATGCCCTTGCCAGGCATGTCCTTGTCCTGCATGTGGTGATCCCGCGAATCGGACCCGTGGCTCTCAGTCATGGCCCCATAGTGCCTGGCCCGGCCGACAATTCGCTGGCGAGGCCCCCAGCCTGTGGATAACTTCGCGACCATGCACCCCGCGATCCCCCCGGACTGGAACGAGGCCAACCGTGCCATGTGGGACGAACGCGTCCCGCTGCACGCCGCCGGAGCCTTCTACGACCTCGCCGGCTTCCGCGCCGGCGCCGACGCCCTGCGCGACTTCGAGCGGGCGGAGGTCGGGGACGTGACGGGCCGCACGCTGCTGCATCTGCAGTGCCACATGGGCCTGGACACCCTGTCCTGGGCGCGGCACGGCGCCGCCCGTGTCGTGGGCCTGGACTTCTCCGAACCGGCGGTGGAGACGGCCCGCTCGCTCGCCGCCGACCTGGGTTTCGGGCCCGACCGTGCCGCCTTCGTCGCGGCCGACGTGTACGACGCGGCGCAGGCGGTACCGGACCCCTCGTACGACATCGTCTACACCGGTGTGGGCGCCCTGTGCTGGCTGCCCGACATCCGCCGCTGGGCCGAGACGGCGGCCTCCCTCGTCGCGCCGGGCGGGTTCCTCTACCTCGCCGAGTTCCACCCCATCACCGAGGTCCTCGACGACGAGACGGGCTCCCGAATCGTCCGCGACTACTTCGACCGCGACGCCCAGGTGTACGACATCCCCGGCACCTACGGCTCGGACAGCACCGACACCGTCAGCAACCGCAGTGTCGAGTGGCAGCACCCCATCGGCGAGGTCGTGACCGCGCTCGCGGCGGCCGGGCTGCGGATCGAGTTCCTGCGCGAGCACGACGTCTCGCTGTTCCGCCGGTTCGAGTCCTTCGAGGAGCGCGACGGCTACTTCCGGTTCCCCACCGGGCGGCCGCGGGTTCCGCTGATGTATTCACTGCGGGCCCGCAAGGACCGACCGCCGAACCGACCTACGGGCTGACCGCTCGGTCATGGCGTTCGCGCAGGTCAGAGTCATTGTCAGTGGTGGGGTGCAGACTCCTTTCCATGACCGATCTGCGCAGGACAGTCGAGAGGTTCTGGGCCACCGCCGCGGCCCGGGAGTGGGACGCGTTCGCCGAGACGCTCGCCGAGGACGTCGTGTACACGCTGCCGCAGACACGCGAGCGCATCAGCGGGCGGGAGCGGTATGTGCGGTTCAACCGGGAGTATCCGGGGGACTGGCGGCTACGCGTCGAGCGCGTTGTCGCCGAGCCGGGACAGGTCGTGACCTGGATCCACGTCACGGTGGGGCTGGAGGAGATGTACGGCATCTCGTTCTTCACGGAGGACGGGAGCGGCCGCATATCCACGGTCACGGACTTCTGGCCGGAGCCGTACGAGCCGCCGGCGGGCCGCGAACACCTCGTCGAGCGGTACTGACCCCGCGGCCCGGCCCTCCGCCGGAGCCCCGTACCTTTGAGGGCGTGTACCGGTTTCTGCTGACGCCCCGTTGGTGGGGGATCAACGTCTTCGTGCTGCTCGCCATCCCCTTCTGCGTGTTCATGGGGTCGTGGCAGCTGAGCCGGTTCGAGGCGCGGGTGGAGGATCACCGCAGCGCCGGTGACCAGGCCGCGGAGAACAAGCAGGAGGCGGCCCGTCCGCTCGCCGAGCTGCTGCCCGTGGACAAGGCGACGGTGGGCAAGCAGGTCACCGCGAGCGGCCGGTACGGCAAGCAGCTGCTCGTGCCCGACCGTGAGCTGGACCGCAAGCAGGGTTACTACGTCCTGACGCTGCTGCACACCGACGACGGCAAGACCCTGCCGGTGGTACGGGGCTGGCGGCCGGGCGACGCCGACAGCGCCGCGCTCCCTGCCGCACCGTCCGGCGAGGTCACGGTCACCGGGGCGCTCCAGGCGTCCGAGGTGCCCGGCGAGAACGGCGTGCCCGCGCAGGGTGGCCTGCCGTCCGGCCAGACGGGGGCGATCAGCGCGGCGTCGCTGGTGAACCTGGTGCCGGACGACGTCTACGACGCCTGGGTCACCCTCAACAAGGCCGACTCCGGCATGAAGCCGGTCCCGGTGGCCGCCCCCAACGACACCGGGCTCGACCTCAAGGCGTTCCAGAACCTCGGCTACACCGGCGAGTGGTTCGTCTTCGCGGGCTTCGTGGTCTTCATGTGGTTCCGCCTGCTGCGCCGCGAGGCGGAGTTCGCACGGGACGCGGAACTGGGCCTGCTCCCTGAGGGGGAGACCGACGGGGACGAAGGGGACCGGGCCGATGCCGGGGGCACCGGCGAGGGCCCGACCCAGGAGAAGGCGAACGCCTAGGCGCACGCCGGGCGACAACGCCCGGTGGGCGGCGAAGGCGCCCGGAGCAGGCCGCGACAGCGGCGCTGCCGCCCGTGGCCTACGCGCCCGGCAGCAGGCCCGTCCAGTACACCGTGCCCGCGCAGGCGTTGGACACCGTCACCGAGGTGCTCGGGGCTCCGGCCTCCGGGGTATTGGTGACCGCGACGCTGCCGTCGGCCGTCGTGTCCTCCGTCAGCAGCTGGGTGGAGGTGCCGGTGTCGCCGCCCGTGGACGTGCCCTCGGTCGTGCCGGGGGTGCCCTCGGTGGGGGTCGGGTCCGGTGACGGGTCGGGGCCGCCGTTACCGCCGCCGTTGTTGTCACCCGTCGTGGGGCAGGTCGCCGAGGGGAGCCAGGCGAACTTGACCTCGTAGGAGGCGCCCGGCTTGAGGACGAGGGAGGCGTACTCCGTCGACGGGTCGGGCAGGCCGACCGCGGGGTCACCGGCGATGTGCCGGGCCGAGGTGACCTTCGTCGGGTCCGCGGCTCCCTGCGGAACCACACCGACCGTGCCGGGGCCGCTCACCGTGCACTCGGCGGTGGAGACGTTGCTGAAGCGGAAGGTGCCGTACACCGTGCCGGACGAGTCGGGCAGATCGGCGGACGAACCGGACAGGCCGAGCTGGTCCGAGGTGCACACGGCTATGCCGGCCGTGCTGGTCGCCAAGGGGTCGTCGGGCTTTCCGGAGCCGGTGCCGGGACCGGTGCCGGTGCCCTTGTCGTCTTCCTTCTCGCCGTCCTTGCCCGTGCCCTCGGTCCGGCCCGAGGTGCCGCCGGAGGTGCCCGCGCCGCCCTCCGTCTGCTTGCCCTCCCCGGCTCCGCCCTGCGCCTGCTCACCGTGGCCGGCGACGGACGGGTTGACGTCGGAGCCGGTCGAGTTGGAGACGTGCACCAGGGCCGGGACGGCGGTGCCGATGAAGAGCACCGCGGCCGCCGCGCCGACGAGCGCCTGCCGCTTGCGCGCCCGCCGTGCGGGGACCGCCCGCCGCAGATGGTCCAGCGTGCCGTCGCGCGGCTCGATCTCGTCCACTGCGGTGTGCAGCAGGCGGCGCAGTGCCAGCTCGTCCGAGTCGAACCCCTCGAGGCTCTGGTCGTCGGGGCCGTGGTTCACAGTTCCGTTCCCAGCGTGCGATTGCTTCGGCTGTTGCTTGTCCGGCCACCCTGCCGGGTCACGCCGGCCGTCATGGTCCTCGCTCATGCCGGCGCCTCCATCGCGACCCGCAGCGCCGCGATGCCGCGCGAGCCGTACGCCTTCACCGAGCCCAGCGAGATGCCGAGCGTCTCGGCGACCTGGGCCTCGGTCATGTCCGCGAAGTACCGCAGGACCAGCACCTCGCGCTGCCGGCGCTGCAGGCCCTTCATCGCCTTGATGAGGGAGTCGCGTTCGAGCTGGTCGTACGCCCCCTCCTCCGCGCTCGCCATGTCGGGCATCGGCTTGGACAGCAGCTTCAGGCCGAGTATGCGGCGGCGCAGGGCCGAGCGGGAGAGGTTCACGACGGTCTGGCGCAGGTACGCCAGCGTCTTCTCCGGGTCGCGCACCCGCTTGCGCGCGGAGTGGACGCGGATGAACGCCTCCTGGACGACGTCCTCGCAGGAGGCGGTGTCGTCGAGGAGGAGCGCCGCGAGACCCAGCAGCGAGCGGTAGTGCGCCCGGTAGGTCTCGGTGAGGTGGTCGACGGTCGTGCCGGCCGCCGCGCTGTCCTCGGCGAGATCGGCGCCGTCGCGCTGACTGGGGATGCGGGTGGGCCGCGCTGCGGGCATGGGCGCGATCACCGGCATGCCGCCGGGCGTGCCCATGCGGGGTCGGACGGGACGGCGGGGCGGCCGTAGGGCCGTACCGCGGGTCGCCGCGCTGAAGTCGAGAACCTCTGCCACGCCAGTTGGACACGCGTCCCCCCATGAGGGTTGTACGTGCCGGACGTCACGTTTGCGTCAGCCTCCGCAAGGGGCCCTCCGCCCACGGCAGCCGAACCTCCGGACCCCGCAGCCGGCCGTCTCGTGCCAGGCAGCACAACTGACCGTGCGTCAAACGCCCACATGCCTACCCGCTCTTCCCTTATGTCTTATATGTGAGCGGGCGTCCCCACGCCTGCTCATTGGCGTCCCCACGCCAGAAAAAAACGCGTCTCCACGCCCCATAAGGGCGACCGCAAAGACGCTCCCCGCCCTGCAAGCGGTTGCAAGAGCGGGGAGAAAAATCTTCAGCTGCCGCCGGGGCCCGGTTCAAGTGGTCCGGACCATCGATCAGCTCACACTTTTCACACAGATCCTACAAACGAATCGGCCCAGGCCCAGGAGTTTTCCGGTGCCACCGGGCGCCTCACGAAAACTCCGCCGCCACGAGCTCCGCGATCTGCGCGGTGTTGAGGGCCGCACCCTTGCGCAGATTGTCTCCGCAGACGAAGAGTTCGAGCGCCGTCGGATCGTCGAGCGCGCGCCGCACCCGGCCGACCCAGGTCGGATCCGTGCCGACCACATCGGCGGGCGTCGGGAACTCGCCGGCCTCCGGGTCGTCGTACAGCACGACCCCCGGTGCCGTCGCCAGGATCTCGCGCGCCTTGGCGACCGTGACCTCGCCCTCGAAGCGGGCGTGCAGGGTCAGCGAGTGCCCGGTCAGCACCGGCACCCGCACACAGGTCACCGCGACCGGCAGTTGCGGCAGCCCGAGGATCTTGCGGGACTCGTCCCGCACCTTCATCTCCTCCGACGACCAGCCGTCCTCGCGCAGCGACCCGGCCCACGGCACGACGTTCAGCGCGACCGGCTCCGGGAACGGCCCGGTGTTGTCGCCGACGGCCCGCCGTACGTCACCGGGGGCGGTCCCCAGTTCCGTACCCGCGACCAGGGACAGCTGCTGCCTGAGCGTCTGCACTCCGGCGCGCCCGGCTCCGCTCACCGCCTGGTACGAGGACACCACCAGGGAGCGCAGCCCGAACTCCGCGTGCAGCGCGCCCAGCGCCACGATCATGGAGAGGGTCGTGCAGTTGGGGTTGGCGACGATCCCGCGCGGCCGCATCCGGACCGCGTGCGGATTGACCTCGGGGACGACGAGGGGCACCTCCCGGTCCATACGGAAGGCGCCCGAGTTGTCCACCACCACCGCACCCTTGGCGGCGGCGACCGGCGCCCATCGGGCGGCCACCTCGTCGGGTACGTCGAACATCGCGACGTCGACCCCGGCGAAGGCCTCCTCGGTGAGCGCCACCACCTCGACCTCCTCGCCGCGCACGGCCAGCTTGCGGCCGGCCGAGCGCGGCGAGGCGATCAGACGGATCTCACCCCAGATGTCCGCACGCTGGGACAGGATCTGGAGCATGACCGAGCCCACGGCCCCGGTCGCTCCCACGACCGCGAGCGTCGGTCGTCGGGTCATCGCCCGGTGCCTCCGTACACGACAGCCTCGTCGCTGTCGGAGTCGAGCCCGAAGGCGGAGTGCACGGCGCGCACGGCCTCGTTGACGTCGTCGGCGCGGGTGACCACCGAGATACGGATCTCCGAGGTGGAGATCAGCTCGATGTTCACGCCGGCGTCGGACAGCGCCTTGAAGAAGTCGGCCGTGACACCGGGGTTGGTCTTCATGCCGGCGCCGACGAGGGAGATCTTGCCGATCTGGTCGTCGTAGCGCAGCGAGTCGAAGCCGATGCCGTGCTTGTTCTTCTCCAGGGCGTCGATGGCCTTGCGGCCCTCGGCCTTGGGGAGCGTGAAGGAGATGTCCGTCAGGCCCGTGGAGGCGGCGGACACGTTCTGCACGATCATGTCGATGTTGATCTCGGCGTCGGAGATCGTCCGGAAGATCGCGGCGGCCTCGCCCGGCTTGTCCGGCACACCGACGACCGTGACCTTGGCCTCGGAGGTGTCGTGCGCGACACCGGAGATGATGGCCTGCTCCACCTGCTTTACCCCTTGCTTGATCGGCTCGCTGCTGACCCACGTGCCCTGAAGTCCGCTGAAGCTGGACCGGACGTGGATCGGGATGTTGTACCGGCGGGCGTACTCCACACAGCGATGGAGCAGCACCTTCGAGCCGGACGCAGCCAGCTCCAGCATGTCCTCGAAGGAGATCCAGTCGATCTTCTTCGCCTTCTTGACCACGCGCGGGTCGGCGGTGAACACGCCGTCGACGTCGGTGTAGATCTCACACACCTCGGCGTCGAGCGCGGCGGCCAGCGCCACCGCGGTCGTGTCCGACCCGCCACGCCCCAGCGTGGTGATGTCCTTCTTGTCCTGGCTCACGCCCTGGAAACCGGCGACGATGGCGATGTTGCCCTCGTCCACCGAGGTGCGGATCCGGCCCGGCGTCACATCGATGATCCGGGCTTTGTTGTGGACCGAGTCGGTGATGACACCTGCCTGGCTGCCGGTGAACGACTGGGCCGAGTGGCCCAGGTTTTTGATCGCCATGGCCAGCAGGGCCATGGAGATCCGCTCTCCCGCGGTCAGCAGCATGTCGAGCTCGCGCCCGGCAGGGATCGGGGATACCTGCTCGGCGAGATCGATCAGCTCGTCCGTCGTGTCGCCCATCGCGGAAACCACGGCGACCACCTGGTGGCCGTTCTTCTTGGCTTCCACGATCCTCTTGGCGACGCGCTTGATGCCCTCGGCATCGGCTACGGAGGAGCCTCCGTACTTCTGCACGACAAGGCCCACGTGCGCTCCTCGCTCAGTCCGTGTGTGTCGGCTCAGTTTACCGAGCGTCCGAATTCGACCTTGGGGTTCCCAGATGGTGAGATTCGGACGCTCCGGGTTGGTGTCTGCCCGGCCGCGGGCAGGGCACTCCGGAAAGTGGGGCAGGTCACTACCGGCGGGGTACCGGCGTCAAGAGGGCATTGACGCTCTCCGTAGTCGAACGCTAACTTCGCGTCGTCGTCGCCACACCAGGAGCACACGGCTCCATCGGGACTTGCGACGCGAAGGACCCTCCTCCTTTGACGACTGCGACCGCTTCAGAGATCCAGCACGTCACTCCAGCCGCATCGGCACCCGCCACGGACCACCCGGACACGGATTCCCCGACCGGCCTTTTCAAGATCGAACCCTTCACGCCCCACTGCGAGGTCATCCGCGTCGCCGGTGACCACGCCGTCATCGGCGTCTCCCCCGGCAACAGCTATTTCTCCGCCGCCCGCGTCCACGACCTGGCCCGCTGGGGCCTCGCGCTCTTCGAGCGGGTGGACTTCGTCTACACCGACCTGTACGTGGCCGAGATGTACGCCGCGTCCGGCTATCCGCCCGAGGACGCGCGCCGCAAGGCGGTGAAAAACCTGCGCGGGGTACGGGCCAAGGTCCTGGGCGCCGTCCAGGCCGTCGATCCCGGCGGCACCCGCCTGTATGCCCACGCCATGTCCGACTTCCGCGGCAACGCCGCGTACCGCGAGATCCACGACCGGCTCCAGACCCGCCTCGCCACAGACGACGAGTTCCGCACGACCTGCGAGAAGCTCGTCGACACCTTCCTGGCCGGCAAGGCGGGACGCGCGAGTGACGCACAGCGCGAGGTCTGCCTGGCCTATGTCTGCGCCGAGGCCCCCCTCTTCCTGGACACCCCGGCCATCCTCGGCGTCCCCTCCTCCCTCAACTGCTACCACCAGCTCCTGCCGATGGCCGAGCTGCTCTACTCCCGCGGCGCCGGCCTGCGCGCCTCCCGCAACCAGGGGCACGCCATCGTGACGCCCGCCGAGGGGACCGACCCGGAGGAGACCGGCACCGATGTCCACTGAAACGCTCACCGCAATCGACTTCCCGTTCTCCTGGCGCGGCGACCAACTCCCCGCCGAGGTCGAGGAGCTGCGCACCGGCACGCCCGTGCGGCGGGTCCGCACCATCGCCGGCGACGAGGCCTGGCTCGTGTCGTCGTACGACCTGTGCAGGCAGGTCCTCGAAGACCCGCGGTTCAGCCTGAAGGACACCTCCGCCCCCGGCGTGCCCCGTCAGTACGCGCTGACGATCCCGCCCGAGGTCGTCAACAACATGGGGAACATCACCGGGGCCGGGCTGCGCAAGGCCGTACTGAAGGCGCTCAACCCGAAGAGCCCCGGCCTCGCCGAGTGGCTGCGGTCCTACGCCGCCGAACTCGTCGACGGGCTGGTCCGCGAGGGCGCCCCGGCGGATCTGCGCGGCGGTTTCGCCGACCCGTACTCGGCGGGCATGCACTGCCGCATCCTCGGCATCCCGCAGCAGGACGCGCCCCGGCTGATGCGCAGTCTGGACATCGCGTTCATGAACTCGGCCTGCCCGGTATCGGGGGCCCGGCTGAACTGGGACCGGGACATCGCGTACATGACCGAGCGGCTCGACGACCCGGCGACGACGGGTCTGATGGCCGAACTCGCCGCCCTGCGCGCGGACTCCGACTACGGCCACCTCACCGACGAGATGCTCGCGACGGTCGGGGTGACGATGTTCGGTGCGGGCGTCATCTCCACCTCGGGCTTCCTGACCATGGCGTTGGTGTCGCTGATCCAGCACCCGGACCTGCAGGCCGAGCTGATCGCACACCCCGACAGGATCCCCGCGGCCGTGGACGAGCTCCTGCGCATCAACCTGTCCATCGGCGACGGTCTGCCGAGGCTCGCGACCGAGGACGTACGGCTGGGCGATGTTCAGGTGAAGGCGGGCGAGCTGGTCCTCGTCCTCGTCGAGGGCGCGAACTTCGACCCGGCCGCCTTCCCCGACCCGTACACCGTCGACCTCACCCGCGAGAACAGCACCGCGCACCTCTCGTTCGGCGGCGGCCGGCACTACTGCCCCGCCACCGCCCTCGGCCGCAGGCACGCCGAGATCGCCCTGGAGACCCTGCTGGAGCGGATGCCGGACCTGCGCCTGGCGGTGCCGATCGAGCAGCTGGTGTGGCGGACCGGCTTCATGAAGCGGATTCCGGAGCGGCTGCCGATCATGTGGTGACAGCGTTTTTGCCCCCATATCGCCTGTTCACGGGCTCGGCGGCCGAACGTCTTTAAAGTTCAACCACTATGGTTCGCCCTGTGCGCGTACTTCTGGTGGAAGACGACGAACCGGTCGCCGAGTCGCTCCGGCGTGGACTCCTGCGGTACGGCTTCGAGGTGGCCTGGGTCACCACGGGCAGCGCGGCGCTGCGTCATGACGGCCCCTACGACGTCGTACTCCTCGATCTCGGCCTGCCCGACACCGACGGACTCGACGTCTGCAAGGCCCTGCGCGAGCGCGGCGACGTCCCGATCATCGTGATCAGCGCGCGCAGCGACGAGACGGACCGGGTGGTCGGGCTGGAACTCGGCGCGGACGACTACGTGTCCAAGCCGTTCGGGGTCCGCGAGGTCATCGCACGGATAAGGGCGGTGATGCGCCGCGCCCAGCCCCGTACGTCCGCCGAGACCGGCCCGGACCACTACGGCCCCCGCCTGACCGTCGACCGCAAGGCCGCCCGGGTCCGCCTGGACGGCGCGGAGGTGGCCCTCGCGCCCAAGGAGTACGACCTGCTGGCCTTCCTCACCGAGGAGCCCGGGGCGCTGATGTCGCGCGAGCAGATCATGGAGGCGGTCTGGGACGCGAACTGGTTCGGCCCGACGAAGACGCTGGACGTGCATGTGGCGGCGCTGCGGCGGAAGCTGACGGGGGCGATCACGATCGAGGCGGTGCGGGGGGTCGGGTTCCGGCTGGAGATCGTCAAGGGTGACGGGAGCGGGAGCAGCGGGGGCGACGGCACGTCATGATCCGTCAGCTCGTCCGCAGTTACGTCCTGCTCGTCGCGGTCGCCATCGCGCTGTTCACCGTGCCGGTGGCGTTCACGCTCACGGACCAGCTCCGGGACGACACCAAGGCGTCCGTCCTGCGCGAGGCCGACGCCATGGCCCTGCTGCTGGGCAACGACGAGAGCGCGGCGTGCGAGGCCCTGGAGGAGGTGGCCAACGCATACGAGGACGAGATCCAGGTGACCGCCACCGCGGACTGCGCCGCCGACCTGCCGCGGCCCACGGCGGACGAGGCACTGACCAGGGCCCTGCGATCGGGCGAGTCCTCGGTCGACTGGGGCTCCGACTTCATCTGGGGTGACCAGCTGGTCGTCACCGTCCCCGCGCACGAGGGAGCCACGGCCGGCGACAATGACAAGGGCCCGGTCGTCGGCGCCGTACGCATCCGGTACTCGACCGGCGAGATGACCGGCCGCCTGTGGCAGATCTGGGGCTTTCGCGCGGTCCTCGCCGTGCTCGTCCTGGGGGTGGCAGCCGTGATCGGCGTCGTGGTGGCGCGCCGCCTCACCCGTCCCCTGCGCCAACTCAACGACATGGCGAGCAAGTTCAGCGACGGCGATCTCACGGCCCGCTCCCCCGTCACCGGCCCGCAGGAGACCCAGACACTGGCCCGTACCCTCAATCAGGGCGCGGAACGCCTGGACACCCTGATCGCCTCGCAGCGCATCTTCGTCGCGGACGCCTCGCATCAACTCAGGACCCCTCTCACGGCGTTGCGGCTGTCGCTGGACAACATCGCGGACGGTGTGGACGACGAGTTCGTCAAGGAGGACGTGGAGCAGGCGACCGCGGAGGTCGTCCGGATGAGCCGCCTGGTGAGCGGCCTGCTGGTCCTGGCGCGGGCGGAGGCGAAGGTCACCGCGACGGAGCCGTTGGTCCTGGGGGACATCGTGCAGGAGAGGCTGGCGGTGTGGAGGCCGGCCGCCGACGAGCGCGGAGTCACCATCGCGCTCGGGGGGAGTGCCGACGGCCGGCTGCTCGTGCTGACCAGCCCCGGTCATTTGGAACAGGTGCTGGACAACGTGCTCTCGAACGCCCTGGAGGTGTCACCGGACGGCGGCACGATCACCGTCCGGGCGGAGCAGCGGGGCGACGAGGTGGTGCTGTCGGTGGACGACGAGGGTCCGGGCATGTCGGACACCGACAAGTCCCGTGCCTTCGACCGCTTCTGGCGCGGCAAGGGCCTGACCGGGCGCACGGGCTCGGGGCTCGGCCTCGCCGTCGTCAAGCAACTGGTGACCGACGACGGCGGGACGGTGGCCCTTCGCGACGCTCCCGGAGGCGGGCTGTCGGTGCGGATCAGCCTTCGGGCATCTTCGAGGAGTGGTGGTTGACGATGAGCCACTCACCGCCGCGCTTCTCGTACGCGTACGTGTAGCGGGCCTCGACGACGCTCTTCTCGCCGGTCCCGGGGTCGGTGAGCGTGAACTGGTAGGTGCCGGCGTCGATCGCGGAGTTGTTGTCGAGGACGTTGATGTGCGTCTCGATCTTCTTGCCGACGGGCTTGTTGGCGAGGAAGTGCTCGAAGTAGTCGACTATGGCGGCGTGGTCGGCGCGGACCTCGTTGGACACCGTGGGCAGCAGGACCGCGTCGCTCGCGTACAGGTCCGCGACCTTCTCCGGGTCTCCGGTCTGCAGCGTCCTGTTCCACTGGTCGAACAGGCCGGCTATCTGCTTCTTGCCGGGCTTCCCGTCACCCCATCCGGGCCCGGCGACCGCGGCACCGGCGGCGACGGTACCGACGGCGACAACGGCGGTGACGGTGACAATGGCTACGCGCTTGCTGAGGGAATGACGAGTCATCGCATCTCCAGGATCTGGTGGAAGTGACTCCACATTCACCTGGCGCCGGTTAGGGCCCGTGCAGCGGACGTACATGCCCGGGACAACACGTCTCCAATTCACCCTGCGCGCCCGCGCAATCACACGGTGGCAGCCTTCCTGCGGCCGCGCCCGCGCGCCAACTCGGCCCCGGCGCCGAGCGATACGACGCCCATGCCGACGGCGGTCATGACGCCCTGAATCAACGATCCCGTGTCCCGAGATCAGCCACGAGGGAGTGCGCTCCCGAAGGGGAGGTGGAGCGGGCTGCACCCCGGCCGGCGCGTGGAACCCGCGTCACACCCGGCAGAGCACCTACTTCGTCGGGCGCAGCCCCAGCGGCTCCACGATCTCCTGCTCCATCACCTTGCCGGCCTCGAACTCCAGGGTCTCGTCGCCCATGCCCTGGTCGGTGTCCAGGCCGTCCAGCTCCGCCAGCGGCTGGTCCAGGCGGACGTGTGCGAGGACCGAGTGCAGGGCGCGCAGGGTCGCCGACGCCGTCGAGCCCCAGTTGGAGAAGTAGGAGAACTGCCACCACCACAGGGCCTCGGTGGTGCGGCCCGCCCGGTAGTGGGCCATGCCGTGGCGCAGGTCGGTGATGACGTCGGTCAGGTCGTCGGAGATCCGGGCCGGGACCGGCGCCTTGCGGGGCTCGTAGGGGTCGAAGACCTCGGAGTAGACGTCGACCGGGTCCAGCAGACGGGCGAGGTTCTCGCGGAGCTCGTCCACGTCTGCCTCCGGGCCCAGGTCGGGCTCGTAGCGCTCGTCTGGGACGATGTCCTCGTGGGCGCCCAGACGGCCGCCGGCCAGGAGGAGTTGGGAGACCTCCAGGAGGAGGAAGGGCACGGTCGAGCCAGGCTCGTCGCCCTTCGCGACCTCCGTGACGGCGACCAGGAAGCTCTCGATCTGGTCCGAGATCTGGACCGCGAAGTCGTCCGGGTTCTGCTCGGTCGCGTGCAGCGTGGCGTCAGACATCTAGGAGTCGTCTCCCCTCGAAGGCGCGGCCGAGGGTGACCTCGTCCGCGTATTCCAGGTCGCCACCCACCGGGAGGCCGCTGGCCAGGCGGGTGACCTTCAGGCCCATGGGCTTGATCATGCGGGCGAGGTACGTGGCCGTGGCCTCGCCTTCCAGATTCGGGTCCGTGGCCAGGATCAGCTCCGTGACCGTCCCGTCGGCCAACCTCGCGAGAAGTTCTCGTATACGCAGGTCGTCCGGACCGACACCCTCGATCGGACTGATCGCGCCGCCGAGGACGTGGTAGCGGCCGCGGAACTCACGGGTCCGCTCGATCGCCACGACGTCCTTCGGCTCCTCGACCACGCAGATCACCGCCGGGTCGCGGCGCGCGTCCCGGCAGATGTTGCACAGCTCTTCCTGCGCGACGTTCCCGCACGTCGCGCAGAAGCGGACCTTCGCCTTGACCTCCATCAGGGCCTGTGCGAGGCGCCGTACGTCCGTCGGTTCCGCCTGCAGGATGTGGAAGGCGATCCGCTGCGCGCTCTTGGGACCGACGCCGGGCAGCCGCCCCAGCTCGTCGATGAGGTCCTGGACCACGCCTTCGTACAACGGACTGCCGTCCTTCCTGGGTCCTGCGGTTCCTTACGGTACGTACGGTAGTTGGCGTCGGCCCGTCTTAGAAGGCAAGCCGGACAACGCCCGCGGCGTCAGAAGGGCAGGCCGGGGATGCCGCTGCCGCCGCCAAGGCCCTGGGCCAGCGGGCCGAGCTTCTGCTGCTGGAGCGCCTGCGCGTTCTCGTTGGCCGCCTGTACGGCCGCGATGACCAGGTCGGCGAGGGTCTCGGTGTCCTCCGGGTCCACCGCCTTCGGGTCGATCTTGAGCCCCCGAAGCTCGCCGGAACCCGTCACGGTGGCCTTCACCAGGCCGCCGCCCGCCTGCCCCTCGACCTCCGTCTGAGCCAGTTCCTCCTGCGCCCTTGCCAGGTCCTGCTGCATCTTCTGGGCCTGCTGGAGCAGCTGCTGCATGTTGGGCTGGCCACCACCGGGGATCACGATCAGCTCCTTGCCTCTCTACGGCTTTCCCGTTCAGCACGAGCCTACGTGGTCCGGGCAGCCGTCGCCCCGGCACTCTTTCGAGTGAGAGGAACTGGAGTCCTATACCTGATCAAGACCCCCTTCCGGGCGGAAAAGAGGCGAAAGGCATCTCTTCGCCACCCATTGGGCGGTAGGAAGGGTCCGGCGCGTCAGCCTCAGGTGTTGCGTGACGTTCCGTGCGCCGCGGTGGTCGTACCCGGGACGCACGTGAGGTCACACACCGTGATCAGTAGGGAGTGCCGGGTGGTTCAGCCGGAGATGCAGCCCGACAGGTCGCCACAGGACGGGCGGGGCGGCGAAGGGGCGGCCGGACTGCGGCCGGGCGATCTGACGGGTCGGACCTTTCCGCTCGGGGACTGGGGAGAGCCGGCGGTGCGGTTGGACGAGCTGTACCGGTGGGTGGAGCGGGGGGCGCTGAACACCGCCGCGTGGTATCTCGCGGACCGGGTGTGGAAGCGGCGGGGGGCTCGCGCGTTGCGGGGTGGCGCGGCGTCCGGGGCGGTGGTGGGCGCCGCGTTGCCGTTGCTGGATGTGACGGGGGCGGTGAGCGGGACGGCTCCCTGGGGGTATCTGGCGCTGCTGCTGGCGGTGGCGTGTGTCGCGGCCGACCGGTTCTTCGGGTTGACGTCCGGATGGATAAGGGACGTCGCCACGGCCCAGGCGGTGCAGCGGCGGCTTCAGGCGCTGCAGTTCGACTGGGCGACGGAAAGTGTGCGGGAGGTTCTGGGGCCGGCCGAGGGGACGGCGAGTGAGGCTGCCGAGCGGTGTCTGGGGGTGCTGCGGCGGTTCTGCGAGGACGTGACGGAGCTGGTCCGCGCGGAGACGGCCGACTGGATGGTGGAGTTCCGGACGGGGTCCGCGCCCCTGGGCATCCATGCCGCGCTGGCCGGGGGCACCCGCCAGGACACGGGCACGGCCCTGGGCCGCTTCCCCGCCGCCCCGACGAACGGCACCCGCCCCAACATGCCCCGCCAACGCCCCCCGGAGATCCGGTGACGCACCCCCCGGCGAGCGGCATCGGGCCGCCGCGGGCACGCCGCCCGACCGCCGGAGGTCACTCGCACAGGCTCATCGCCTGCCGGCACGGCACATGCCCCTTGTCCCGGATCGCCTGCCGGCTCGTCTCCTCGTCGAGGTAGGCGAGGAAGCTGGCGGCGAGGGTCCCGTTGCGTGGGCTGCCGTAGGTGTAGGCGTATTCGACGTCGCGATACGGATACGTGCTGCCGTTGGTCTCGATCTCGTCGATGTCGGCCTGCTTGCCGTCCAGCGGCACCCTGGCCACGCCGTCCCTCTCGGCGGCCCTGGCGAGGGCGAGCTCGCTGTAGCCGATGGCGCCGCGCGCCGCCGCGACCTTCTCCAGCACGTCGCCGGTGGAGGCGAGTTCACAGCGCACGACGACCGAGGGGTTCTCCCGGCAGTCCAGGGAGGTGCTGGGCGCGCTCTCCCACCGCCCGTCCAGCACCCGCTCCTGGAAGATCTGCCGGGTCCCGGAGTTGTCCCCCCGGCTGACGAGGACGACGGGCAGGTCGGCGAGGGCGCGGTACTTCGTCTCCCGCTCCGCCTCGGTCATCAGCTGCCCCCAGCGTGTGTACGTCCCCGCGTACAGCTCCCGCACCTGCCGCACCGACAACCCCGCCGCCGCGAACGCGTTCCCTTCGTTGGCGACCAGCGTGTACGCCGACAGCGCGATCTTCTTCCCCCGCAGCCCCAGCCGCTCCCCGGACGGCCCGTCCGAGAAGGCGATCACGGAACGCGCGCTGTCCTTCGACCGGCCTGCCAGCGCGTCGAGTTCGACGACACCGAGCTCGCTGCCGCGCGCCTCGACCGTGATGTCGGCGCCCTGGCACTTGCCCTCGTAGTCCTTCGCGAGCGTCTCGATCACCGGCGCGAACGCGGTCGAGCCGGTGACCGTCAGCGCACCCCGCTCGCACTCGATCGGGTTGCCGTCCCGGAAGACGACGATGCCGGCGAGCACCAGCACGGACACCGTGAGCAGGGCGGTGAACACCCGTGCCGGAAGGCTGAAGACGTTCTCCTTCTCGTCCGGGGTGGCGCTGCGGTTGGGGTGCACCTCGCCTTCCCGGATTCCGCCGTACAGCCGTATCTCGCGCCCGACGTCACCGCCGGAGAGCAGCACGAGCAGCTTGAAGTAGTCGCCGCGGTTGAGCGGCACCCGCGGGATACGCAGCCGGTTCCCCTCGTACCCGAAGCCGCGGTCGGCGCTGAAGTGGTCCATGATGTGGTCGATGTCGGTCGGCTGCGTGACCGAGACACCGCGAATGGTGCGGTCGGTGAACACCGCGGTCAGCCCGTGCCGTTCGGGGCTCGTGTAGTCGTCGCGGTCGATGGTCTGCGAGCCGTCGTTCTCGATGCGCAGCAGGACCAGCGTGGCGTCGACCATGCCCGGCGCCTCGTCGAACAGGCCCAGACGCCGGTTCTCCCGGCCCGAGCGCACGTCGTCGCCGATCGCGTTGTCCATCTGGACGCGGTAGCCGATCCGTTTGCGGCGCGGCACCCGGCGCTCGTACCAGACCATGACACCGGACGCGACGACGCCGATGGCCGCCGTCCCGATGGCCACGACGTTCTCTGCGCTCAGCCACTCCATGTGGGTGCCCCCGCTACTCCCCGGAGTCGGATGGTGGGGTCACCGTACGCGCGCACAGGGGAACAAACGGCCGAATCCTGGGGAAGTTCGCGGTTTGTTCAACCAGCTCACAGGAAAGGGGCGTTCACCGGAATCGCGCCGCCGTTCCTCCTACTGCTTCCGGTACGTCAGTTTCTCGCCGCTGCTCGTGTTCACCCGCTCCAGCCTGCCGTCCGGCAGCAGCGTGATCCGGGTGGCGTCGCCCGGCGAACAGGAGGTGGCGGGCTCGCCGGCCGTCACGGTGGACGGGCCCAGCGCCAACGGGCCGTCCCCGACCGGCGCCTGGGTCAGGTCCGCCTCGAACTCGCAGTGGTAGGTGCCGGTTCCGGCGGGACCGTCGGCGACGAGGGAGAGAACCGTGTCGCCCACCTCGCCCTGCCGGATGGTCAGCCGCCGGGTGTTCGCGCCGCCCGCGTTGTCGATCGAGGCCGTCCAGGTGCCCAGGTACCCGGCCGGGATCACACCGTCCCCCGGTGCCGAGGCGGTCGGGCTCGGGGACGGGGTGGGGCCGGCGGTCGGGTCGTCGCCCCCGGAGCCGGTCGTGTCGGTCGTGACGGTCGGGGAAACGCTCGGATCACCGCCGGCCCCGTTCCCACCGCCGCCGTTCATCAGGCCGTACACCGAACCACCGGCGGCGAGCGCGACGACCAGCGCGATGAGAACGAGGGCCACCGTGGAACGACCGCTCCGGCGGGGCCCCTCGGGTGCAGCCCCGGGGATGTACGGCATGGGTGCGTCGTACGGCGGGGTGGCCCCGTACGACGGGCCGTGACCGTACGGCGGGTTCGGGCCGTACGAGGGTGTGGCGCCGTACGAGGGGGGCGAGCCGTAGGGCGAGTGCGGGCCGGGCTCCGGGTGGCCGTACGCCGGCTGCTGCGGGTGTTGCTGCGGGGAGCCGTAGGCCGGGTGGGCCGGGGTGCCGCCGGGTGCGGCGGCGTCTCCGAAGGCGCCGCCGGGCGGGGCACCGGGCTCCGGCGGCGGGCCGATCCGGGTCGCGGCCGCGGTCGGGAGCTGGTCCGGCGGGATGGCACCGGCGGCCGGGGCGTGCTCGGGCGAGGCCGCGGGGGTCGGCTCCCCGGAGCCACCCTCCGCCGGGCCGGGACGCGCAGGCCCGTCCGGACCTCCGGGCCGCGCGGATCCCTCCGCTCCTCCCGGCCCCACCGGATCCTCCGTGTCCAGCAGCCGCACCGCATGCCGCCCCAGCTGCGCCACCAGCGCACTCGGCAGCCACGGGTCCCGGGACCGCCCTCCGGAGACGGTGTCCTCCGCCCCGGTGCGCTCCAGGATCCGGTCCAGCGTCGGCCGGGCGCCCGGATCCTTGCGCAGGCAGTCCCGCACCAGCTCGGCGATCCCCTCGGGCACCCCCTCCAGGTCGGGTTCCTCCTGGGCGATGCGGAACATCAGAGCGTGCGCGCCGCTGTCGACGGAGCCGAAGGGGAGCCTGCCGGTGGCGGCGTACGAGAGCACCGAGCCCAGGCAGAACACGTCGCACGCCGGCGTGATCCGGTCGCCGCGCACCTGCTCGGGTGCCATGAACCCCGGCGACCCGACGAGCGCGCCGGTGCGGGTGAGCCCGCTCTCGCCGCCCACCGTCTCCAGCGCCCGTGCGATCCCGAAGTCGATGACGCGGGGCCCGTCGATGGTGACCAGCACATTGGACGGTTTCAGATCCCGGTGCACTATCCCCGCGGCATGGATGTCCTTGAGGGCATGCGCCAGCCCGGCCGTCAGGATCCGCACCGAGCGCTCGGGCAGGGCCCCGTGGTCACGCCCGACGACGCGCTGCAGGCTGGGCCCGGCGACATACCCGGTGGCGACCCAGGGCACCTCGGCCTCGGTGTCCGCGTCCAGCACCGGCGCGGTCCAGAACCCGCCGACCTGCCGCGCGGCCTGCACCTCCTGCCGGAACCGGGCCCGGAACTCCTCCTGGGCGGCCAGTTCCCGCCGTACGAGTTTCACGGCGACGGTACGACCGCGGTCCGAGCGGGCGAGATACACGTCCCCCATGCCGCCCGCCCCCAGCCGCGCCAGCAGCCGATAAGCCCCGATCCGCTGCGGATCACCCGACCCCAGCTTCTCCATCGCACGCCCCCAACCCCACCCACGCAAGCCCCCGCCTACGCGACGGCCCCACGATAGTGCGGCATACCGGGAGGTGAGAGGGGCGGCGTCTACGGTTCCGTAACAGGAGCGCCGATCCCGTCAAGAACCTTCGACAACCGTTCCAGAACCCGTACGGCCTCGGCGAGCTCCGCGTCCCCGAAGGCGTCGGCCAGCCGGTCCGCGAGGGCGGCGTGCCCGGGGTCGATCCTGGAGATCGCCGTGCGCCCCTCCTCGGTCGGCGCGAGCAGCTTCGCCCGGCGGTGCGCGGGGTTCGGCCGGTACTCGGCGAGCCCCTTCTCCACCAGCAGATCGGCGATGCGCTGCACGCTCTGCCGGGTGATGCCCATGGCGCGGGCGACGCCGGCGACGGGCAGGGGTTCGACGAGCACCGCGCCCAGCACCTGCCACCACGCCGCCGTCAGCCCGGCCGGCCGGGCCAGTTCCTCCGCCACCGCGAGGAACTGGCCGTTGAGCCGGAAGACACCGAGCGCGCTACGGCTGAGCAGGTCCTGGCGTTCCCGGCTCACAGCACCCCGGCCTTCTCGAGCACCGCGTACGCCTCGGCGTCGGAGTGGTGGAACAGGCGGTACCAGGCGTCGACGGCCTCGTTGTCGTACACCTTCAGCAGCCGCAGGATCTCCCGGGCGAAGGCGACGGGTTCGGTCGGGCCGGCGGTGACGAGCCCGCCGTCGGTGACGGCGTCGGCCTCGACATACCGCTCGCCGCCGCCGTAGCCGGTCGCGGCCAGGTAGAAGGAGATCGCGCTGGTGTGGTCCCGGTCGTCGAGCAGCCCCTCGCGCGCCATCCCGGCCGTCGCCCCGCAGATCGCCGCGACGGGGACGCCCGCGTCGAGGAACTCCCGCGCCTTGCGGGCGAACGGGGCGAGCTCGTCGCCCGTGTCCCAGAGGTCGGCGCCCGGCAGGATCAGCAAGGCCGCGTCGGACGGCCGGACGTCCTCTAGGGCCAGGTCGGGCTGGATGCGCAGGCCGCCGACGGTCTTGACGGGTTCCCGGGTCGGGCCGACGGTACGGATCTCGTATCCGGCGCGGGCGAGCTGCGCGGTGGCGTGGCCCGGCTCCCAGTCGGCCAGGGTGTTGTAGACGGCGAGGTATACGGGCTTGCTCATGGCTCCTCCTGGAGACCTCGAAGATGACAACATCCTGTCACTTAGACAGCCTACTGTCAATACGCGGGAGGACGCACGGGAGGGGGCACGGGCCGCGCGGGGCGTCGACAACCTGTCGCGGAAACCGACCGACCGCAGACAGGACGCCGATATCGCGCCGGAAGGGCCCACCCGTACGCTCGGGCGCATGACCCCTCAGCCAAATCCCGAGGTCGGCGCCGCTGTGAAGGCCGCGGACCGTGCGCATGTCTTTCACTCCTGGTCCGCTCAGGAACTCATCGACCCGCTCGCCGTCGCCGGTGCGGAGGGGTCGTACTTCTGGGACTACGACGGCAAGCGCTACCTCGACTTCACCAGCGGGCTCGTCTACACGAACATCGGCTACCAGCACCCGAAGGTCGTCGCCGCGATACAGGAGCAGGCCGCACACCTGACCACCTTCGCGCCCGCCTTCGCCGTCGAGTCCCGGTCCGAGGCGGCGCGGCTGATCGCCGAGCGGACGCCGGGCGACCTGGACAAGATCTTCTTCACCAACGGCGGCGCGGACGCCGTGGAGCACGCCGTACGGATGGCCCGGCTGCACACCGGGCGGCCGAAGGTGATGTCGGCGTACCGGTCGTACCACGGCGGTACGCAGCAGGCCGTGAACATCACCGGCGACCCGCGCCGCTGGGCCTCCGACAGCGCCGCGGCCGGTGTCGTGCGCTTCTGGGCGCCCTTCCTCTACCGGTCCCGCTTCTACGCCGAGACCGAGGAGCAGGAGTGCGCCCGGGCGCTGGAGCACCTGGAGACGACGATCGCCTTCGAGGGCCCGTCGACCGTCGCCGCGATCATCCTGGAGACGGTTCCCGGGACGGCCGGGATCATGATTCCGCCGGCCGGCTACCTGGCGGGCGTCCGCGAGATCTGCGACAAGTACGGCATCGTCTTCATCCTGGACGAGGTCATGGCCGGGTTCGGGCGGACCGGCGAGTGGTTCGCGGCGGACCTGTTCGACGTCACCCCCGACCTGATGACCTTCGCCAAGGGCGTGAACTCCGGGTACGTGCCGCTGGGCGGCGTGGCCATCTCCGGGGCGATCGCCGAGACCTTCGCGAAGCGGCCGTACCCCGGCGGTTTGACCTACTCCGGGCACCCGCTGGCCTGCGCGGCCGCCGTCGCGACGATCAACGTCATGGCCGAGGAGGGCGTCGTCGAGAACGCCGCCCGGCTCGGCTCCGAGGTGGTCGGACCCGCACTGCGTGAGCTGGCCGAGCGTCACCCCTCCGTCGGCGAGGTCCGCGGCGTCGGCATGTTCTGGGCGCTCGAACTGGTCAAGAACCGGGAGACCCGCGAGCCGCTGGTCCCGTACAACGCGGCGGGCGAGGCGAACGCCCCCATGGCCGCGTTCGGCTCCGCCGCGAAGGCGGGCGGCATCTGGCCCTTCATGAACATGAACCGCACCCACGTCGTCCCGCCCTGCAACGTGACCGAGGCGGAACTGAAGGAGGGCCTCGCGGCGCTGGACGCTGCGCTGGCTGTGGCGGACGGGTACGTGGAGTAGACGTCGAGAGGGTCTGCCCACCCACAGGCGACCGCGCCCCTCAAGGCCGGTCCAGGCAAATTCAGCCCGTCCGGCGTTTGAGGACGAGGCCGTTCAGGCCGACAGCGGGGGTCTGGGGGCGGCAGCCCCCAGGTACCGGGGTCGAAGGGGCGGATCCCCCTGGAGGACGGGACGGGTAGGGGCGGCGGGGGCGAAGAAATACGTGCCGTCGCGGGAATCTCGCCCGGAAGCCGAACGCGTAAGGTGGCGTGCTCGTAGACATACATGCGCACGCCACCTCATCGCGACGACGGGAGACGCCCTCACCATGCCCGGCACCGGCACCGGCGGCAACGGCTCCGTGACCCGCAGCACCCTGCGGCAGCAGATCGCGGACGCCCTGCGCGACGAGGTACTGTCCGGGCGGCTGCAGGCAGGCCGGGAGTTCACGGTCAAGGAGATCGCCGACCAGTACGGCGTCTCCGCGACCCCGGTCCGCGAGGCACTCGTCGACCTCTCCGCGCAGGGCCTCCTGGAGGCCGACCAGCACCGCGGCTTCCGCGTGCACGAGTACTCCGTGGAGGACTACCGCGGCATCATCGAGGCCCGCGGCCTGGTCATCGACGGCATGTTCCAGGTGCTGGCCAGCGACCCGGCAGGCCACCGCGACCCCGACGACCCGCGCGTCCTCGCCGCCGCCGTCGGGGTACGCCGCCGCGCCGAGGAGGCGCAGCGCGCCGCCACCGCAGGCGACCTCACCGTCCTCATCGGCTACGACCTGCGCTTCTGGCGCGAACTCGGCGCCCTCTTCGGGAACCCGTACCTCTCCGACTTCCTGCACCGGCTGCGTGTGCAGTCCTGGGTCTGCGCGGTCCAGCATCTGCGCCGCATCGACGATCTGCGCGGCCATCTGTGGTCCCGGCACACCGAACTGGTCGACGCCCTGATGCGCCGCGACCTGTCCACGGCCCAGTCGATCATCGCCGACCACGACGCGAACGCGCTCGCCCTGATCGAGCGACTGGCGGCCGGATGACCCACGAGCGGGCGCTGCGACAGGCCCCCGACGTGCCGGCGACCCCCGACCTGCAGAACCCCCCCGACGTGCGCTGCGTGAGGCCGTGGAGAAGCTGGTGGGCGGTCCGGGGAGGTGGGTGGACGGAGTGTGGGTATGGGACCTGCACGAGCGCGGACTTGCATGAGGGGGTCCGCCCCGGACCCGCACCGATTACCCTGCCCTGACCACCGTGCTACCCACTGTGCTACGCCTTTGCCACGCCGTGTGACCGCTGATGTGAGGAGCCCTCTTTTGGCCTGTGACCTGTGGCTGGTACCGCTCGTCGACGTGTTGTGCCACACCCCTGACAACCCGTTCGCCGAAGAACTCGCGCAATACAACAAGGTGCTGACCGAGGCCGGGTTGCCGCCGGTGCCGGTGTACCAGTACATGCCGGGCCTGTCCGGCGACGTCGCCCCGGTCGCCGGCTTCGACTACGACGCCCTGCACTTCCTGCGCCGCGCGTATCTGCTCCAGGTCTGCGGCCTCCCGGTGACCCCGGTCGACGACCTGGGCGGCGACTACGAACAGCTCCTGGAGATGTTCGAGACGACGGCCCAGCAGTCACACCTGGTCTGGCACTACGACCACGCGGGCGCCTACGTCCCCGTGGACTTCCCGAACCCGCTCGCCAACGACGAACTCCTGGCGGGCGGCGGCCCCCTGGGTTCCGCCCAGGCGCTCCTGCGCGAGCTGGAGTTCGTGGCCCAGGTCATCGGCATCGACCCGGCCAACCCCCCGGCGTCGCCGCAACCCCCGCTCTCCCCCACGTCCTTGGAGGAGCCGGCGGTCCCCGCCCCCTACGACCCGAGCCCCTTCGCCCGCGAACGGCACGTGTGGCTGGGACTGCACGCGGCGGCGACGCGGAGTCTGGCGCAGGGGTCGATGATCGTCTTCAGCTGACCGGCTCCAGCCGGGAGAGTCCCTGCCACGGCTCCGGGGCCGGGCGGGGCGTGGCGGAAAGGGACACCCGGTAGGCGTCCCCTTCGAGGCTCGTCAGTTCTGCTGGACGATACGGATGGTGCGGATGCCCGTACCCCGGTAGCGGGTCGGCGTCCTCGTCAGGACCGGACGTCCGCGCGGCCACTCGACGGTGGGCAGGGCGAGATGGAGCACCTGCGCGCCGCTCCAGTCCGGCTCGTCCTTGCCCTCGTCGTCGGCACCGGCCGTCCGCAGACGCTTACCCACGGCGGCAGCGGCCGCGAAGTCGAGCCCTTCGACGTTGACGGACGGCAGCGCGCCCAGGTGCTCGGCGACCCCGGCCCGCTCACGCTCGGCGGCGGCGAGGCTGAGTGCCGGGATGTAGACCCGCAGCGCGGGGTCCTTCTCGGCCTCGACGACCAGCCGCGAGGCCATGCTGTTCCCCGCGCCGAGGGCGAGTGCGGCCGTGTCGTCGAAGATGACGGCGCGCGGCAACGGGTACCGCTCCTCCCGCGTCACTGGACCTCTCCGATCCGCCCGGCTTCGAGGTCGGCCCACAGCTTCTCGCCGGCCCGCTCGTCCTCCTCGGTGTACGGCCGCCCGAGGAAGTGCTCCTCGACGTACGCCTTGGTCTCCTCGTACCGCTTCCGCAGCTCTTCCTTGGTGGGCGTGGCCCCGGCCAGCTCCGCCACGAAGTCCCGCATGCTCATCCCGCGTTCCCGGGCCAGCTCCTGCAGCCGGTCTCGCACAGCAGGGTCAACCTTGATCGTGGTGTCGGCCATGAGCAGAGTATACCGGCGGTATACCACCTCAGGCCGCTCCAGTAATTCGGTCATCGAACACGCTCCATTTCTCTCGAAGGAAACGCCAGACACGTCCGCCCGGCGTACGGGAGTCCACTTCAACTGCGGTTACGGGAAGGCAAGTTGATGCCACCGCAGGGCGGAACCCACCCCGCAGCCGAGCCTCGATGTGACCGGCGGCCGACCACACCCGCTCCGGCGCACCCCACGTCACCGCCGCCCGCAGCTCGGCACTGCTCGCCCCGCGCCGCCACCACCCCTCTACCAGCGGGGCGAGCCGCCGCGCCTCGGCTGCGTCGAGCGTGAGACGCCGGTCGAAATCCCCGAACGAGAGCAGCAGCCGCGCCGCTGCGGCGGTGCCCACCCCCGACGACCCACGCCGACCCGGAACTTTTTCGGTTTCACCCGTTCGTGGCACGGATTCGTGCGGCGCGTCGAACACCAGGTAGCGGACGGAACGTCGCCCCGCAGCCTCCCCCTCGCCCATCACCCGCCGCAGATATCGGAGTTCCTCCAGCTCACGCAGAGCGCCGGCGATCCGCGACCGCCCTTCCACACGCACCCTGGCGAGCGCGCGAAGGGTCACGCGGGTGTGGTTCGGGAGGGCCAGCAAGTACGTCAGTACGCTCACCGCGCACCAGGAGATGCTCCGGTCGCGGAGTAGGGCGGCCGAGAGGCCTGAAAAGACGCGCGCAGGCGTCGTACGATGAGAATGCATCCGGAGGTCTTGCTCCTGGGTGTCGAGCCCCCGGGTGTTGGCGCACCGCGGGGGCATTTCTTTCTGGCGTGACTCTAAGGCCACGCAGAGCGACGATTGCAAGTCGAAACCGCCTTTTCCCAGGCGGAAGTTCGCGTTCTTCACTCCTGCGAGTGAAGGGCGGTGCACAGCAGCAGCGTGTGGACGAGGCGGTCGGGGGCCGTGGGGCGGTAGCGCCAACTCAAAGGCCAGGTCAGGCCGTTGAGTGCGGGCACCGGGATGTACGAGACACGGCTCGGACCGGCGATGAAGCGGGTGACTCGGTCGGGCCAGGCACGATGGGACGTACTGCCGACGGGCACGAGGAAGTACACCCCGCGCCGCCCCGTCGCCGTCTCGACGATCGGCCCCGGATCACCGCCGGTCATGCGCGCGAGCCAGTCGGCGACGTCCCGCCCCTCCTCGCCGTCGACCCTGATCGCGTCGAACTGGACGCCTGCCTTGCGGAGTTGAACGCCGCTCGCCGGGATCCAGGTCAGATCACTTTGCGTATTCACAGGGCCAGTTTGCGCGTGCGGAGCTAGCGTGATCCATAACTCTGCGTCGTCGGTTGAGCACGGTTGATTACCGGCGTCCGTGAGTTGTGACCGGTTGAGTTCGGAGGTGACCGTAATGGCGCGGGCGGAGAACAAGACGGAGGCGGGCGGGACGGCCCATTTGGTCGCCGCGCTGGCGAAGGCGTTGCGGGAGCAACACGGCCTGACACAGCCACAGTTGGGGGACAAGCTCGGGTACACGGCAGCGGCGGTGAGCGCGATGGAGACGTGTGCGCAGCCCGCGAGCGATCAGATGCTGGTGAAGTTGGAAGCGGAGATCGGTGGTGGGCTGGGGGTCTTCGAGACGGCACGCAAGTGGATGCTGCTGGAGAAATATCCGGCTCGGTTTCGGGGGTTCTCCGAGCTGGAGGCCGGGGCCGTCACCATCTGCTCGTACGAGACGCTGGTGGTCGACGGGCTGTTCCAGACGGAGGATTACGCGCGAGCGCTGATCGGCGGCGGCTATCCACCATTGCCAGATCAGAAGCGCGAGGAACTGGTCGAGGCGCGGCTGGCCCGCCGTGCACTCTTCGACCGCAATCCTGCCCCGCTCATCGAGCTGATCCTCGAAGAGAGCGTGCTGCGAAGGCCGTTCGGCAGCTGGGAGATTCTGCGCGGGCAACTACGCTCGCTCGCCGAGGACGCCCAGCGGGACAATGTCTGCGTGCAGGTGTTGCCTCTGGAGCGGGGGCTGCGTGGAACGTACGCAGGCGCTCGCGGTCCCATGCACCTCGTGGAGACTGCGGACCACCAGGACGTCGTCTATCTGGAGATCGAGGACCAGGGGATTCTGGTCAGCGATCCAGCCGAGGTGTCCCAACTGGCGCACCGCTATGCAAAGATCCGCTCGCAGGCCCTTGGCCCCGACGAATCACTGAGCTTCATCGAACGGTTGGCGGGAGAGGAACGATGACTGGCACCGAAACCCTCAGCTGGTTCAAGTCGAGCTACAGCGACGATGGCGGCGGCGCCTGCCTGGAAGTCGCCCCTTGCCCCAACGCCACCCCCACCATCCACATACGCGACTCCAAGAACCCCGACGGCCCGAACCTCACCGTTTCCGGTCGGGCCTGGGCCGCCTTCACCTCGGGTCTCCCCCAGGCGTGACCAGCCCCGTCTCGTAGGCCACCACCACCGCCTGCGCGCGGTCCCGCAGGCGGAGCTTGGACAGGATGCGGGCCACGTGTGTCTTCACCGTGGCCTCGCTCAGGGCGAACCGCGAGGCGAGTTCGGCGTTGCTGAGGCCCGTGCCCAGTGACTGGAGGACCTGTCGTTCGCGGGGAGTCAGGACCGCCAGGTCCCGGTGCAGCGCGGCGGTCGCCGTGTCCTGGGTGACGAAGCGTTCGACCAGGCGCCGGGTGATGGCCGGGGCGAGCAGCGCGTCGCCGGAGCGGGCCAGCCGGACAGCGGCGACGAGGTGTTCCGGGGTGACGTCCTTCAGCAGGAAGCCGCTGGCGCCCGCGGTGAGGGCGGCGTACACGTAGCGGTCGAGGTCGTAGGTGGTGAGGATCAGGACGCGGGGCGGGTCGGGGATCGTGCCGGAGAGGATGCGCCGGGTGGCCTCCAGCCCGTCGAGGCCCGGCATGCGGATGTCCATGAGGACGAGGTGGGGGCGGGTGCGCTCGACGGCTGCCACCGCCTGCTCGCCGTCCGCTGCCTCGGCCACCACGTCGATGCCGTCGGCGGTCAGGATCATGCTGAAGCCGGTGCGGACGAGGGCCTGGTCGTCGGCGATCACCACCCGGGGCGCGTCGGTCATGACGCCCCCTCGGCCGGGTGGTCCGCCTTCGTCTCCACGGGTACGACCGCGCGCACCCGGAAACCTCCCGTGGGCCGTGCGCCCGCCTCCAGCGTGCCGCCGTAGACGGCGAGTCGTTCGCGCAGGCCGAGCAGGCCCCGACCGCCCCCGGGGCCGACCGGGTTCGCGGCCGTGCCGCCGGTGTCGGACACCTCCACGTGCACGGCGTCGGGCATGTGGCCGACGGAGACCCGCACCCTCGACCCGGCGGCATGCTTCACGACGTTCGTCAGCGCCTCCTGCACCACCCGGTACGCGGCCAGGTCGGCGCCGGCTACCAGCGGCGCCGGCGCGCCCGTGACGGTCAGCTCGACGGGGACGCCGGTCGCGCGGACCCGGTCCACGAGTACGGTCACCTGGGCGAGGCCCGGCTGCGGGGCGAGGTCGACGTCCGCGGCCGGGTCCGCGCCGGGGTCCCCGTCCATGGTCAACAGGCCCATCACATGGCGCAGTTCGGCCATCGCGGTGCGCCCGCCCGCCTCGACGGCCAGCAGCGCCTCACGGGCCCGGTCCGGCGCGGCGTCCATCACCTTGCGGGCCGCGCCCGCCTGGATCACCATCACGCTCACATTGTGGGTGACGACGTCGTGCAACTCCCGGGCGATCCGGGCGCGTTCGCGCTCGACCGCGATGCGGGTGGCGGTCTCCTGCCGTGCCTGGAGGTCGCGGACACGCTGCTGCCAGGTGTGGATCGCGTTCGCCCCGAGGCCGACCCCGAGCAGTACTAGGAACGGCACGAAGCCCGGCGTGAAGTACGGGAAGTACTCCTCGTGGAACACCGCCATCAGCACCGCGCCGAGCAGCACGCCGACCAGCGCCGGAACGCGGCGCGGGCTGTGCACGGCGGCGCTGTAGGCGGCGACAACGCACGACAGGAACGTGTACACAGTCGCGCCCGTCGCGCCGGAGCGCTGGCCGAACACCAGGGTCGCACCGAGCACGGCCCAGAACGTGGCCAGCGGATACCGCCGGCGCATGATCAGGGGCAACGCGGTCAACGCGGCGAGGACCAGCTCCCCGGGGTCGGCCGCGGGGCCCGCGAATACGCCCGGCGGCACGGGGGGCGGCGGCGCGACCGGCTCCCCCACGCCGAACGGCGGCACCTTCATCGCGGCGTCCTGATCCAGCGAGGCGCTCGCCGTGCTCACGGCCAGGACGAGGGCGAGGATCGCGTCGGCCGTCCACATCCACCGCGACGGCCGCGGCAGCGCCGTGACAACGGCCCTCCACCGCCGCACGCCTGCCCGCCCGATCACCCCGGCTGTACCGGCCGCCCCGCTCATGGGCCCAGTCTGGCAAGTGCCCCGCGCGGCCACATCCCTCCCGCCGTGGACCGCCGCGGACCGGCCGTACATCCTCCTCGTACACCTCAGGGATGACGTTCCCGCCATGTCGCCCCAGCACGGCAGTCGCTCTCGCCGCCGCGGGCGACGCCCCGGATCCGGCCCCGCCCCTAGCGTCGCGCCGAACCGTCAACCACCCGCCGGGGAGGGCCCATGACCACGACCGCACCGCCCGTGATCGACATCCGCGACGTGAGCAGGACGTACGGGGAAGGGCCGCCGGCGCTGGCCGGCGTGAGCCTGAGCGTGCGGGCCGGGGAGGCGCTGGCCGTCCTCGGACCGTCGGGCAGCGGCAAGTCGACGCTGCTCAACCTGATCGCGGGCCTGGACCGGCCGAGCGGCGGGAGCGTCACCGTCGACGGGCTGCGGGTGGACCGGCTCGGCGAGGCCGCGTCGGCGAGGTACCGCAGGGCGCGGATCGGCATGGTCTTCCAGTTCTTCAACCTGCTGGAGGACCTGACGGTCGCCGACAACGTCCTGCTACCGGCCCAGCTCGCCGGCACGCCCCGCGCCGAAGCCCGCCGCCGCGCCGCCGGTCTGCTGGCCCACCTCGGCATCGAGCGGCACACGGACGCCCAACCCGGCAGACTGTCCGGCGGAGAACGGCAACGGGTGGCGGTCGCCCGCGCCCTGAT
This sequence comes from Streptomyces sp. NPDC055013, assembly GCF_053608645.1. Classification (NCBI taxonomy): domain Bacteria; kingdom Bacillati; phylum Actinomycetota; class Actinomycetes; order Kitasatosporales; family Streptomycetaceae; genus Streptomyces; species Streptomyces sp. NPDC055013. The sequence goes on from NZ_JBSGVW010000049.1 coordinate 31,153, forward strand.
GAACCGTCCGGCGCTGCTGCTGGCCGACGAGCCCACCGGGGCACTGGACACCGCCTCCGGCGAGGACGTACGGCAGCTGCTGGCCGCGCTCAACGCGGACGGGCAGACGATCGTGCTGGTCACCCACGACCTGGGGCTCGCCGAGTCCTGTGCGACCCGCACCATCGAGTTGGTCGACGGGCGGATCGTCCGGGACACCCAGGACGTCCGGAGCACACCGGCGGTGGCCGGGTGAGCGCCCTGGGCAAAGTGGTGCGAGCGGGCGTCGGACGGCGCCGGATCCAGACCGCGGTGATGATCCTGACCACGCTCGTCGCGGTCACCGCGTCCGTCGTGGCCGCCGGGGTGCTCACGGCGTCCCGGGCACCGTTCGAGCATGCGATGGCCGAGCAGCGGGGCGCCCATCTGGCCGCGCAGTTCGACGGCGGCGAGGTCACCGAGTCGGATCTCGCGGCCACCGCACCCGCGTCCGGCGTGACGGCCGCGGCAGGCCCCTTCCGGACCCTCGAACTGCGCCCGCGCACGGTGTCGGCCTCCGCCGCGATCCCGGCCGGTGTCACGCTGCCCGCGCTGACCGTGGCCGGACGCGCGGACCGTCTCGGGTCGGTCGACCGGCTGCAACTCGTCGCGGGCGACTGGGCGACCCGGCCGGGCCAGATCGTGCTGGCCGAGGTCGACTCACCGCTGCGGCCGGGCGCCCGGCTGACCTTCCCCGACCTGCCGGGCAGCCCCACGCTGACCGTGGTCGGACTGGCCCGGTCGGTCACCGGCACCGCCGACGCGTGGGTGACCCCCGCCCAGGCCGAGGCGCTGACCGCGAGGACCGGGGCCCCCACGTACGAGATGGTCTACCGCTTCCGGCACGCCGGCACCGACGCGCAGCTGGCCACCGCCCGCGCCGCGATCGCCGCCGCCGTGCCCTCCGGTGCGCTGACCGCGACGCGGTCCCACCTCGTCGTCCAGCAGGAACAGCTCGCCAACGCGCTGGCGTTCGTGCCCTTCGTGGCCGCCTTCGGTGTGCTCGGACTGGCCATGTCGGTGCTGATCATCGGCATCGTCGTCAGCGGCGCGGTGGGCGCCGCCACCCGGCGCATCGGCATCCTCAAGTCCCTCGGCTTCACTCCGGCCCAGGTGGTGCGGGCGTACGTCGCCCAGGCACTGGTTCCGGCCGCGCTCGGCTGCGCCCTGGGTGTGGCCCTCGGCAACGCGCTCGCCGGCCCGGTCCTGGGAGACGTCGAGGACGTCTACAGCGGCGCGCCCGCCTCGGTGCCCTGGTGGGTCGACGTGGCGGCACCCGCCGTCGCCCTCGTGCTGGTCGCCGTCGCCGCTCTCGTGCCCGCGCTGCGCGCCGGCCGGCTGCGCACCGTGGAGGCGATCTCCGTGGGGCGTACGTCGGGCACCGCACGGGGGCGCGTGGCCCGCCGGCTCACCGGGCGGCTGCCGCTGCCGCGCCCGGTCGGTCTCGGTCTGGCACACCCCTTCGCCCGCCCCGCCCGTTCGCTCACGACGGCGGCCGCGGTGGCCTTCGCCGCCGCCACGGTCACCTTCGCGGTCGGGCTGGCCCTGACGCTCGGCGCGGTGCAGTCGAACCGGATACTCGACTCCGCCGCTCCGGTCGTCGTGGACACCGGCGGCGGGCAGGGTCCGCCCGGCGCCCAGGTCGTCCGCGCCCCCGGTCAGCCGGAGAAGCCGGCGGCCGACCCGGCCGAGGTCGCCGCCGCCCTGCGCGCGCAGGAGGGGACCCGGCGCTTCTACGGCACCGTCCAGGCCGAGGTCCGCGCGTCCGGCATCAGCGGCGGGACCACCGTGACCGCGTACGAGGGCGACACGTCCTGGGCCGCCCCGGAGCTGGTCTCGGGCAGCTGGCTGACCGGCCCCGGCCAGGCGGTGGTCACGGAGCGCTTCCTGCATGCCGCCGGGATCGAGGTCGGCGACAGCCTGACCCTGACGGAGGCCGGCCGCCGCACCACCGTCCGTATCGTCGGCGAGGCGTTCTTCACCGAGGACGACGGCATGACCGTGCTGACCCCGGCCACCACCCTCACCGCCCTGGGCCTGGACGCCGAACCGACCCGGTTCCACGTCGACACGGACCCGGGAGCCTCCGAGCCGGCCTACCTGACCTCACTGAACGAGACCCTGGACGCCATCGGCGCGTACGCCCACCCGGGCGGCGACAACTCCTCCAGCGTGATCGCGGCCATGGACGCGCTGATCGGCATGCTGACCCTGCTGCTCGTCACGGTCGCGGGCCTGGGCGTGCTCAACACGGTCGTCCTCGACACCCGCGACCGCGTCCACGACCTCGGCGTCCACAAGTCCCTGGGCATGACACCCCGCCAGATCGTGGGCATGGTGCTCACGTCGGTCGCCGGCATCGGTCTGCTCGCCTCGGTCATCGGGATTCCGCTCGGAGTGGCCCTGCACCACTACGTGACGCCGCTGATGGGCGACGCGGTGGGAATGAACCTGCCCGGCTCGTACATCGCCGTCTACGCCACGCCGGTCCTGGCCCTGCTCCTGCTGGGCGGCCTGACGATCGCGGTGGCGGGTGCCCTGCTCCCGGCGGGCTGGGCGGCCAGGACGGACCCGGCCAGGGCACTGCGCACCGAGTGAGCCGGTCCCTGAACGCGTGAGCGCCCGGCCGGTTCCCCGGCCGGGCGCTCACACTCGCGGCCCTACAGGAACGAGTTGATCTCGATCGTCTCGTCCCGGCCCGGACCCACACCGATCGCGGAGATCGGGGCGCCGGACATCTCCTCCAGCGCCTTGACGTAGGCCTGGGCGTTCTTCGGGAGGTCGGAGAACGACTTGGCCTTCGAGATGTCCTCGGACCAGCCGGGCAGCATCTCGTAGACCGGCTTGGCGTGGTGGAAGTCGGTCTGGGAGTACGGGAGTTCCTCGACGCGCTTGCCGTCGATCTCGTACGCCACGCAGACCGGGATCTGCTCCCAGCCGGTCAGGACGTCCAGCTTGGTGAGGAAGAAGTCGGTCAGACCGTTCACGCGGGTCGCGTACCGGGCGATGACCGCGTCGAACCAGCCGCAGCGGCGGTCACGGCCGGTCGTCACGCCCCGCTCGCCACCGATGCGGCGCAGTGCCTCGCCGTCCTCGTCGAAGAGCTCGGTCGGGAACGGGCCGGCGCCGACGCGGGTCGTGTACGCCTTGAGGATGCCGATCACGCGGCTGATCTTCGTCGGGCCGACGCCCGCACCCGTGCAGGCGCCGCCGGCCGTCGGGTTCGAGGAGGTGACGAAGGGGTACGTGCCGTGGTCGATGTCCAGGAGGGTTCCCTGGCCGCCCTCGAAGAGGACCACCTTGTCGTCCTCCAGGGCCTGGTTGAGGACCAGGACCGTGTCGGCGACGAACGGCCTGATCTTCTCGGCGTAGCCCAGCAGCTCCTCGACGACCTGCTCGACGGCGATCGCGCGGCGGTTGTAGAGCTTGGTGAGGACCTGGTTCTTGACGTCGAGGGCCGCCTCCACCTTCTGGGTGAGGATCGACTCGTCGTAGAGGTCCTGGACGCGGATGCCGACGCGGTTGATCTTGTCGGCGTAGGTCGGGCCGATGCCGCGCCCGGTCGTGCCGATCTTCCGCTTGCCGAGGAAGCGTTCCGTCACCTTGTCCACCGTCACGTTGTACGGCGTGATGATGTGCGCGTTTCCGCTGATGAGGAGCTTGGACGTGTCGACGCCGCGCTCGTTCAGACCGCTCAGCTCGGAGAGCAGGACCGACGGGTCGACGACGACGCCGTTTCCGATGACCGGGGTACACCCCGGGGACAGGATTCCGGAAGGGAGCAGGTGGAGGGCGTACTTCTGATCACCCACGACTACCGTGTGGCCGGCGTTGTTGCCGCCCTGGTAGCGCACCACATAGTCGACGGAGCCGCCTAGCAGGTCCGTCGCCTTTCCCTTGCCTTCGTCACCCCACTGAGCACCGAGCAGCACAAGTGCGGGCACGCGCGTACACCCCTTCCGGGCGGGGCATGTCCAAGGTCAGGGGTGTACGCGGAGGTCTCCCACCGTGTACACCTCGACCGGACGCGACCGTCGTTGGCCGCGAACCGTCGGACCGGATGCCCCGGAATAGACGAAGCCCCTGGCGCAATAGCGCAAGGGGCTCTTGCACAAAGATGCTACCCGAGGAAGCGAGGCATGGCCGAGGTGGCGACTTTCGCGACGTCCGATCAGCTGCTGGTGGTGATCGATCCGGTTGCTCGGAGGACGGACGGGGAGTCCGTCAGGATCGCGAAAGACGTGCTCAGCGCGGGTGCGGCGACGAAGGTCTGTCTGCCCGACGATCCCGACGAATTCGCCAGGGCGCTGACCCGACGGGGGTCGCGACGGCCGGTGGTCGTGGGCGACGACCGGGCCCTGATGCGTGCGGTGACGGTGCTGCACCGGCAGCGGGAGCTGGCCGAATGTGTCCTGTCGGTGGTGCCGGTCGGCGGTGCCCTGACCCTGGCCGGATCCCTCGGGGTGCCCATGGGGGCGGTGGCGGCGGCCCGGGCGGTGCTGGACGGGGCGGAGCGGCGGCTGGACCTGCTCGTGGACGACAGCGACGGGGTCGTGCTGGGCGCGCTGCGGATCCCGCCGATACGGGACCCCGCCGCGCCGGCCGGGGCCACCGCGGTGGGGTCGATGGCGGGGCGGCCCTGGCTGCGGACGTGTCAATCGCTCGTACGGACCCTGGTGCCGGCGCGCGGCACCGCACCTGCCGCGTCCGGGCCGTCGCGGCTGCGGGTCGAGGTCGACGGGACGACGCTGGTGGACCTCGACCAGCCGGTCGAGGCGGTGTCGGTGGCGCCGGGGCTCGCCGGGGTGGCCGAGGTGGAGGTGCACCCGGCTTCGGTCGGCGCGGAGGCCTCACCGCTGCGCGCCGAGGGCCGCACGGTGACCGTCTCGGGCGCCCACTTCCGCTACCGGGCCGACACGGCGGTCTCCGGTCCCCTACGCAGACGGACGTGGACCGTGGGCGAGGGCGGGCTGCGGCTGATGCTGCCGGGGCGGTGAGCCGTAAGTCGGGCTGTCCCCGTTTGCGCTGCCCAGCGGTCGAGCGGGTGGGTCAGCCCTGGCCGAAGGTCTTCTCGCGGTGGGCTCGCCAGCGCTCCATCATCGCCGCGACCTCGGTCTCCACGAACTCGAAGAAGGCGAGCGTCTCGGCCAGCCGGCGGCCGGCCGGGGTGTCGGCGCCGAGGCTGGTGACGCCCTCGCGCAGGGCCACCTCCCACCGCTTGAGCACGGCCTCGCGGTTGGTCAGGGCCTCGTACCACTGGTCGCCGTGCACCCGGTAGCGCTCCCGGCGCGAGCCGGGCTCCCGCTCGCGCGTCACCATGTGCGTCTGGGACAGGTAGCGCACCGCCCCGGAGACCGCGGCGGGGCTGATGCGGAGCTGTTCGCTCAGTTCGGCGGAGGTCAGCACACCTTTGTCGGAGGAGAGCAGCGCGGCGAAGACGCGGGCGGCCATGCGCTGCATCCCGGCCTCGACGAGCTGCGCCGCGAAGGACTCCACGAACTTCGACACGGACTCCGCGTCCCGGCCTGCCCCTGCGCCGACTGATTCCGTCATGCGCCCCATCCTATCGAGGATTTCTACGCTTCCTTAACTTCACAAATTTCTGAAAGAAGCGTACGTTCTGAAGCATGACGAAGGCAATCACCGTCTCCGGACTGCACAAGTCGTTCGGCAAGACGCAGGCGCTCGCCGGCCTCGACCTGGACGTCGAGACCGGCGAGGTCCACGGCTTCCTCGGCCCCAACGGCGCCGGCAAGTCCACCACCATCCGCGTCCTGCTGGGCCTGCTGCGCGCCGACTCGGGCGGTGCGCAGGTACTCGGCCGCGACCCCTGGACGGACGCGGTGGAGGTGCACCGCCGGATCGCGTACGTGCCGGGTGATGTGACGCTGTGGCGCAACCTCTCCGGCGGTGAGGTCATCGACCTGTACGGCCGGCTGCGCGGAGGCCTCGACAAGCAGCGCCGGGCCCGGTTGATCGAGCGGTTCGAGCTGGACCCGACGAAGAAGGGCCGCACGTACTCCAAGGGCAACCGCCAGAAGGTCGCCCTGGTCGCCGCGTTCGCCTCCGACGTCGACCTGCTCATCCTCGACGAACCGACGTCCGGTCTGGACCCGCTGATGGAGGAGGTCTTCCAGCGCTGCGTCGAGGAGGAGCGCGAGCGCGGCCGTACGATCCTGCTCTCCTCGCACATCCTCAGCGAGGTCGAGGAACTCTGCGACCGGGTCAGCATCATCCGCAAGGGCCGTACCGTCGAGAGCGGCTCCCTCGCCGACCTGCGCCATCTGACGCGGACCAGCGTCACGGCCGAACTGGCCGGCCCGCCCAACGGGTTGGCGCATCTGCCGGGCGTCCACGACCTCGCCATCCAGTCGATGGAGAGGGGTCAGGGCCACCGCGTGCGCCTCCAGGTCGACACCGACAAGCTCGACGCCGTCCTCAGGTCGCTCAGCGGGGCCGGCGTACGGTCACTGACCTCGACGCCGCCGACGCTGGAGGAGCTGTTCCTGCGGCACTACCAGGCGGACTTGAGCGAGGTGGCCCGATGACCACGGCGACCACGACGACCGGGGACCTCGCCGTACGGACCGGCGGCGGCACCCGCCAACTCGCCGGTACGGGAACGTTGTTGCGCTTCGCCCTGCGCCGCGACCGGGTGATGATCCCGGTCTGGGTGGCGGTGAACGCGCTGATGGTCCTCTCCATGCCCAACACCCTGGAGAACCTGTACGCCACCCCGGCCGACCGGGCCGACCTGGTGCAGGACACCGCGACCAACGCCTCCTTCCGCGCCCTGATCGGCCCGGTCTTCGGCGACTCGATCGGCGCTCTGACGGCCTGGCGGGTCGGCGTGTACGCGGGCGCCCTCGCGGCCGTACTGAGCATGCTCCTCGTCGTACGGCACACCCGGGACGAGGAGGAGAGCGGCCGCCAGGAGCTGGTGGCGTCCGGGATGGTGGGCCGGCGGGCCTCCCTGACGGCGGCGCTGCTGACGGCGGGGGTCGCGAACGCCGTACTGGCCGTGCTGGTGGCCGCCGGCCTCGCGGGCCAGGGCGCGTCCGGCGCGCTGGCGTTCGGGCTCGGTCTCGCCGGGGTCGGCATGGTCTTCGCCACGCTCGCCGCGATCGTCGCCCAGTTCACGCAGAGCGCCCGGCTGGCGCGGGGGCTGACGGCGGGGCTGGTGGGCGCCGCGTTCGTGCTGCGCGCGGCGGGCGACTCGGCGTCGGACGACGGTTCGTCGGCGCTGACGTGGGTGTCACCGCTGGGCTGGCTGGAGAACCTGCGGCCGTTCGCGGACGAGCGCTGGTGGGTCCTGCTGCTGTTCGCGGGGGCGGCTGTCGTCCAGGGCGTGGTGGCGTACGAACTCGCCGGGCGCCGGGACGTCGGCATGAGCTTCCTGCCCGCCAGGCCCGGGCCTGCCGACGGCCGCCTCGGCACGGCGGGTGCGCTCGCCCGGCGGCTCCAGCGCGGCAGCGTGCTCGGCTGGAGCATCGGCTTCTTCCTCGCCGGGGTGATCTACGGCGGGCTCACCGACGGGGTGGCCGACCTGGTCGGCGACAACGACAACGCCCGCGAGATCTTCCGCCGGATGGGAGGCCAGTCCGGCATCACCGACGCCTTCCTCGCCTCGATGGTCGGCATGCTCGGTCTGATCGCCGCCCTGTACGTGGTGGCGTCCGTCCTGCGGCTGCACGGCGAGGAGACGTCGATGCGGGCGGAACCGATCCTGGCGAACGCGGTGGGCCGCCTGCGCTGGGCCGCCGGCCACCTCGTGATCGCCTTCGCCGGCTCGGCCCTGATCATGGTCCTGGCCGGCCTCGGCTTCGCCGTCGGCTACGGCAAACAGCTCGGCCCGATCCTGGGCGCCTGCCTGGTCCAACTCCCCGCGGTCTGGGTCGTCGGCGGCCTGGCGGTCCTCCTGTACGGCCTGCTCCCGCGAGCGGCCATGGCGGCGTGGGGAGTGGCCGGCGCGATCCTGCTGATCGGCTGGGTCGGCCCCGCGCTGGACGTTCCGCAGGCGGTCCTCGACCTGTCCCCGTTCGGGCATCTGCCGAAGCTGCCGGGTGGGGGGATGGAGTGGGGGCCGGTCCTCGTCCTCACCGGTCTCGCTGCAGTCCTGGTGGCCGGGGGGCTGGCGGGGGTGCGGCGGCGGGACATGACGACTTGACGGGGCGGATCAGTCGACGTACTGCTTGAGCTTCTCGGTGTCGAGTTCGATGCCGAGGGGCTCGGGCAGGACGAGCGTGTCTCCGAAAGGTACGGTGCGACAGTTGCCGTACCCGACCTCAGGTACCGGATCGCTGTAAAGCTTGAGTGTGCACGCGTCCCGGTCGATCAGCAGGTAGAACGGGATACCTGCGGCGCCGTACGCAACCGGTTTCTCGTTGCGGTCACGCTTGTCGGTGTCGGAGTCGGAGTCGAACGACGTGACCTCAAGTACCAGCAGCACGCCGCTCGGGTCGGCCCACTCACCATGTCCGGCGAAGTGCTCCTCCGGTACCAGCACCGCATCGGGCCGAGCCCGGCCCTCGCGATACTGCTCCACCCACAGCCCCCGGCCCTGGTACAGGTCGAGGTCGGGCCGGAACTGCATACACTGCTTGCTCAGCCACACGACAATGGTGTCGTGGTCCCCGTCGGCCACCTTCTTGACCCCGATCCGTCCGTTGATGAACTCCAACCTGACGGCGTCGTCGGTCTCCTTGGCCGCGAACGCGGCGATCCTCTCGAACTCTTCCACCGACATCTGGGGCGACTGCAAAGCACGCTCTGCCATAACCGTCATGGTGCCTCCCTTCGTAGGCAGGCACCAGCTTGCCGAGCCGCCAACGACAGTCGATCGGGATTCGCTCAGCGAACAGCCGATCGGGTGATCAGCCCACCTCGACGCTCAGCCCCTCCAGCCCCCGGATCACAAAGTTCGGCTTCCGCTCCGGCTCCGCCGCCAGCCGCAGGGTCGGCGCCTGCTCCAGCAGGGCCGTCATCGACGCCGCCAGTTCGATGCGGGCCAGCGGGGCGCCGATGCAGTAGTGGATGCCGGCGCTGAAGGAGATGTGCGGGTTGTCCTTGCGGGTGAGGTCCAGGGCGGCCGGGTTGTCGAAGACCGTCGTGTCGTGGTTGGCGGAGCCGAACAGCATGGCGATCTCCGCGCCGCGCGGGATCGTCGTGCCGTCGATCTCGATCTCGTCCAGCACCCAGCGTTCGAAGAGCTGCAGCGGGGTGTCGTAGCGCATCAGCTCCTCGATCGCCGAGGGGATCAGGGAGTGGTCGGCGCGCAGGGCCGTCAGCTGGTCGGGGTTGCGGAACAGCGCCCACCAGCCGTTGACCGTGGAGTTCACCGTGGCCTCGTGGCCGGCGTTCAGCAGGAGGACCGCCGTCGAGATCATCTCCTGCTCGGTGAGGCGGTCGCCCTCGTCGTACGCCGCGATCAGACCCGAGATCAGGTCGTCGCCCGGCTCCTTGCGGCGGGCCGCGATCAGTTCCAGGAGGTACTCCGAGAACTCGACCGACGCCCGGACCGCCTTGGTCGCCGTCTCCTCGGACGGGTTCAGCTCGTACATCCCGCAGATGTCCGCCGACCAGGGCCGCAGCTGCGCCCGGTCCGACTCGGGAATCCCCAGCATCTCGGCGATCACCGCGACCGGCAGAGGCTCCGCGACGTCCGTCAGCAGATCACCGCCACCCGCCTCGACCAGCCCCGACACCAACTCGCCGGCCAGCCCCTGCACATATGGCTTCAGCTGCTCCACCGTGCGCGGCGTGAACGCCTTCGACACCAGCCGGCGGATCCGGGTGTGGTCCGGCGGCTCCAGATCGAGCATCCCGTGGTCGTTCAGGACGTGGAACGGCTCGTGCTCCGGCGGCGGCGCCGTCCGCCCGAAGTCCTCGTGCGTGAAACGGTGCTGATACGTCCGCCCCAGGCGACGGTCACGGAGCAGTGCCGAGACGTCCGCGTGGTGCGGGACCAGCCACTGGTTCGTCGGCTCGAACCAGTGCACCCGGCCCCGGTCCCGCAGCTCTGCGTAGGCGGGGTACGGGTCGGCGAGGAACGCCGGGTCCCACGGGTCGAACGCGAGGGCGGAAGGAGCTGCCATGCCCGGACGTTAGCCCCACCTCCCCCTCCCTGACCAGGGGTGTCCGCTCAGCCCGGCGTGACCAGCCGCGCCTCGTACGCGAACACCGCCGCCTGGGTACGGTCCCGCAGCCCCAGCTTCACCAGGATCCGGCTGACGTGGGTCTTGATCGTCGACTCGGCGACCACCAGCCGCTCGGCTATCTCCGAGTTCGACAGGCCCTGTGCGATCAGCACCAGCACCTCCGTCTCCCGCTCGGTCAGATCCCCGTACGCCGCGTGCGCGGACGACATCAGACGCGGGGAGTCGGACAGCTTGGAGAACTCCGTGATCAGCCGCCGGGTGATGGAGGGGGCGAGCAGCGCCTCGCCGGCCGCCACCACCCTTACTCCGTCGGCGAGTTGGCGTGCCGAGGCGTCCTTCAGCAGAAAGCCCGAGGCTCCTGCGCGCAGTGCCTGGTACACGTACTCGTCGAGGTCGAAGGTCGTCAGCACCAGCACCTTCGCCGCGCCGTCGGCCGCGACGATCTCCCGGGTCGCCTCGATTCCGTTCAGCTCGGGCATGCGGATGTCCATCAGCACGACGTCCGGGGTGAGTTCACGGACCCGGTCCACCGCTTCCCGTCCGTTGACCGCCTCGCCGACGACCTCGATGTCCGGCATCGCGTTCAGCAGGACCGAGAAGCCCTCGCGCACCATCATCTGGTCGTCCGCGATCAGCACGCGGATGGTCATGAGCCGTCCTCTGTCGTCATGGCGACCGGCAGGAACACGGCCACCTCGTAGCCGCCGTCCTCCGTCCGGTCCGCCGTCATCTCACCGTTCAGCATGGTGACGCGCTCCCGCATCCCGGTGATGCCGTGCCCGGCACCCGGCGAGGGCTTCACGAGGGCCGGCGCGGGCGGCGGCCCGTTGACTATGCGCAGGCCGAGACCACCGAGAACGTACCCGACCTCCACCCGGGCGCTCGCGCCGGGCGCGTGCCGCAGGCTGTTGCTCAGGGCCTCCTGCACGATCCGGTACGCCGACAGCTCCACACCGGGCGGCAGCTCGCGGACCGCGCCGATCACCGTCTTGTCCACGCTCAGTCCCGCGTCCCGCACGTTGGCCAGCAGCGCGTCCAGGTCGCCGAGGGTGGGCTGCGGGGCGTCCGGGGCCTCGTAGTCCTCGGCGCGGACGACGCCCAGGACGCGGCGCAGTTCGGTGAGGGCCGCCACCGCGTTCTCCCGGATGGTGGCGAAGGCCCGCTCCAGCTCCGGCGGCGGGTTCTCCACCCGGTAGGGGGCGGCCTCCGCCTGGATGGCGACGACCGACATGTGATGGGCCACCACGTCGTGCAGCTCACGGGCGATGTTCGTGCGCTCCTCCAGCAGGGTGCGCCTGGAGCGCTCCTGAGCGGTCACGGTCTGCTGGGCGGTGACCTCCTGCCGGGCCTCCTTGCGGGTGTGCCAGACGGCGACGACGAGCAGCATCAGTGCGGAGAGGATCAGCATGGGGCCGGAGTTCGTGCCGTAGTAGGCCGGGCCGAACAGCAGGTCCGCCACAAAGGCGTAGGCCGCGGTGACGGCCCACATGTAGGCGGCCGTGCGGGGCCTGGTGCGAATGGCCACGACCGTCAGCACCGTCAGGTGGCAGAGGAAGGCCGCGGGCAGCCACGGCCAGCCGTCCCACGAGCTGCCGAAGACGTGGCTGACCGGGGTGGCCGCCATCGAGAGCCAGAACGCGCCGACCGGCCGGACCATGGTCAGGAGGATCGGGATCAAGGCGAGCGGGCCGAGCAGCAGCGCCCCTTTGTCGTTGTCCGCGGCGGACATGAGGAGCGTGAGCAGGCCGATCGTGGCGATCAGGCCATGCGGTGTCCAGGCCGCGTACTCACGCATGCGGCCCGGCAGCCGCCGGGTCACGGGGCCGTCGACCTTCATCCGGGCCAGTGGGCGGTAGGCGAAGGCGTCGTGGAACAGATCCTTGCGCAGGCCCTGTAGGGCGTTCGCGGCCAGCCGGAACTCGGGGCTGCGCGTCTTGGCCCCGTCGCCGGATGGCGGGGTCGGCATCTGAGTCGTCTCGGTCACGTACAGAACGGTAGGCGCAGGGCCATGTCGCGGTCGTCCCCAGTGAGAGGGGTTCCTGCAGGTCCATCTCAGGTACTACGGGTATCGCTGCTGGTCGCGGCCGGGTGCGGGCGGTCCGTGGGCTGCGGTGCCGCTCAGTATCCGGAGGGCCGGACCAGCCCCGACTCGTACGCGAACACCGCCGCCTGCGTACGGTCCCGCAGGCCCAGCTTCACCAGGATCCGGCCCACGTGGGTCTTCACGGTCTGCTCGGCCACGACGAGGCGCTCGGCGATCTCCGCGTTCGACAGCCCCTGCGCGATCAGCGCGAGGACCTCCGTCTCGCGTTCGGTCAGGTCGCCGACCCGTTCCTTGAGCGGAGCTCGGGGGCGCTTGACCAGGCGGGAGAACTCGACGATCAGCCGCCGGGTGACGCCGGGCGCGAGCAGGGCGTCGCCGGCCGCCACGACCCGGACCGCCTCGGCCAGCTGGTCGGCGGAGGCGTCCTTCAGCAGGAAGCCCGAGGCGCCCGCGTGCAGCGCCTCGTACACGTACTCGTCGAGGTCGAAGGTCGTCAGCACCAGCACCTTGATCTGCGGTGTCGCGGCGGTGATGCGGCGGGTGGCCTCGATGCCGCCGAGTTCGGGCATGCGGATGTCCATCAGCACGACATCGGGAAGAAGGTCGGCGACCTTCGTGACCGCGTCGAGGCCGTCGACCGCCTGGCCGATCACGTCGATGTCGGGCTTGGTGTTGAGCAGCACGGTGAAACCCTGCCGGACCATCTGCTGGTCGTCGGCGATGAGTACGCGGATGGGGCTGCTCGTCATGCGGTGCCGTCCTTGTCCGGGGCGGGGGTGTGGGCGTCATGGGGACCCTGGGGAACGTAGCCGAGGCCGTCGAGGCGCGGGTATGCGGGGAGATACGCGCTCACCAGGTAGCCGCCGTCCGGCGACGGGTGCGCCGACAGGGCGCCGCCGAGCATCGCGGCCCGCTCCCGCATGCCGAGCAGGCCGTGCCCGGCGCCCGGCGACGGCGGCGCGGGACGCTCCGGCCGCGAGTTGGCGACCCACACGGTCAGGCCGCTGCGCTCGTGGACGACTTCGACGCGGGCGGTCGCGCCGGGGGCATGCCGCAGTACGTTGCTCAGCGCCTCCTGCACGATCCGGTACGCCGACAGCTCCACACCGGGCGGCAGCTCGCGGACCGCGCCGGTGACGTCGAGGGTCACGGTCAGGCCGGCGGCCCGGGTGTTCTCCACGAGCGCGTCGAGCCGGTCGAGGGTGGGTTGGGGAGCGTGCGGGGCGGTGGTCGATCCGGCGCCTGTGCCGGTGCCGGCCGCTGCCGGGTTGTCGGGGTGTTCCGAGCGCAGGACTCCCAGGACGCGGCGGAGTTCGGTGAGCGCCTCCAGGGCGTTCTGCCGGATGCCGTCGAGGTTCTCCTTCAGCTCGTCGGACGGGTTCTCGACGAGGTGGGGGGCGACCTGGGCCTGGATGGAGATGACCGACATGTGGTGGGCGACCACGTCGTGCAGTTCACGGGCGATCCGGCTGCGCTCCTCCAGCAGGGTGCGGTGGGCTCGTTCCTCCGCGGTGAGCGTTTCCTGCTCGACGAGTTGGGTGCGGGCCTCCTTGCGGCCGCGCAGGGCGGTGCCGACGATGACGGCGATGGCGAAGATGGCCACCGCCGCGGCGCCGGTGCCGGCGTATTTCGTGCCGCCGAACTGGCCCTGGAGGGCGAAGGTGGCCAGCCCTGACACCGCGAGGGCCGCGACGGACCTGCGGGTGGGCACGCGGAGGGCCAGGAGCAGGAGGACGCCGGCGTGGGCGATGACTTCGGGGGTGGCCCAGGGCCAGTTGGGGGCGGGGGGCGCGTTTTCCGCGAGGTGAGGGCGGACGACGAAGGCGGTGATGAAGGTGGCCGTCAGGCTCAGGGCCCATGCCCGGCCCGGGCGCCACAGGGCCAGGCACAGGGCGATGCCTTGGGCGAAGCCGGCGATCAGACCGTGGGCCGTGCTCAGGTCGTAGCTGGCGCTGAGATCGTTGCCGCCGGCGAGGGAGACGCCCAGGGCGATCCAGGTGGTGAGGAGGATGGTCAGCCAGCGGCGCCACGTTCTCCCGAAGGGTTTGCGAAGGTTGGTGGGGAGGGGGCGCTTCTTGCGTGCGGGCGCGGGTGCGGGTGCGTGTGGCCGCCCCAGTGGGGCGTACGCGTCATCGGCGGCTGCCGGCCGCACCTGCGAGGCCTGCTCACCCGCAACCCCTGCCGGCCCCACCCGCGAGCCACCCTCACCCCCTGCCCCCGCAGTCGGCCCCCGCTCCCCCTCGACGGCCGTCGGCCTGTCCTCCTCGCCATTCACGGGGTCAACACTAGGCATGGTGCTTGGCCTTGGTTTTCCCGCTCTGTGGGGTGGGGTGGGAGCGGATCACCTTGGATGTGCGGCCCTTGGTGCGGCGTGGGCCTTGTTCGTAGAGGCGGAACGTCGTCCAGCAGGCTGCCAGGGCCAGGGTGAACACCGGGAGCCATGCCAGGCGGGCCGCCACCCACGTGAGGTTGTCGGGGAGTGTGTGCAGGCCGGGGAGGTGGCCTGCCAGGAGGCCCGTGGCAGTGGTGGCCATCAGGGCCGTCTGGTGCCAGAGGAAGATCGTCATCGCGGAGAGGTTGAGCAGGGCCACCGCCGCCCAGGCCAGGGGGCGGCGCATCGTGCGGCGCAGGGGCTCGCGCAGGAGCAGGGCCAGGCCGCACTGGGCCAGGCCGAAGGTGACGGCGGCCAGGGTCGGCGGGTTGAGGTTGGAGATGCCGGCACCGGGGACGCCGACCATGGACGCCGGGTAGCCCGCCCAGGCGACCAACGCCGCCGTCGCCGCCGCGCCGCCCGTCAGCAGGATCCAGCCCGCGCGGCGGCGCTCCAGCTCGCCCCGGGTCCACGCCGCGCCCAGGCTGAACGGCACCAGCCAGCCGGCCGCCACGTTCACCCAGCCGAGCCACGCGGGGCCGCCCAGGCCGAAGCGGAGAAGGTCCACATGGAGGACGACGGCCAGGGGCCACAGGGGGTTCAGGCGCAGGAGGAGGGGGGTCACCGCCGTCAGCGCCGCGAAGACCAGGAGGAACCACAGGGGGGACAGGGCCAGTTTGAGCAGCGTGTGGACCGTGTCGATGTCCGTGCCCGAGAGGAGCAGCAGCACCGACATCACCGTCCACAGGGTGAGGACGGCCGCCACCGGTTTGAACAGGCGGGACATACGGGACCTCAACCACTGTCCGTACGTCGTGCCGCGCGCTCGGGCCGAGGTGTAGCCGCGGGTCGCCACATGGCCGCCGACCAGGAAGAACACGGCGAGAGTCTGGAAGGCCCAGGAGATCGGGGCCAGCCAGGGCATGTGCTGGAGCGGGCTCGCGGTGCGCAGTCCGGACTCGCCGTCCGCCACCAGAGCCGTCACCAGCCAGTGGCCGAGCACGACGCCGAGGATGGCGAAGGCGCGCAGGGCGTCGACCGCCCGGTCCCGTTCGATGGGAGTGACGGCGTCGACGTGAGCGGCGCCCCGCCGGATGCCCTCCGGTATGCCCCGCCGGGCACCGCGCGCCCGCCCGGTGATCGTGGACTCAGCCATGGGTCACCTCCGAGGTCTCGCCCAGGACGATGCGGGTCAGGTTCGCCAGGGACGCCGTGCCGGGCCTGAAGTAGTCGCTGTGGCCGCCGTCGCCCGCCGCGAAGACCCGGGCACCGAAGGACGGCGACATCGGGTCGGTGCCGAAGCCGACGGTCGTGCCGAGCAGGTCGAACCTGACGTGCGGGACCTCGGCCACCCAGTCGTCACCGCCACGGGCCGCCCAGACGCGGGCCGCGGTGTGCAGGGCGCCCGCGGTGTCGACGCCGGTGCCTGGGCTGCCTATCAGGGCGATGTCGTCCACATCGACGTCGGAGGCCGCGCGGCCGCAGACCACCGAACCGTAGGAGTGGCAGAGCAGGGAGACGTGCGGCCCCTCTTCGGCCGGCCCTTTCGACGCGCCGCTCATGCTCGACGTGCGATCCGGGATGGCGCGCAGCTGCCGTACGAACTCCCGCAGCTTCGGCGCCGCCTCCTCGGCCCGTCCCGCCGTGGCGACCGTGACGCTGATCGTGCCCGGCGTCTCGTAGCCGAGCCAGGCCACCACCGCGGTGCGCGTGCCCTGCGGGGCCTCCCGGGTGAGGCGTTCGTGCAGCGCGCGGGCGGCGTTGCGGAAACGGTCGTAGGTGTCGATGGACGTGTCGGAGCCGGGGACCAGGACGGCGATGCGGTCGGCGTGCGCCAGGTCGCCGAAGACCTCCGTCGCGAGGCCGGGGCCGCGGCCGTCGAACGTGAGGAAGCGGCGGGACGGGTCGGCCATCGCACGGTCCGCGGCGGCGCGTTCGCGATGGCCGTCGGCCGCGGCCATGCGGGACGCCTCGGCGGCGTTGGCGCGGTTGGCGGCGTACGCCTCGTCCAGCGTCGCCGCCGTGACCGGCGCGAGGACGGCCGGCTTCGGGGCGGGTATCTCGGGCCGCGCCGCGCCGGACAGCGGGACGACCACGGCACCGGTGATCACGGCGGCGAGCAGGGCCCGGCGCAGTCTGTACGTGCGGCGAGCCTTCTTCGCCCCCCGAGACTCACTCGGTTCGGTCGGCCCACTCCGCTCGGTCGGCCCACTCGAGTCCCCCGACTCGCCACGCCCGCCCACCCTGCCCGACGAGCTCGCCCCCGCTGCCCCCGTCGTACGCCCCATGGTCGTCATCCCTTCCAGTCCGCCCGGCCATCGGGCCTACCTGGAAGGGAAGTTACGGATTCGGACCTGTCGTCCGCGTCATGCCAGGGAGCTCACCTGCGATGTAGCTCTCAGGTACTACGGGTATGAAGGGGCCCTCCATTCAGGGGCCGCTCAGGGCGGGGCGCGTGCGGGGGACGGGACAGGTGCGTCTGACGGGATACGTGCAGGTGAGGGGGCACCTGCGAACTCACCACGCCAGCTGCGCGATCTCCTCCGCCACCACCGCGCAGGCATCCGCCGCAGGGTCGATCAGCGGGAAGTGGCCGACGTCCTCCAGCAGGGTCAGACCGATCACTTCCCCCGCCTTCGCCGCCGCGTCCGCGTACGACTCGGCGACCGCCTGCGGGACCACGACGTCCGTCCGGCCCTGGACGAGCGTCGTCGCGATGCCCGTCGGGAGCAGGAGCGCGGGGTCGGCGTACGGCTGACGCTCGGCGAACTCCACTCCTCCGCCGAGGAGTTGCTGCGCCGCTCCGCCGCAGACGTCCAGCTTGTCGGCGACCGCGAAGTCGGCGATCGGGGCCAGCGCGACGACACCCCGCAGGGGCGCGGGGCGGCCGGTGCGCCAGGGGGCGTCCGCGGGCAGGACATGGCGGGCCGCCACCCAGAGGGCGAGGTGACCGCCGGCCGAGTGGCCGGTGACCACGGTCCGGCGCGGGTCGGCCTGCGGGAGCATCTCCCGCAGGAGAGCGGGCATCGCGTCCAGCGCGGCGGCGACGTCGTCGAACGTGTCCGGCCAGCGTCCGGCGACCGGGGCGCCCGTACCGGCACTCGTACCGGAATCCGCCGCCCCCCGCCGGTACTCCACATTGGCCACGGCGAACCCGCGCCGCGCCAGGAAGTCGGCGAACGGCGTGACATGCCGCCGGTCGTACGGAGCCCGCCATGCCCCGCCGTGCAGCACGACGACCAGCGGAGCCGGGTCGCCCGGGACGGCCTCGCCGCGCGGCGCATAGAAGTCGATCACCTGGTCGGGGTGGTCGCCGTACGAGGCGATGGCGTCGGGGTCGACGGGCGGGTGCGAGAAGGCGGACTCCTCTTCGGCGGCGGCCCGGGCTGCTGCGACGTCGTCCGGCATGCTCAACCTCTCAGCGACGAAACGGATTTGGACGAAAGCGGAGTGGCGGACCACGTGGGAATTCGGCCGTTGGCGGGGACGGTATCAGGCGGGTGACGTGCGTGGACACGGGGATGTCACGCAGGGTGAAGGGTAAACGGTTCCACTGTTCCGTTACGCTGGGGTCGTAGATCGCACGCGCACCAAGGAGGCCGATATGTCCGCCGAGCCCGGCACCGTACGTCCCGGAGGGCGTACCGCGCGTGTCCGTGAGGCCGTGCTGCGGGCGGCCGGGGACGTCCTGGCGGAGCAGGGTTTCGACGGTCTCGACCTCGCCGACGTCGCCCGCCGGGCCGAGGTCGGCAAGACCACCGTGTACCGGCGCTGGGGCTCGGTGACCGGGCTGGTGGCCGACCTGCTCGCCGACATGGCAGAGCAGTCGCTGCCACGCGAGGACACCGGGTCCGTGCTGGGCGACCTGCTCGCCAACGCGGCGCTGGTGCAGCGGACGCTGGCCGATCCCCGGCAGGGCGCCCTGTTCCGTGCCGTCATCGCCGCGGCGACCTGCGACGAACGTACGGCGCAGGCGCTCCGCCGGTTCTACGAGATGCGGGTGGCGGAGTGGGCGCCGTGCGTGGAACAGGGCGTTGCCAAAGGGGAGTTGCCCGCCGGTACGGACGCGAAGGCGGTCGTACGGGCGGTGTCGGCACCCCTCTACTACGAGTTGCTGACGACCGGGGTGACCCCCGACGCCCCCGCCGCGGAGCGCGCAGCGCGGGCCGCGCATGCGGCTGCCGTGGCGGGGGTGTACGCCGATTAGCGCGGGGGCTCCCCCGGCAGCAGCGCCCCCAGCACCCGGGCCGCCCGTTCCACCTCCGCGAACCCCACGTACAGCGGCGTGAATCCGAACCGCAGCACATCGGGATGCCGGAAGTCGCCGACGACCCCTCGCTCGATGAGCCGCTGCATGACCTCCCCGGCGTTCTCGCAGCGCAGGGCCACCTGGCTGCCGCGTTCGTCATGGGCCACCGGGGTCAGCGACTCGACGCGACCCTCCCCCACATAGGCGCCGACGCACTCCAGGAAGAAGTCCGTCAGCGCCAGCGACTTGGCCCGCACCGCCTCGACCGACACACCGTCCCAGACCTCCAGGGCCGCCTCCAGGGCGAGCATGGAGAGGATGTCCGGCGTGCCGACACGGCCGCGCGGGGCGCCCGCGGCCGGCTCGTAGGCGGGACGCATGCCGAAGGGTTCGGCGTGCGAGTTCCAGCCGGGGAGCGGGGAGTCGAAGCGGTCCTGAAGGTCTCGGCGTACGTACAGGTACGCCGGTGAACCCGGGCCGCCGTTGAGGTACTTGTACGTGCAGCCCACCGCCAGGTCGACCCCGTGCTCGTCGAGTCCGACGGGCAGCGCGCCGGCGCTGTGGCACAGGTCCCACACGGCGATCGCGCCCGCCGCGTGCACGGCGGCGGTGAGGGCCGGCAGGTCGTGCAGCCGGCCGGTCCGGTAGTCGACGTGGTTGAGGAGGACGGCGGCGGTACGGCCGGACAGCGCCGCCGGCACCTCGGCGGGCGTCACGGGCCGTAGCGTACGGCCGGTCATCCGGGCCGCCGACTCGGCGATGTAACCGTCCGTGGGGAAGGTGGTCGCGTCGACCAGGATCTCGTCCCGGCCGGAACCTGCGGCCTCCGCCATCCGTACGGCGGCGACAAGTGCCTTGAAAACGTTGACACTTGTCGAGTCGCCGACCACGATCTGGCCGGCCGCCGCGCCGACCAGCGGGGCGATCCGGTCGCCGATCCGCTCCGGCGCCGTCCACCAGCCGCTCTCGTCCCAGGAGCGGATGCGCATCCGCCCCCACTGCCGCAGTACGACGTCCTCGACCCGTCCGGGCACGTTCGACGGCAGGGCGCCCAGCGAGTTGCCGTCGAGGTAGACGACCTCGTCGAGCATGAACTCCGCGCGCTTGCCCGCGAGTTCGTCGGTCGCGTCGAGCTTCTCGGCCTTGGTGGCGAGTTCGGCGAACTCAGACATGGGACCTCGCCGTCCACAGCTCCGGGAAGACGTTCTTCTGCGCCCGCTTCTCCAGCCAGGCCACGCCGGCGGAGCCGCCCGTGCCCGCCTTGGCGCCCATCGCGCGCCGGGTGGCGACCAGGTGGTCGTTGCGCCAGCGCCACACCAGTTCGGCCACGTCGGTGAGCGCCTCGCCCAAGCGGGCGAGTTCGGAGTTCTGGTCGCCGGAGTAGATCGCGGTCCAGGCAGCCTCTACCGCCGGCGACGGCTCGTACTTCTGCGACACGTCCCGCTTCAGCACGGTCTGCGGGATCGGGCAGCCGTGCCGGGCGAGGAAGCGCAGCACCTCGTCGTAGAGGCTCGGCTCGTGCAGAGCCTTCTCCAGCTCCGCGTGGACACGGGGGGCGCCGCGGTGCGGCACCAGCATGGACGCGGACTTCTCGGCGAGCAGGAACTCCATCCGGCGGTACATCGCCGACTGGAAGCCGGAGCCCTCGCCGAGGGCGCTGCGGTACGAGTTGAACTGGGCCGGCGTGAGCTGGCCGAGCGGCTTCCAGGAGGAGTTCAGGGCGTCCAGTTCCCGTACCGAACGCTTCAGGGCGTCGATCGCCACGGCCGGGCGGTCCTCGCGCAGGGCGCGTGCCGCGGTCTCCCACTCGTGGACGATGACGGTGAACCACAGCTCCATGACCTGGGTCGTGACCAGGAAGACCATCTCTCCGGGATCGTCGGAGAGGGTGTGCTGGAGGTGGGTGAGCACGTCCGCCTTGACGTAGTCCTCGTACGGCGTCGTGCCTGCGAAGTCGAGATTCGGGGTCTCGGGCTCCTGAGTCTCTGCGGACCTGTGAGCCTGCTGGGACATCGCTGTCTCCTGTGTAACTCCGGGTAGCGGTCCGCCCTGCCGTTATCGACAAAGGGGCCCCGGTCCCCACCCGGCATCCTCAGGGATGTCCCCCCGCATCGCAAGGCCCGCCCTCGTCACACCGGCGGGCCCCACGACAGGGGAGGCACGGTGGCTAGCCCAGGGTCTGGGCGGCCGTCGGCGAGGAGTCCTTCAGGAACTGTGAGCAGCGCTCGTACTCCTCCTGCTCGCCGATCGATCCCGCGGCGCGGGCGAGGGCGTGCAGGGCGCGCAGGAAGCCGCGGTTCGGCTCGTGCTCCCAGGGGACCGGGCCGTGGCCCTTCCAGCCGCTGCGGCGCAGGGCGTCCAGGCCGCGGTGGTAGCCCGTACGGGCGTAGGCGTACGACTCCACGACGCTGCCGCGTTCGAAGGCCTCGTCGGCCAGCTGGGCCCAGGCCAGGGAGGAGGTGGGGTACTTCGCTGCGACGTCCGCGGGGGCGGTGCCGCCGGCGAGGAGCTCGCGCGGCTCGGGGTCGTCGGGGAGGTGAGTCGGGGGCGGGCCCCCGAGGAGGTTTTCGTGAATGGCCATGGGTCAAGTGTGGGCCATCGCCGGGAGCAGTGGGTGTCGTGTCGTCGCCTCCGCCGCCCCTGCCCGTCCCGTCCGCCAGGCGCTGCCGCCCCTTCGCCCCCGCCCCCTGAGGGCCTGCGGCCCCCGGACCACCGCTGTCGGCCCTGAACGGGCCTCGTCCTCACACACCGGACGGGCTGGATCATGCGGGCCGGCTCCGGCAGAGCTCCCCGCACCCGCGCCTACCCCTCGCCTTCCGTCGGCACCTGCGACTTGCTCCGCACCCCCTCCAGCGGCGGCGAATTGATCGAGCCGTGGTGGAGGCATTCCGGTTTGCGGCAGTCCGGGGGCAGGGGACGTACCGTCGCGAAGGCGATGGCCGCGCCGACGACCAGGGCCCCGGCGCACCACATCATCGCCCGCCCGAAGGCCGTGTCGAAGGCGTCCGGCGAGCGGTAGGCCTCCTCCCCCATGCCGGCGAGCAGCGGCAGTGCGGCCACCGCGATCAGGCCCGCCGCCCGGGCCGCCGCGTTGTTGATGCCGCTGGCCAGGCCCGCGCGGGCGACGTCGACGGAGGCGAGGACGGTGGCGGTGAGCGGGGCCACGAGGGTGACCAGGCCGATGCCGAGGACGAGCACGGCGGGCAGCACGTCGGCGACGTACGAGGCGTCCTGGCCGACGCGCAGCATCAGCAGCATGCCGACCGCGCAGAGCAGGGGCCCGACGGTGAGCGGGATGCGTGGGCCGATCCGGTCGGCGAGCGCGCCGGAGCGGGCGGAGAGCAGCAGCATCAGGACGGTCGTCGGGAGCAGGGCCGTACCGGCGCCCAGAGCGGAGTAGCCGGAGACGACCTGGAGCTGGAGCGCGGCGAGGAAGAAGAAGCCGCCGAGGGCCGCGTACACACAGAGGGTGACGAGGTTGACGGCGGTGAACTGGCGGGACGCGAAGATGCCGAGCGGCATCATCGGATCCGGCCGGCGCTTCTCGACGTAGACGAAGCCGACCCCCGCGGCCACACCGGCCGCCGCGGAGACGGCGACGACCACCGAGCCCTCCTGGGCCTCGATCAGCGCGTACGTCACCAGGGCGAGGGACAGGGCGCCGAGGACCGCGCCGAGGACGTCGAAGCGGCCGTGCTTGCTGCCGTCCCCCGACTCCGGGACATGCCGTACGGCGATCGGCGCGCACGCCAGCGCCAGCGGGACGTTCAGGAGGAACACCCAGCGCCAGCCGGGCCCGTCCACCAGCCAGCCGCCCAGGAAGGGGCCCACCGCCGCGCCCACGCCCCCGAAACCCGACCACAGGCCGACCGCCCGCGCCCGGTCGTCGGGGTGGAAGGACGCCTGGATGAGGGCGAGGGAGCCGGGCGTGAGCAGCGCGCCGCCGATCCCCTGCAGCGCCCGCGCGGCGATGAGCACACCGGCGTTCGGGGCGATCCCGCACAGCAGCGAGGCCAGGGCGAACCACACCACGCCGACCACGAAGATCCGGCGCCGCCCGTACCTGTCCCCCAGCGAGCCGCCGAGCAGGATCAGCCCGGCCAGCGTGAGCATGTACGCGTTGACGGTCCACTGGAGCGCCGCGAGGTCGGCGTCGAGGTCCTCGCCGATGCGCGGGAGGGCGACGTTGACGACGGTCGAGTCCAGCATCGCCATGCTGGAGCCGAGGACGGTGGTGAGCAGGATCCACTTGCCCTGCGGTGAGGCCAGCCTGACGTCGGGCATGGTCCCAGGTATACAGCGAGCCCGGCGCCGTAGACAGGCGCCGGGCTCGGAAGTGTCCCGGGAGGGACCGGAGAACTACTTGATCCTCGTACCCGTCGAGCGCAGGTTCGAGCAGGCCTCCGTCACGCGCGCGGCCATGCTCGCCTCGGCGAGCTTGCCCCAGGTCCGCGGGTCATAGGTCTTCTTGTTGCCGACCTCGCCGTCGACCTTCAGGACACCGTCGTAGTTCTGGAACATGTGGGCCGCCACCGGACGCGTGAAGGCGTACTGCGTGTCGGTGTCGATGTTCATCTTGACGACGCCGTTCTCCAGCGCCGTCGCGATCTCCTCGGCGGAGGAGCCGGAGCCGCCGTGGAAGACGAAGTCGAACGGGGACGCCTTGCCGTACTTGGCGGCGACGCCGTCGTTCAGCTCCTTCAGCAGCTCGGGACGGAGCACGACGTTGCCCGGCTTGTACACGCCGTGCACGTTGCCGAAGGACGCGGCGAGCAGGTAGCGCCCCTTCTCGCCGAGACCGAGGGCCTCGACGGTACGGATGGCGTCGTCGACGGTCGTGTACAGCGAGTCGTTGATCTCGTGCGAGACGCCGTCCTCCTCGCCACCGGTCGGGGTGATCTCGACCTCGAGGATGATCTTCGCGGCGCGGGCGCGCTCCAGCAGCTCCTGCGCGATGGAGAGGTTGTCGGCGAGGGTCTCGGCCGAACCGTCCCACATGTGCGACTGGAACAGCGGGTTCTCACCGCGCGCGACACGCTCCTCGGACACGGCGATCAGCGGGCGTACGTACCCGTCGAGCTTGTCCTTCGGGCAGTGGTCGGTGTGCAGCGCGACGGTGATGTCGTACTTCTTGGCGACGATGTGCGCGAACTCGGCCAGGGCGACGGCGCCGGTGACCATGTCCTTGCTGTGCTGGCCGCCGAGGAACTCCGCACCACCCGTGGAGATCTGGATGATGCCGTCGCTCTCCGCCTCCGCGAAGCCGCGCAGGGCCGCGTGCAGGGTCTGGGAGGAGGTCACGTTGATGGCCGGGTAGGCGAACTTGCCTGCCTTCGCCCGGTCGAGCATCTCGTTGTAGACCTCGGGGGTTGCGATGGGCATCTGTCCGCTCCTTGGAGTGTGCGGGTTGACGTACTGCGTACAGCGTTCTTCTTTACGGCCCTGACCTAGACCTCGATTGCGACGTCATCGTCGGCATCGCCGGGGCCATCTTTCCATGACGAACCGGGATGCTCCGAGCGCCTGTCAGCAGCCGAGACGGACATCCGCCGGGACGGAGGTCAGTCGAGCCCCAACTCGTCCTTGGAGAACGCGAACAGGTACGGCACGCCCGCACCCTCCTGGATCTTCTCGGCGGCTCCGGTGGCCCGGTCGACGATCGTCGCGACGGCCACGACCTCGGCGCCGGCCGCGCGCACGGCCTCGACGGCGGTGAGCGGCGAGCCGCCGGTGGTGGAGGTGTCCTCGACGACGAGCACGCGCCGCCCGGCGATGTCCGGCCCCTCGACCTGCCGCTGCAGCCCGTGCGCCTTGGCGGCCTTGCGCACGACGAAGGCGTCGAGACGCTTCCCACGCGCGGCGGCGGCGTGCAGCATCGCGGCGGCGACGGGGTCGGCGCCCATGGTGAGCCCGCCCACCGCGTCGAACTCCAGCTCCGCGGTCAGATCGAGCAGCACCTGCCCGACCAGCGGAGCGGCCTCCCCGTCGAGGGTGATGCGCCGAAGATCGACGTAGTAGTCGGCTTCCAGCCCCGAAGACAGGGTCACCTTGCCGTGCACCACGGCCTTGTCCTTGATCTGCTGCAACAGCGCGCCACGTACGTCAGTCATGCCGCCCAGCTTAGAGGCGCCGCCAGCTCCAGACGGTCGCGGCCTCGAGCGGCTCCAGGGGCGTGACCAGGCGGGGCAGGGTGTTCAGCCCGTTGGGCGGCCCAGTCTGCGGCTCGACACACACGGCGGCCTCCTGCTCGTCGTAGACGACGACCCACTCCTCCCGACTGGCCACCTTCAGCTCCAGCTGCCCCGGCCAGGTGAGCGTGACGTCGACACCACCGGGCATCCCGAAACAGTCGTCCCAGGGCCCGGGCCGGGGCTCGATCCGGTTCCCGGTGGGCAGATGATCGTCACCGCGCTCTTCCTGCCAGGCGGGGCTGAAGTCGAGCAGCGCGTCCTGGGCGCCCGCTCCTCCGAGGTTCCGGTTGAACCAGGGATGCCAGCCGATCTGGGCCGGGAAGGACGTCTCGTACGTCTCGACGGACATGGTGAGGCTGAGACTGTCCGGGGTGAGCGCGATGACGTGGGTGACGCGGCCGGCGTAGGGCCAGGGCTCGACCAGGTCGTACGTGATGACGGCCTCGTCACCGGCGACCCTGGCCACCTTCCAGGCGCCGTCGCGTGCCGTGCCGTGGATGGCGTGCGGCGGGGCGCTCAACGGCATCTGCCGCACGACGGCCCCGTCCAGGAACCGCCCGTCCCGGATCCGCCCACACCAGGGAACCATCGGGAAACACCCGAACCGCTCCCCCTGCCGCAACAACTCCGTCCCCCCGACCCGAAGCCCCCCGACCCGCCCACCGTTCCCCGGCAGCACGTCCACCTCCGCGTCACCCGCGGTCAGCGTGATGTGTTCGTTACTCACGGGGATGACCCTACTGGGACGATCAAGGGGCCCGAAGCCCGTCCGGCGTTCGACGACGAGCCCGGTGCCTCTCGCCGCCGGTCCAGGCATTCCAGCCCGTCCGCCGTTCGGACGAGACGCGGCCATTCTCGGCGCCGGTCCAGGCATTCCAGCCCGTCCGGCGTTCGGACGAGACGCGGCCACTCCCGGCGCCGGTCCAGGCATTCCAGCCCGTCCGGCGTTCGGACGAGACGCGGCCATTCCCGGCGCCGGTCCAGGCATTCCAGCCCGTCCGGCGTTCGGACGAGACGCGGCC
>NZ_JBSGVW010000050.1:0-57203 GCF_053608645.1 Streptomyces sp. NPDC055013
ACCCGGGACTCGGGTCGCGCCCCTTCCCGTCGTCGTACGGCATGCGTCGCGGCGGCACCCATCAGGCGGCATCCGCGTCGAGTTCGAACCACACCGCCTTCCCCACCCCGTGCGTCCGCACGCCCCAGTCGTCCGCGAGGGACTGGACCAGCACCAGGCCTCTGCCGTTCGTACAGTTGTCGGCGTTCGGTACACGCAGTCTGGGCCGGCGGGCCACGAAGTCCCTCACCTCCACCCTGAGTCCGTGCGGTCCGACGATCGCCGTCAGGACGGCGTCATGGTCGGTGTGGACGATTGCATTGGTGACGAGCTCGCTGGTGAGCAGTTCGGCTATGTCCGATCGTCCGGGCCTCCCCCAGTGCCGCAACAGCTCGCGCAGGGCCCTGCGTGCCTCCGGTACGGCCCGCAGGTCCGCCCGTCCGAGTCTGCGCCTGAGCTGAGGCGACTGCGTGTGTTCCCCGGCGCTCGCGGCCTTGTCCTCCACTGTCTGTGCCGAGGAGGCCCCGATGGTGATGGGACCGCCTCCTCGTGCCTGCCTTTTCATGACCCCCGCCCGCGTGCCGATGTCGGTTCCCCTCCTGCTCGAACACGTTCACGGGAACCATTTCCCAGTCGGACGGGCGGCAGTCATGTCGAATCGTCAACGACCAGGTGTTCGGCCACGGTTGCGGCAGGCCGTGCCGGTGGATGAAACCCGGAACGTCACCCATCGGCCGCCCGGAGGCCGCCGCGGAAGACGACCGGATCGAGTCGGCCACCGGCCACGGCCTCGGGCTGCGGGCCGCGGTTGTGATTCCGGCGAGGGGAGGCAAGGCGGTGCAATCCGCCCCGGCGGAGGCGGCCGACCAGGGCAGTCCTGCACGGCATCGTGCCGATGCCGTCGAGGGACTGCGGACCGCTGCGGATCGGACAGTTCGACGATCCCGCTCTGCGGATCCGGCCGTACACGACCCGGACGACCGGCGGGCGCGCCTCGACCTCGAGGCGCCGTCCGAGCCGATGCCCGAAGTCTGTGAATCTGGCCGGAATTCGCTACTGCAGCTGCCCTGGTGGCGCCGTGTGGTGGCGGGGCCGCCCGCCCGACCCCCGTCCGGGAGGGCGGCCCCGCTGGTGAGGTGGTCCTGTGGTGCGCCGGTCAGTAGAGCTTGTTGACCGCGGTGGTGGTGGTCTTCTTGAAGGCCTTCACCGGCGCGTCCGTGAAGTCGCCCATCTGCCCCCACTGCACGACGGTGACGGTGCCGCCGTCCCGGCCGACGGAGACGAGATGGATGTCCATGGCACCCCACGCGGCACGCGTCGCGAAGCCGTGGACGCGGGCGCCCTCCTCGACCGGCAGGCTGCCGTAGCCCTTGTGGTCGGCCTCGATCTCCGGGTCGGCGTCCATGCGCGTGACGCAGCGCTTGATCTCCTTGTCGAGGCGCGTGGCGAGGGCCTTGGCCTTGGCGTTGTCACCGACGACGACGTTGAGCTGTTCGGCACCGGTGTCGAGGTCGGTGCGGAAGGTGCGGTGGCGGGAGTCGTAGGCGAGCAGCGCCTCGCCGAAGCAGTACTGCATCTCCTCCGGCACCCCGTCGGCGACCGGCGCGGCGGTCCAGCCGGAGGAGGGGTGCGGCGGGAGTTCGGTCGCCGACAGGAACTTCGGCGCGGGCGCCTTCGTCGCGGCGCCGGCGGGTGCGGCGGTGAGTGCGGCGCCCGCGGCGAGGCCCGCGACGGCGAGTGCGGCGAGCGTGCCGGTGCGAGTGCGCTTGGACATGGGTGTCCCCCCGTGAATGACATGGCAGCGTGAACGATCGGAAGTGAGCCGGCACCGACGGCGGATGGTCCGTCCGGCCCTGGTCGGTGCGACACCAAGAGCATCAGCCGTCACAGCGGGCGACCGCAAGCGCCGACACCGGATCCGCAACGGTGGAACCATCCCAGCCCTTGTGACGTGCAGGTATATGGAGTGCCTGGGATGCCGTCCCGGGACGGCGGAGGACACGGGGGAACGGTGTCGGCAGCACAGGACGACGTCCAGGAGTTCGCGGCGTTGCTCAGACGCCTGAAGGACCGCACCGACCGCAGCTACGGTCAGCTGGCCCGCCGCCTGAACATGAACACCTCCACGCTGCACCGCTACTGCGCCGGAGACGCGGTCCCCGTCGACTTCGCCCCCGTGGAACGCTTCGCCGCGCTGTGCGAGGCGACGCCGCAGGAGCGACTGGAGCTGCACCGGCTGTGGATCCTGGCGGTGGCGGCACGGCAGCGGTCCCGTTCGGCGGCTTCCGCCACGGCGGACGGCAGCCCTTCCGCAGCGGACGGCTCCCCGGTGGACGCGGCCGAGGAGCCCACGGGACTCGTGACCGCGGACCCGACACCTGCCGGCACCCCTCCCCGCCACCCCTGGTACCGCCGTCGGCGCCTGCTGGTGTCGGCGGCCGTGGCGACGGCGCTGCTCGCCACGCTGGGCAGCCTCTCCGCCCTGCCGGACGACGACCGTCCCCGCGCGAGCGACTCCGTCCAGGGCTCCGATCCGACCCGTACGACGCCGACGAGCACTCCCCGCCCGACGTCGACGGGCTCGCCGAGCCCCTCCCCCACCACCCCGTCACCGTCGGCCGGCGCCTCGAAGAAGCCCTCGCCGAAGTCCGCTCCGTCAGGCGGCAGCCCCTCGAAGGAAGCCGGCCGACAGCAGCCCCCGGCCGGGGTGCCGCTCACCTGGAGCGCCAACTCCCATGTGTGGCAGGCCGGCTGCGGCCACAACTACGTCGTCGCCAGGCCGCCCGGCCAGGTACCGCCGCCTCCCCCGCCGCAGGACGCCGAGGCGTGGGCGGGCTCGCAGAGCGCGGTGCACGGGAAGCAGACGCTGATCGAGATCTCCGTGCAGGGCAAGACCTCCACGGCCGTCGTCCTGAAGGCCCTGAGGGTGCGCGTCGTCGGCCGCTCGGCGCCTTCCAAGGGCACCGTCTACACCATGGACCAGGGCTGCGGCGGAGCGCTGACGCCTCGCTACTTCGACGTCGACCTGGACAAGGACCGCCCCATCGCCCGCCCGGCCGACGGCAACGACTCGGGCGTCACGATCCCGGCCATGCGCCTGCCGTACCGCGTGTCCGCCGAGGACCCGGAGGTGCTGCTGGTCGACGCGCGGACGGAGAGCTGCGACTGCAGCTGGTACCTGGAGCTGGACTGGTCCTCCCAGGGCCGCACCGGCACGGTCCGCGTCGACGACCACGGCCGCCCCTTCCGCACGACCGGCATCAAGGGGCTGCCCATGTACGTGTACGACACCTCGGCCCGCTCGTGGGTGACGTACCGGCCGTAGCCGAAGCCGCCGTCAGGCCTCCCAGACGGCGGCCGCCGTACGGTCGTCCGCGTACCCCTTCACCCGCACCTGGGTGTCGGCGAGGAACTCGGCGAGGCCGGGCGGTTCGGGAGCGGACCACCGTCCGGTGAGGTGGGCGGCGAGTTCGGGCTCGCCGCGCAGCGGGTCGGCGAGGCCGCCGGTGCACATGAGGAGGGTGTCGCCGGGGCGGGCCACGGACGCGCGGAAGCGGAAGGGTTCGCGGGGCGGCTCGGGGGCGGGGTCGTAGGGGCTCGGGGGTGTGGGGATGCCGAGGTCCATGGTGAGGCGGTCGCCCTCGGGGGTCTCGGCGGGGAGCGAGCCGAAGCCGACGACGGGTTCGCCGGTGATGTCCGTGACGCGGGGTTCGATGTCCTGCCATTCGCCGCCCCGCAGACGGAACAGTCCGCCCGCGCCGACTCCGAAGAAGACCCGGGTCCGGCACTCGGGGTCGGCGGGGAGAAGGAGGCAGCGCAGGGTCGCCGCGTACTCCTCGGGTTCGATGCCCTGTTCGGCGGCGCTGGCGCGGAGCTTGCCGAGGCTGCGGTCGGTGAGGCGGTGCAGGCCGGACTTGAGGTCGCCGCGCCTGGCGGCCCTTATGTCGTCCGCGAGCCGCCCGTGACTTCGGCCGACGGCCCGGCCGATCCAGTGGCATGCCTCGGCGGCGGCGCGGTGCGCGCCCGGGGTGGCTCGGGCGCCGGTGGCCATCGCCACCAGGATCAGGGCGTTCTCTCCGGTGCCGAAGCGGGCGGTGAGAAGGGAGTCGCGGCGGGGTTCGCCCCGGTAGCGGGCTGAGTCGCCGCGCAGGGACACGGCCCGCAGGGTGGAGGCGCCGTAGCGGGCGCCGTCGAGGACGGTGTCGGCGACCAGATCGTCGAGGTCGTCGGGGTCCGCGGGTGGCAGGGCGGTGGGTTCGGGGGCGTAGGTGGGAGGGCCGTCGCCCACGTAGTCGAGGGGTGTCGGGGGGTGGGTGGTGAGGTCCACCTGGGTAGCTGTGCGGGGCTCGTCGTCGGTCGCCGGCGCCGCCCGCCCCCGGGGCTCCTCCACGGTGAATCCCGGCGGTTTCGGCAAGCCCGCGGGGAAGGTCGACGGACCGGGACCCGGACCCGCCACGGCCTCCGTGCCGGCCCGCGAAGCCGGAACCGGGGCGCCGGTTCCTGACACCCCCGCCGCCGAGGCGAAGCGGTCGTCCAGTGTGTCGGGCGCCTTGGTCGGGCCCGTGTCATCGGTGAAGTCACCGTACAGCTGCCCCCACCAGTCGTCCTCGTGACCGGTGGCCTTTCCCCCCTGCTGGCTCATGCCCCCAATTGTCCACCGCACGGCCCGTATGAAAACGGGGCATCCGGAAAATCCGACCCGGGGAAGCACCTCGAAAGGCATGGTCGAGTGAGGTGGTGAACAGTCGTGCGAGGCAAGTGACGGAACAGGACGTGAAACAGGTCGCCGGGAGGCCCCACCCCCCACGGGAGGACCGCCCGGCGACTGTCGGGTGACCCGGGCCCGGATCCCCTTCGCGCGCCTCAGCGCACGTCGTAGGCCCGGGTCACGATCTGGGTGACCGAGGTGCCGTTCGCGTCGGTCAGGACGGTTCTGAGTGTGACCTGCTTTCCTGTCGCTCCGCTGTGGTGCACCTTCGCGGTCCAGGTCCCGTCGTCCTGCTGTGCCGTTTGTGCCTCGGTCCAGGTACCGCCTTCGTCGTAGGAGTAGGCGAGTTGGGCCTGTGTCAGCTCACCTGGCCGGTAGCCCGCGTGGCCGGTCGCCGTGAGTGTGATCTCCTGTCCGTCGTCGGCGGGGAGCGTCTTCAGGCCGTCCTCCGGCAGCGCGTACCGCGGGAAGAGCATCGGTATGCCTTGCGAGTAGGCGTCCTCGTCCAGTGCCGAGCGGAAGGCCCACGTCGTCGTCGTGCTCGTGGAGCGTTTCCAGGCCGCGGCCGGAGGGCCGATCTTCGCGGTGTTCAGGGTGAGTTCGTACCCCGACTCGGTGGCTGGGACGGTGAACACCCCGAACGGGTAGGGACTTTCCCCGATCGTCTCGCCGTCCCGCCGCAGCGTCATGCCGCCGATGTCGCCGAAGCTGCCCTGCACGCCCTGGTGGTGGCCGTCGCCCCAGAAGCCGGGTGCCACGCCGATCAGGTTGCCCTGCCGTTCGGCGGCGAGGGCGGGCCGGCCGCTGTCGTCGAGCGGGGTGGCGGGGGCGAGGACACCGCCGTACCACTCCTCGGTTCGCCGCTCCCCCTTCCGGTACGTGCGCATGGGGTCGATCATGAACTCGCCCCACGGGAAGCTGCTGGACACCTCGTGCTCCCAGCCGGTCGTGCCCGGCGAGTGGTACTCGGTGCGGGTGAACGGCGCGGGGACCGTCTCCAACCCGGCGAAGTAGCCGCTCAGTCCGTTCGGGCGGGTCATGGCCGTCAGGTCGACGTGGTCGGTGGTGGCGGACGCCATCGAGTTGTACGCCGCCGTCGTCGCCGCCAGGTCCCGGTCCCGGACGCGGTAGGTGCGGTCGCCACCGATCGGGCCCTGCTCCGGGAAGGCGAGGTTGTAGACGTACGGGCTCTTGGCGGTGGCCTGCCAGCGCAGGGTCACGTCCCCCGCCGCGAGCAGCGCCTTCGCCTCCTCGGCCGGGACGGCGAGGACCGGCAGCGCGCCGCCGGTGAAGCCTGCCGACGGGTACCAGCGGCCGGGGGCGTCACGGTGGACGAGGACCGCCACCGCACCGGCCTCCTTCGCGCGCCTCGCGACCTCGTAGGCGCTCCCGCCGTCCGGGACTCCGACGAGCGCGATCTTTCCCGCCGCTCCCGAAAGCTCCTCCTGCGTACCGGACCTGGCATCGAAGAGCGGCGCCCGGCCCGTGCCGTCGAGGTTGGCCGAGTTGAACGACGCGGTCGTCGGATGCAGCGACCGGCCGCCCACCACGGCGAGTTCGGTGATCTGCGGGGCCGCCGCGCGCCAGAAGCTGTCGAACTCGAAGTCCCCGTCGGCCGCCCTGCCCGTGACGGAGGCGTAGTAGCCGCGCAGTTCGCGCCCACCGGCCGCCGTGCCCGCGTGCAGCCAGGTGTCGTCCCAACTGCGCGCGAACCCCAGTGTGGCGCCGCGGAGTTCGGTCGGCCCGTCGGTCCTGATGTTCAGCCGGTGGGCCTTGCGGGCGTCGAGGACGACGGTCGTGTCGTCGCGGATCTCCAGCTGCGGACGGCCGAGGTAGGTGAGGGAGTCGAGGAGCGTGCCCCCGGTCTCGGGGGTCGTGACGAAACCGGAGAGGAAGTAGGCGCCCGGACGGATCCGGTACGTCTGGTCCGCGGCGCCCTCGTTGAAGCGGCGCTCGCCGGCCGCGTCGTCGGTGCCGACCAGGTCGACGGAGGAGGCGCCGTCGGCGGGCTTGCCGAGGCGGTCTATCAGCTTGACGCGCAGGGTGACGGTCTCCGGCTGGACGTGCAGCGCGAAGGGGGTCGAGACCGTGCGGCCGTCCTTGGCCGTGGCGAGGACGCGGCCCGTGACGTCGCCGTACTGGGCCCGATGGAGCGTCGCCGCCGGGTCGATCCGCAGTGGGACCTCGACCGTCCCGCCCGCCGGAACGGTGACCGAGCGGGCGTCGAGGCGGGCGATCGACGAGCGGACGGTGGAGCCGTCGTTGCCGGTTACGGCGGGCACCGACAGCTTCAGCTCCACCGCCCTGTCCGTGGTGTTGGTGTAGGGCACGGCGACCGTCGTACGGTCGCTCGCGTCCTGGGGCCAGTTGAACGTGCCGGCCTGCAGCGCGGGTGCGCCCAGCACCTGCTGCCCGATCGCGGCGCGGACGTCGAGGCGTCCACCGCCCGTCGCACGGGTGTCGCCGGGGATGTCCGTGTCGGCGGAGGAGACGAGCGCCGCCTTGATCTGCCGGGCACTCCACTGCGGGTGGCGTTGCTTGACGATGGCGGCCGCGCCCGCGACGTGCGGGGTCGCCATCGACGTACCGCTCATGGCCTGGTAGGCGTACACGCCACGCCCGCCGGCCTGCGCGGCGGAGATGCCGACGCCCGGGGCGGCGATCTCCGGCTTGAGGGTGTGCGAGCCGTACACCGGGCCGCGGCTGGAGAAGGAGGCCGTGGAGTCGTCACGGTCGACGGCGCCGACGGTGAGGACGCTCGGGGCGCAACCCGGGGACGAGACCGTGTTGTTGCCGGGCCCGGTGTTGCCCGCGGCGACGACGAACAGGGTGTTCCCGCTCGACCGCGCGAGCTCCTCCGTCGCCTGGGCCATCGGGTCGGTGCAGTCGGTGCGGGCCGGATTGCCGAGGCTCATCGAGACGACGTCGGCGCCCTGGTCGACGGCCCACTGCATGCCGGCGATGATCCACGAGGTCTCGCCCTGGCCGTAGTCGTTGAGGACCTTGCCGTGGAGGAGGCCGGCGCCGGGCGCGACACCCTTGTTCCTGCCGTCGCTCGCGGCGCCGGTGCCGCCGACGGTGGAGGTGGTGTGGGTGCCGTGGCCGTCGTGGTCGTCGGCGTCCGGGGAGTCGGTGAAGTTCTTCGAGGCGGTGATACGGCCCTTGAGGTCGGGGTGTTCCGCATCGGCACCGGTGTCCAGGACGGCGACCTTGGTGCCCTTGCCGTCGTAACCGGCGGCCCAGGCCTCGGGGGCGTGCACCTGGCGGGTCGAACGGTCCAGGGTGGCCCGGACCTTGGCGTCGAGCCACAGCTTCTTCAGGTCGCCGGACGCGCGGGAGCGGGGGCTCGTGACGTCGGCCCAGAAGTCGGCGGCCTTCTTCTTGTCGGCCTCCAGCGCCACACCGTCGATCGCGTCGAGGACGAGACCGCGTTCGGCTCCGCGCGGGGCGGGCGGGACGGCTCGGGCGACGGAGCGGTCGTACGTGGCGATCAGCGGGAGCGTCCTGCGGTGGGCGTCGTCGTAGCCCTGGCGGATCAGGCCCGTGACGTTGAAGAGCTCCTCGTCGACGCGGCCGGCGGCGATCGCCTCGACCGCGCCCGCGGGGTAGACGTACAGATCGTCGCCGGAGCGGCGGGTCTGCGTGAAGGACGTCGTGCCGTCCTCGCCGGGCAGCGCGACGGCCCCGTCGCGGGTGACGAGGACGCGGTCGCCGGTGACGAGGGTGACGACGGAGCCGGCGCCGGGGGTGGCCCGGTCGCCGGTCAGCCGCCTCGGGCCGTCGGTCGCCGGGTGCGCGGTCACGGCGGTGGCCGCATGCGTGGGTACGGCTGTCGTCACGGCCAGGATCGCGGCGGTCGCCGCACCCGCGGCCGTACGCGATATCGCTCTCCCCAAGATCGCCCTCTTCCCTTGCTGCCGCCTGCCGACGGGCGCGAATGCGCAGGCCAGGAAGACCCAAGTCGGGCAAAGCGGGCGGTGGTTGATGCTGCGGTGGCGTCACCTTGGCAGAGTGGCGGGTGGTACGGCGATGATGTGCGGAGGCGGTTTTGCGCCGTGGCCGTTTTCCGCCACGGCCCGAACGCCGGTGTTCTTTTTGCGGATGTGCGGATGTTCTTTCGGGGAGGGCGCGGCCCGATGCTGGGAGCGATAGGTCTCGACGAGACACACGAGTCGGCGTACCGCGCCCTGGTGTCCGTGGGCGCCGCCGACGTACCCGATCTCGCGCGCCGGCTGACGCTCGGGGAGCACGACACCGAGCGCGCCCTGCGCCGCCTGGAGCGGCACGGTCTCGCGGCGCAGTCCTCGGCCCGGCCCGGCCGCTGGGTCGCCGCGCCACCCGGGGTGGCGCTGGGCGCGCTGCTCACCCAGCAGCGGCACGAGCTGGAGAAGGCGGAGCTGGCGGCCGCGTTACTGGCCGAGGAGTACCGGGCGGGGGTCGCCGAACCGGCCGTGCACGACCTGGTCGAGGTGGTGATCGGTGCGGCCGCGGTGTCGCAGCGCTTCCTTCAGCTCCAGCTCGGGGCGAGCGAGGAGGTGTGCGCGCTGGTCACCGGCAACCCCGTCGCCGTCACCGGCATCGAGAACGAGGCGGAGGAGCAGGCCGCCCAGCGCGGCGTCCGCTACCGGGTGGTCCTGGAGCGCTCGGTCCTCGACCAGCCGCACGGCGTCACCGAGCTGTCCGCCGCGCTCGGCCGTGAGGAGCAGGTACGGGTCGTGGACCAGGTGCCGACCAAGCTGGTGATCGCCGACCGCACGCTCGCCCTGGTGCCGCTGACCTCGCACACCGCGGAGCCGGCCGCGCTGGTCGTCCACGCGAGCGGGCTGCTGGAGCTGCTCTCCGGGCTGTTCGAGTCGGTGTGGCGGGAGGCGCTGCCGGTACGCCTCGGCACGTCCGGCGTCACCGAGCAGCAGCCGGACGGCCCCGACGACACCGACCTGGAGGTGCTCTCCCTGCTGCTGGCCGGCCTGACCGACGCGAGCGTGGCCAAGCAACTGGACCTGGGGCTGCGGACCGTGCAGCGCCGGGTGAAGCGGCTGATGGAGCTGACCGGGGTGACGACGCGACTGCAGCTGGGGTGGCACGCGTACGAGCGGGGGTGGGTGGCACGGGAGCGGCAGGGGTGACGTGCGCCCGAGCACGGGCAGGCATGACGGGCTCCCGGGTACGGGCAGGGTGACGGTGGCGCACCCACGCCGGCCAGGCTGATCTGCGCTTTCTCCCCGGCTCCGGCAGTCTGGTCAGATGGGAGTGTGGGACCTTGTGCTGGTCGGCCTGGTCCTCCTGCTCGGCCTCTGCGGAGTGCTGGTACCCGGCGTGCCGGGGTCGTGGCTGGTGTGGGCCGCGGTCTTGTGGTGGGCGCTGAAGGACCCCCAGCCGGTCGCGTGGTGGGTGCTCGTCGGGGCCACTGTCGCCCTGGTCCTCTCCCAGGTGGTGCGCTGGGCGCTCCCGCCCCGTCGGCTGCGCCCGAACTGGGCCGCCCCTCGCATCGTGGCCTACGCCGGAGCGGGATCGTTCCTGGGCTTCTTCCTGATCCCCGTGCTCGGTTCGATCCCCGGCTTCATGGCCGGCATCTACCTGGGGGAACGGCTCCGGCTGGGCCGCCACGGCGAGGCGAGGGCCGCGCTGCGGACGGCGATGCGCGCGGGCGGTTCGAGCGTGCTGGCGGAGCTGTTCACCTGCCAGCTGATCGCGGGGGCGTGGCTGGGCGCGGTGATCTGGGGCTGATACATCGGGTCTCTTCCGCCATGTTGACGACTAGGCACCCCTTCTCTACGTTGCGTCGCGGGATAGCTCCGATGAATCGGGGCTCTGACGTATCGCCGTACAGATGGAGGCGTAATGCCCAGCCCGTCCAGACGTACCGTGCTCGCCACCGGGTCCGCCCTCGGCGGGACCCTCCTCGCAGGCGGCCTGCCCGCACAGGCGAGCGCAGCCGACGCCGCGGCCCCCTCCGACCCCTGGCGCACCGTCCTCGACGACGCCGACCTCGTCTGGCAGCGGATGCCGACGGCCTGGTACGAGGGCCCCTTCCTCGGCAACGGCTTCCTCGGCTCCGGCATCTACGCCGAGCCGGGTGCCGGGGCGAACGGCGGTACCCGCGCCGTGCGCTTCAACGTCCAGCACTCCGAGGTGCAGGACCACCGCCCCGAGTTCGGCTCGCTGTTCGGGCTGGCCCGCCTTCCGATCGGCCACTTCACGCTGGAGCCGGTGGGCACGATCACCGGCCTGGACTGGCGGCTCGGCCTGCGCGACGCCGAGCTGACCGGCACGCTCACCACGGACAAGGGCACGCTCACCCTACGGGCCCTCGTGCACACCGACCACTCGGTGCTGGCCGTCGAGGTCACCCCGAGCGCGGGTGAGCGCGACTTCCGGTGGGCGTTCCACCCGGCGGACGCGATCAGCCCCCGTGCGGCCTTCAAACCGCTCCCCGAGGGCTACCGGGGCAATCCGCCCGCCGAGGTCGCCGAGCACGCCGGCGTGTGGGCGGCCGAACAGCCCCTCCTGGCGGGCGGGCAGCACGTGACGGCGTGGCGGGAGCGGAGCACGGGCAGGGCACGGACGCTGTACGTCCATGTCGCGCACTCCCACCCCGGGACGACGGCGCTGGGCCGGGCGCTGAAGACCGTACGCCGCACGAGCGCGCTGCCCTACTCCGCGCTGGCGCTGACGCACCGGGCCTGGTGGCATGCCTTCTACCGCAAGAGCTTCCTCTCCCTCCCCGACGCGCGGATGCAGCGCTTCTACTGGATCCAGCTCTACAAGACCGCCTCCGCCGCCCGCCGCGACGCCCCCGTCATGGCGACGAGCGGCCCCTGGCTGGAGCCCACCCCGTGGCCCAACACCTGGTGGAACCTCAACGCCCAGCTGGAGTACTGGCTGATCCATGGCTCCAACCACCTCGAACTCGACGCGATCACCCGGTCGCTGAGCGAGTTCCGGGACAACCTGGCCAAGGAGACGGCGGCCCCGTACCGTGCCGACTCCCTGGGCATCCCGCGCACCACGGACCCTCATCTGATCAACGGCGCCGACGGCCCCCTCACCGGCTACGGCGTCGGCATCCCCGGCCAGGAGCCGCCGACGCCGGAGGTCGGCAACCTCACCTGGGCGCTGCACAACGTGTGGCTCAGCTACCGCCACACGATGGACGAGTCGATCCTCAGGGACGTCCTGTACCCCCTGCTCCGCAAGGCGATCAACTACTACCTGCACTTCCTGGAGCCGGGCCCGGACGGCAGACTGCACCTGCCGGCCACGTTCTCCCCGGAGTACGGCGGCAACTCACGGGACTGCACCTACGACCTGATGCTGCTGACCTGGGGCTGCCGCACCCTTCTCGACGCGGTCGAAGTCCTGGGCGTCGAGGACGAGTTGGCCCCGCGCTGGCGTGATGTGCTGGCCCGGCGGGCGCCGTACCCGACCGACGCGAACGGCTTCATGATCGGCGCGGACATCCCCTTCGCGAAGTCCCACCGCCACTACTCGCATCTGCTCGCGGTGTACCCGCTGTACGAGCTGACCGGCTGCACGCCCGGCGAACGGGCTCTGATCGAGCGGTCGTTGGCGCACTGGGTCGGCTTCGAGGGCGCCTTGCAGGGCTACACGTTCACCGGCGCCGCGTCGATGTCCGCACTGCTGGGCAAGGGCGAGGACGCGCTGACGTACCTGGGCGAGCTGATGTCCCGCTTCGTCCAGCCCAACACCATGTACAAGGAGTCGGGCCCGGTCATCGAGACACCGCTGTCGGCGGCGCAGTCCCTGCACGACATGCTCTGCCAGTCCTGGGGCGGTGTGATCCGGGTCTTCCCCGCACTGCCGGACGCCTGGGCCGACCTGACCGTGCACGAGTTCCGCACGCAGGGCGCGTTCCTGCTCTCGGCGGTCCGCGAGGGCGGGGCCACCCGCTGGGTGCGGCTGGTCAGCGAGGCGGGCGCACCGTGCGTCGTCCGGCACGGCATCACCGGGCCGGTGGAGGTACGGGACGGACGCGGCCGCCCGCTGCGGTGGTCCGCCGCCGGGGAGGGCGCGATCCGCATCGCCCTGCGAAAGGGCGACTCGGCGCTGATCACGGCGCGCGGCGACCGGCCGGACCTGACGATCGCGCCGGTGCGACCGAACGAGGACGCCCCGCGCTGGGGGCTTCCCGCGTAGCGGCCGGTGCGGTCGGCGTAGGCCCCTGGCCCTAGGGCGAGCAGCCGATGCGCCGGTGAGGCGTGAGTGTTTCGCTGGCGGTATGACCGAATTCAGCGAGGCGGAACGGGCGTATCTGAGGTCGCAGCGGCTGGGGCGGCTGGCCACCGTCGACCCGGCGGGCCGGCCGCAGGCGAACCCGGTCGGCTTCTTCCCGCAGGACGACGGGACGATCCTGATCGGCGGCCTCGCGATGGGCACCACCAAGAAGTGGCGCAATCTGCGCAACAACCCGAAGCTGGCCCTGGTCGTCGACGATCTCGTCAGCGTACGGCCGTGGCGAGTGCGCGGGATCGAGATCCGCGGGGACGCGGAACTCCTGACGGGCCCGCACGAACTGGGCCCGCACTTCAGCGAGGAGGTCATCCGCATCCACCCGCGGTGGGTCCACAGCCGGGGGATGGAGGCGGACTAGAGCCTGCCCTCCAGCGTGAGCAGCCGCATCTTGCGCTCGAGGCCGCCCGCGTACCCGGTCAGCGACCCGTCGGCCCCGATCACCCGGTGGCACGGGCGGACGATCAGCAGCGGGTTGGCGCCGATCGCGCCGCCGACGGCCCGTACGGCGGCACGGGAGGCACCGATCCGCGCGGCGATCTCGCCGTACGTCGTGGTGGCGCCGCAGGGAACGGAGTCGAGAGCCGCCCAGACCTTCTCCCGGAACTCACTGCCGGCCGTCCGCAACTCCAGCCGGAACTCCTTGAGTTCACCGGCGAAGTAGGCCGCGAGCTGTTCCTCGGCCGCACGGAAGAGCGCGGGGTCGCGCCGCCAGCCGTCCTGGACGGTACGGCCGCCCTTCTGGCCCGGCACGGAGAGGGAGGTCAGGGCGCCGGTGGCCGGGTCGGCGGTGAGGAGGAGGGGGCCGACGGGGCTGTCGACCTCGGTCCAGTGGGTCGGGGTGCTCATGATTACTCCAACTCCCCTGCTGCACGCAGGTGTTGCAAGGCATAGGAGCGCCAGGGGCGCCAGCTGTCGGGGGTGTCGGTGCCGGGCGGGGCGACGTCCGGATCGCCGAGGGCACGGGTGCGGATGACGGCGACGGTACGGGCATCCAGGCCGGGCAGGTCGAGCAGCGCGCGGTGTGCCTCGTCCCGGTCGGCGCCCGGGTCCAGCCGCAGGGCGCCGTCGGCGAGGGCGGCGGTGAGCGCGCCCAGTGGCCCGTGGGGCTCGGCCTCGGCGAGCACGGCCGCCTCGGGAAACAGATGGGTGAGGCTGCCGCAGGGCGCGTCCAGTGCCTTGCCGTACCGCCGCACCAGCCGCTCGGCCTCCACCGGCCCGACCACTGCCCGCACGGCCAGTTCCTCCGCGTCGGCGGCCCCGGGTGACCGCAGTCCCGGCCGCGCCGCGACCAGGGGACCGAGCCGGGAATCGTCGCCGAGCCGCTCGTCGACGGCGTACGGATCGGCGTCGAGGTCGAACAGGCGCCGTAGCCGCTGCACGGCGGTCGTCAGGTCGCGCGGGTCGGTGAGGTGCAGGCGGGCGTCGAGCCAGCCGCCGGGGTGGGTCGCCGAGGCAGGTGTGGCGCGCAGGCGGGAAGCGGGGGCGTCCGCGGGGGCCCGCTTGCGCACGCCGCCCATCCGCTCCTGCACGGCCACGATGCCGGTGCCGTGCGGCAGCCGCAGGGTGCGACGGTACGTACGGCGCCCGGCCGGCCCGCCGACGTCCTCGACGCCGGGCACGGCCTCGCGCTCCAGCAGGTCGAGGACGAGGCCCGCCTGGTACGGCCCCCGGTACGCGAGCCGCAGCGGGATCCCGGCCGACGGAGTGCCCATACGCCGGTCGCCACGGACGCCCTTCGGTGCGGCGGCGACCCGCAGCTCGCTCGGGGTCGACGCGTACACCTCCCGGATCGTGTCGTTGAACTGCCGCACGCTGGCGAACCCGGCGGCGAAGCCGATCTCCGTGATCGCCAGCTCGGTGGTCTGCAGGAGCACACGCGCGGTGTGCGCCCGCTGCGCCCTGGCCAGCGCGACCGGCCCGGCGCCCAGCTCGGTGGTGAGCTGCCGCTGCACCTGCCGGGCGCTGTAGCCGAGCCGCGCAGCAAGCCCGGCGACGCCTTCCCGGTCGACGATCCCGTCGCCGATCAGCCGCATCGCCCGCCCGACGACATCGGCCCGCACGTTCCACTCGGCGGACCCCGGCACGGCGTCCGGCCGGCACCGCCGGCAGG
Source organism: Streptomyces sp. NPDC055013 (assembly GCF_053608645.1). Taxonomy (NCBI): domain Bacteria; kingdom Bacillati; phylum Actinomycetota; class Actinomycetes; order Kitasatosporales; family Streptomycetaceae; genus Streptomyces; species Streptomyces sp. NPDC055013. The sequence goes on from NZ_JBSGVW010000050.1 coordinate 15,051, forward strand.
CCCGGAAACCCGAGCCCTGCGCGGCGGCGGCCGTCGCGAAGAACCGCACGTTACGCCGCTTCGGCGTGACTGCGGGGCAGCTGGGACGGCAGTAGATCCCGGTCGTCTCGACAGCGAAGAAGAACTCGCCGTCGAACCGGGCGTCCCGGCTGCGCACCGCCTCGTACCTGGTGTCTTCGTCCATCACGGTGTCCAGTCTCCGCTGTGGCAGGAGCCGGTGCTAGCGGAAATCGGACACGAGCCTCACTTCGCGGCGCCGGTCGGGCATTCCAGCCCGTCCGGCGTTTGAGGACGAGGCCGTTCAGGCCGAAGCGGGGGTCTGGGGGCGGCAGCCCCCAGCCACGGCCAGGAGGACACCGGCACCGTCACCGCCAACGTCCACCCCGCTTGGCCTCCATCGCCGCGCGCCCCTCCGCCCCCTTCCGCTTCCAGTCCTTCTTGATCTCGGCCCGCAGCCGAGCATCGGTCTTGGCAACGATCCACTGGTTCTCGCGCATCAGTTTCCGGTAGCTCTCCAGCCGCCGCACGGGCAGCTCACCGGCGTCCACAGCGGAGCGCACCGCGCACCCCGGCTCGCTCTCGTGGGCACAGTCCTGGAAGCGGCACCGCCCGGCCAGTTCCTCGATCTCCGAGAAGACCTGGCCGACCCCGGTCCCGGCGTCCCACAGCCCGACGCCCCGCAGCCCGGGGGTGTCGATGAGGACCCCACCGCCCGGCAGGGCGAGCAGGTTGCGCGTGGTGGTCGTGTGGCGGCCCTTGCCGTCGACGTCGCGCGCGGCCTGGACCTCCATCACGTCCTCGCCGAGCAGCGCGTTCGCGAGCGTCGACTTGCCCGCGCCGGACTGCCCGAGCAGCACGGACGTACCGCCGGAGACGACCGCGACGAGGACTTCGAGTCCGTCCCCGTCCACCGCGCTGACCGGCAGCACCGGCACACCCGGCGCGGTCGTCTCCACGTCCTGGACGAGATGCGAGAGCGTCACCGCGTCCGGCACGAGGTCGGCCTTGGTGAGCACCACGACCGGCTGTGCGCCCGACTCCCACGCCAGCGCGAGGAACCGCTCGATGCGGCCGAGGTCGAGCTCGAGGGCCAGCGACACAGCGACGATGGCGTGGTCGACGTTGGCGGCGAGGATCTGCCCCTCGGACCGCTTGGAGGAGGTGGAGCGTACGAAGGCGGTACGGCGTGGCAGATACGTCCGTACGTAACGCGGACTGCCCGCGGGTTCGACGGCGACCCAGTCGCCCGTGCACACGACCCGCATCGGATCGTGCGGGGTGACGAACGCCGTGTCGGCCCGTACGACACCGTCGGCGGTGACGACGTCGCACTGCCCGCGGTCGACCCGCAGGACGCGCCCGGGCAGCAGCCCTTCCGCGTCGTGCGGGGTGAACGCGTCGGCCCAGGCCGAGTCCCAGCCGTAGGGAGCCAACGCGGAGAAAACAGAGGTGGAAGTCAACGGGTGACCCTTCACAAGGGTGGCCCCGGCAGCCGCGTACATCGGACGCGGAGAGGTGGGTGAGATCAGCCGGCGGCCACGGAGGTGGACTTGATGAACTGGATGCGGGCAGCGCTCGTCGCAAAGACAGCCATCGGTCGACACCTCCTCACTCATGTCCGCTCGACGGCGGCGGCCACCGGCCACCGCCCTGATCTTCCGTCACTCTAGCCCGGCCCCACGAAGGTCCGTCAACCGGTTTTACGCGCAGTCGCGCCCGTTCAGTGTGAAGTCGTGCGCCGGGGAGTTCTCGCCCTCCCAGGAGGCGAGGAAGCCGAAGGCGAGCTTGCCGCCCTCGGGGACGGTCCTGTTGTAGTCCGCGGCGGTGGCGGTGACGCGGGAGCCGTCCTGGCCGAAGCTCGCGTCCCACATCTGACCGACCTCCTGGCCGTCCCGGAAGGACCAGGCGACGCGCCAGTTGTCCAGGGCACGTTCGGTGGTGACGGTGACGGTGGCCTGGAAGCCGTCGGGCCATTCGTTGACCAGGTGGTAGTCGACACTGCAGGTCACCGGTTCGCTGGTGGCCGGGTCCGGGTCGTCCTCGCCGGCCGTGGTGGAGGTCGTGCCCTGCGGGCCGGGGCGGGGGTTCTTCGGCTTTGACGGCTCGGGCGAGTCGTCACCGCCGCCGGTGGCGCTCTCGGAGAGGGCCGGGGAGTCCGAGGAGGGCTGCGTGGCCGCCGTGACCGGCAAGGTGAAGCCGGGGTCGGCGACCGGCTGCCGGTCGGACTGGTCGCCGCCCGCCGTGGCGCCGTCGCCGGTGGAGCCGCCCGGCATCATCGACACCGCGAGGGCGAGCGCGGAGACGAGGACGGCGGCGACGAGGAGGCCGCTGCGCACGACACGCGCCTTGTGCGCGCCGGGGTCGGTCGGGCCCCCGTCCGCGTCGGCCGGGTCCGGCCGCCCACTGAGGCGTACCTCGGCGGCCCGGCGGCGGCGCTCCAGGTAGGCGAGGCCGCCCCAGCCGATCACCCCGCCCGCGAGGGCACCGGGCAGTCCGCCGCCGTGCAGCCGCAGACAGGCGGCGGCCTCGGCGCACTCCACGCAGGTGGCGAGGTGGCGGGAGAGGTCGTTCGGGGTGTCGGCGCCGGTCGAGCGGGTGACGGCGTCGAGGAGACGGGCGTAGCTGCGGCACCGCGCGGCCATCGGCGTGTCGAGGTGGTTGCGCTGGCAGCGATCCCTGAACAGGCCCCGGACCTGGGAGAGTTCGTCGGACACGGTCGCCGGGTCGAGGCCGAGCCGGCGGGCGACCACCTGCAGCGGCAGCGCCTCCACCTCGGCCAGCCACAGCAGGACCGCGTCCGGTTCCTGCATGTCGCGCAGTCCGCGCAGCGCGAGCGGGCGCTGCAGCGGGGGGCCGGTGTAGCGGGCGGCCTTGTCGGAGTTGAGCCACAGGCGCAGGTCGGGGTCGAGCCTGTGGCCCTGCCCGCGCTCCTCCCAGGCGGCCGCCGTGGTGCGTACGGCGGTCAGCAGCAGGGGGATGCGGGGCAGTTTGGCCGGGCGGCGGCCCGCGCTCCTGAGGTTCCCGGCCTCAACGTCGCGGGCCTCGCGTATACCGGTCGAAAACGCCTCGGTGGCCAGTTGGTTGGCCGCGTCGGAACCGGCCGTGCACAGGTCGGCGTACGACAGCACGGCGTCCCAGCACTCGGAGAACAGCGCGGCCTCGGTGGCGCCCTGGGGAGTCGGCAGGTCGGGCATGGGTCTCCTGCATCCACATGCGAGGTCAACTCGCCATATTGGCTGGCGAGTTGGGGGGAACCTCGCGGCAGGACGTGAGCCTTTCACGTATTCAACACAACTGACAAGCGCTGTGTTCACTTGCCATGACGGACCGTCGCGCCCCCACCACTGCAGCCACTTGTACGGGCGCGGGCCCCGTCCGTCTCAACTACACCGTGGTGGAATTCTCCGCGGGCAGGCTGTCCATGAAGGAGCTCACCGAGAACACCGCGTTGCCGGGGCCGGGCGGGCCGTAGCCGGGCGGGGACGACAGGCCGAAGTCCTCCATGGTCGCGCGGTACGCCTCCAGCAGACGGATGTGGTACTCCAGCGGCGCACCCTGCGGGTTGGCCTTGCCGAGCGGGGTCGTCGGTTCGGGGCACCAGGTGGTGAAGCGGGGCGTGATGCCGTTCGACATGAAGAAGCGCAGGCCCTCGGTCGTCGAGGCGATCGCCTCGTCCACCGTCGTGAAGCCGAACGGCTCCGCCATCTCCACGCCGGCCACGAAGTTGGGGATGACGTTGCGGGCGCCGAAGATGTCCGCCGAGTCGAGGATCCGCTTGTGCCACTCGTCGCGGCCGACGTAGCGCTCCTTGCCCGGGCAGTACATCTTGAACAGGTACTCGTCCCACACCTCGTAGTTGGGGTGGTAGATCTGCACGCCGTAGTCCTTGAACCGCTGCACGTCGTCGCGCGGCAGCGCCTGGGCGACGACCTTGCCGATCCAGCGGCCGGGGAAGCGCTCCTCGATGGCCTTGGCGTAGTGGCCGTAGAAGTCGGCCTCGTCACGGCCGGAGACGGTCTTGGTGATCGCGCCGCCGGTGAGCGTGTAGGCGGTGGACGCCTTGGCCGTGTCGTACCGGTCGATGATCTCCAGGGCCTCGAGGACCTCCTCGACGTCCTTCACGCCCGTGTACGGCCGGCCCGCCGCCTTGTGCTGGCGCCAGTTGTGGTTGATGTCGCAGTACTGGCACTCCTCCTTGGCGCCGAAGTACTGGCAGACCCGGAAGACGGTGAGGTAGATCAGGTAGCCCCACTGGATGGTCGGGGCGACCTCCATCACCGACTTCCCGTTGGCGAGGGTGTGCCGGTAGTACTCCGGCATCGGCGGCACACCGACGTCGGCGATCCGCTTGCCGTCGAGGTAGAGGCCGAGCACACCCTCGTCGTCGGCCGCCACGCGGTACGGCGACGACGGGTTCACGCGCACCGAGACGACGGTGCGGCGCAGGTCGTACGGGCCGCCGGTGAGGATGATCTCCTCCGGCGGGCGGCGCAGCGCGGCCTCGCCCAGCTCCGGCAGGGTGCCGTGGTCGAAGGAGAAGATGAAGTACGACTTCGGCTTGACCTCGCCGTCCTCGTTGTCGCTGAGGGCAGAGGGGTCGAAGGCCACCCCGCCCCGGAGCAGATCCTCCTTGAAAACGGCTTCCCGCGGAACGTGCGGGAATCGCTCCATCAGATCCTCGACCAGTGCGGTGCGGCTGCCCATCCGTGTCTCCTCCCGGCTCAGGCGTACGACTCCTCACGTTATGCCCCCGCGCGGTCCCGGGTGGGGGCGGGGGCCTCATGTTGCCCGTCGAGGTAGTTTCCACCTGGGAATTTCTGGTTGACGTTGTCCTCGGGAGGGCGATCACATGGCCGAAACCGTGACCAACTGGGCGGGCAACATCACCTACGCCGCCAAGGAGCTGCACCGGCCGTCCTCGCTCGACGCGATCGGCGCCCTGGTGGCCGGGAGCGCGAAGGTACGGGTGCTGGGCAGCGGGCACTCCTTCAACGAGATCGCCGAGCCGGGCTCCGCGGGCACGCTGCTGTCGATCGCCGATCTGCCGCCGGTGATCGACGTGGACCGTACGGCCCGCACCGTCCGGGTCTCGGGCGGCGTACGGTACGCCGAGCTCGCCCGGGCGGTGTACGCGGAGGGGCTCGCGCTGCCGAACATGGCGTCCCTGCCGCACATCTCGGTGGCCGGCTCGGTCGCCACCGGCACGCACGGGTCGGGGGTCGGCAACGGCTCGCTGGCCACGTCCGTGCGGGAGGTGGAGCTGGTCACGGCGGACGGGGCGGTGCTGACCGTCGGGCGGGGCGACGAGCGGTTCGGCGGCGCCGTCACCTCGCTGGGTGCCCTCGGTGTCGTCACGGCACTCACCCTCGACCTGGAGCCGACCTTCGACGTCGAGCAGCACGTCTTCACCGAACTGCCGCTGGAGGGGTTGGACTCGGCGGCGTTCGAGGTGGTGATGGCGTCGGCGTACAGCGTGAGCCTGTTCACCGACTGGCGCGAGCCCGGCTTCCGGCAGGTGTGGCTCAAGCGGCGCACCGACCAGCCGCTGCCCGTCTTCCCGTGGGCGGCACCCGCCGTCGAGAAGATGCATCCGGTGCCGGGGATGCCGGCGGTCAACTGCACGGAGCAGTTCGGGGTGCCGGGGCCGTGGCATCAGCGACTGCCGCACTTCCGGGCGGAGTTCACACCGAGCAGCGGGGCCGAGCTGCAGTCGGAGTATCTGCTGCCGCGCCGGTACGCGGTGGACGCGCTGCACGCGATCGACGCGATCCGGGCGACGGTCTCCCCCGTCCTGCAGACCTGCGAGGTCCGCACGGTCGCCGCCGACGACCAGTGGCTGAGCCCCTCCTACGGCCGGGACACGGTGGCTCTGCACTTCACGTGGGTCGAGGACACCGCGGCCGTGCTGCCCGTGGTGCGGCGGCTGGAGGAGGCGCTGGAGGCCTTCGAGCCGCGGCCGCACTGGGGGAAGGTGTTCACGACGTCGGCCGAGGTGCTGCGCGGGCGCTATCCGCGGCTGGCCGACTTCCGGGCACTGGCGCGCGAGCTGGACCCCGGTCGGACGTTCACCAACGCCTTCGTGCAGGACATACTGGGTGACTGAACGCCCGGGGGACTTCGTAAACCCCCTTTCCTAACCCCTTGTCGAATATTCCCGCACGCCATAGCCTTGCGCCGCGCCGGTGCCGACCACGAACCGGCATGCCGTGAGGGGAGTTCGATGAAGCGCGGCACATCACGCGACATCCGCACCGCGAACCGCTACGAGGTGCTGCGCCAGATCATCGCCGCGTCACCCACCTCCCGGCAGGAGCTGGCGGCCGCCACCGGGCTCAGTCTCGCCACGGTCGCCACGCTCGTCGGCGAGCTGCTCGACCTTCGTATGATCACGGAGGTCGGGTTCGAGGACTCGGCCGGCGGCCGCCCCCGGGGGCTCGTCGCCGTCAACGCCTCCGGCGGCGCCCTGATCGGCGTCGACATCGCGGAGACGTACGTCCACGTCGAGCTGTTCGACCTCGCGCTGAATGTGCTGGCCCGTGCCGAGGAGGACGTCCGCCCCGGCGAGAGTCTCCCCGAGCAGGTGGTCGCCCATGTCGCCGCCGCCGTCGGCTCGGTGGTCACGCAGGCGGGCGTGGAGGGCGCGCGCGTGCTCGGCGTCGGGGTGAGCGTGCCGGGGCAGGTGGACCGTGCGACCGGCTTCTCGGAGTACGCACCCAACTGGGACTGGCACGACGTGCCGCTGCTCGACCTGCTCACCGAGCACATCGCCTACCCGCTGTACCTGGACAACCCGCTGCGTGCCTCCGCGGTGGCCGAGCTGTGGTTCGGGGCCGCACGGGGGCGCGGGGACGCCGTGGTGGTCAACCTCGGCACCGGCGTCGGCGCCGGGCTGGTGCTGGGCGGCGGGCTGCACCGGGGCGTGAGCAACAGCGCCGGCGAGTGGGGTCACACCACGATCGTGCTGGAAGGCAGGCTGTGCCGGTGCGGCAGGCACGGCTGCGTGGAGGCGTATGTCGGCGCGTCCGGAATCATGCTGACCCTGCGGGAGTTGAGCGGCGACAGCCCGCTGCTGCACGCGGAGGACCAGACGGCCACCGTCGACGCGCTCGCCCGGGGGCTGCGGGAAGGCGACCCGGTGGCACTCGAGGTGGTTCGCGACACCGTGCGCTACCTCGGGGCCGGCATCGCCGACCTGGTGAACCTGTTCAACCCCGAGGTGGTCGTGCTCAGCAGCTGGGTCGCCGCCGCCCTCGGTGAACCCCTGGTCGACGAGGTCCGCGAGGCCGTCGCCCGGCACGCGCTGCCGCGCCCGATGGCGGCCACCGAGATCGTCCTCTCCCCCATCCCCACCGATCCTGTGTGCCTGGGCGCGGCGACGTTCGCGCTCGAAGGTGCCCTGCAGTCGGTGGGCCAGCGGACGCCCGCCAAGCGCGCCACGCCCGCGAGGAGCCGTACCGCACCGCCTGCGTAACCGCTCGGGGCCGCGTCGAGGGACACCCTGACGGCCCGTCACGTCCGGTATCCCGAACGCCGCGCAACGCTTCGCACAGACTTCGTCCAACCCCTTGCCGAAGCCTTAGCCGAAGGTTAACGTCCGGCACCGCACCCCCCTTTGAGCCATCTGGCGCTGAGCCGCTCCAGCCAGGCACAGGGCCGAGCCGTACTCGAGACAAGGACGTCAGCATGTCGGCATCGAGCAACAGCAACTGGGACCGCCGAACCGTTCTGCGGGCCGCGATGGGTCTGGCCGCCGCGGGCGGGCTTGCCGCGTGCGGCGGCAACAACGGACGTGGGGGCGGGTCCGGTTCGGGCACCAGCCTCGTGCAGATGTTCCACGCGTACGGCGAGGCGGGCACCGAGCAGGCCATCAAGCGGTACGCGAAGGCGTACAAGGAAGCCAACGTGACCACGCAGTGGATCACCAGCGCGGACTTCGAGAGCAAGCTCTTCTCGGCCCTGCTCACCGACAACGCGCCGGACCTCTTCGAGTTCCACCCGCAGATCCAAATGGTCAAGAGCGGCCAGGTGGCGGACCTGACCGACATCATCGACCCGGTCAAGGACGACTTCAACCCGGCCGACATCAAGTCGCACACGGTCGACGGGAAGATATACGGCGTCCGGATGATCGACGACCCGCAGTTCTTCTTCTACCGCAAGTCGATGCTGGAGAAGGCCGGGGTCGAGGTGCCGACCACGCTCGACGAGCTGATGGAGGCCGCGGCCAAGCTGACCACCGGCAAGGTCAAGGGTCTGTACATGGGCAACGACCTGCACAGCGTCAACGACACGTTGATCTGGTCGGCCGGCGCCGAGCACCTCACCGAGAAGAACGAGATCGCCTATCACACGGACGGCGTCGTCGAGGGCCTGAAGAAGATGCGCCGGCTGTTCACCAGCGGCGACCTTCTCCTCGGCGCCCCGACCGAGTCCTGGGATCCCTCCTCGCTCAACCAGGGCCTGTGTGCCATCCAGTTCTGCGGAATGTGGGCGATGCCGCAGATCCAGGACGCGCTCGGCGACGACTGGGGCGTCTTCCCCTTCCCGAAGGTCACGGACAACGGCAAGCAGTCGGTATACAACGGCGGCTGGTCGATGTTCGTCAACGCCAAGGGCAAGAACGTCGACGCGGCCAAGGAGTACGTGAAGTGGCTGTGGCTCGACCAGAAGGAGTACCAGGAGGACTGGGCCACCTCCTACGGCTTCCACATCCCGCCGCGCACCTCGCTCGCCAAGGAGGCCACCAAGCTCAAGTCGGGCAACGCCGCTGAGGGGGTCCGGCTCTTCAACGAGTTCGGCCACTTCGACAACATCGGCTGGACCCAGGCCATGCGCACCGCGTTCGAGGACGTCTTCGCCAACTGTGTCCGCAAGGACATGGACCCGGAGGCCGCCCTCGACAAGTGCGACGCGGCCGTCAACCGCGAGCTCAAGAAGCTGTTCGGATAGGCCGCGGGACGGACCACGACATGTCGACGACCACCGAGCTCGACCTCGCGAGCTCCGCCCCGGCGAAGGCCTCCCCGGCCAAGCCGCGGCGGGGTCTGCGGGGCAGCCCCACGTTCGCCTTCTGGCTCTTCACCGGGCCGTTCCTGATCGGTCTGGCGATCTTCGTCTACGCGCCGATCCTCTGGAGCCTCTGGCTGAGCTTCTTCGAGGCCCGCTTCACCGTCACGCCGGACAAGTTCGTCGGATTCGACAACTACACGTACATGCTGACGAACGACGACTTCGTCGGCTCGCTCGGCACCTTCACCGTCTTCGCCGCGTTCATCGTGCCCACCACCTGGGCGCTCTCGCTGGGTCTGGCCCTGCTGGTGAACCGGATGCGCTTCATGCGGGCGTTCTTCCGCTCGGTCTTCTTCCTGCCGACCGCGGTCAGCTATGTCGCCGCGGCCCTCATCTGGAAGATGTCCATCTTCAGCGGCGTCCGCTTCGGCCTGATGAACACGTTCCTCGGCTGGTTCGGGATCGAGAACATCGCCTGGCTGATCGACCCCAACCCGCCCTGGTACTGGCTGGTCATCGTGACCGCCCGGCTGTGGCTGCAGTCCGGCTTCTACATGATCCTGTTCATCGCCGCGCTCCAGAACATCCCGGAGGAACTGTACGAGGCCGCCGCCATCGACGGCGCCAAGTCGGGCTGGCAGACCTTCCGGTACATCACCCTGCCCCAGCTGCGCGCCACGTCCACCGCGGTGATCCTGCTGCTGCTCATCGCCGCCTATCAGGCCTTCGACGAGTTCTACAACCTGCTGTCGAAGACCACCTGGGGCCGTCCGCCGCTCGTCGAGCTGTACTACAAGGCCCTGGGCGAGAGCCAGGACTACGGTGCCGGCAGCGCGGGCGCGCTGATCCTGACCGTGCTGATCTGTGCCGTGACCCTGCTCCAGGGCAAGATCATGGGCTTCGGAAGGGGGGACGAGTCCAAGTGACCACCACCATGCCCAAGGCGCGGGGCTCCGCGTCGAAGCCGGACACGCCCGGCCCGGTCAGGCGCGGTGGCGGCGTGATGAGCTCCACCGGCCTCTACATCGCCACGGCCGTCGCTGCCTTCCTCTTCCTGATCCCCTTCTACATCCTCGTCCGCAACGCCCTCTCCACCGACGCCGAGATCACCGGAGAGAACTGGAAGTTCTTCCCGACGGACATCCAGTGGGGCAACATCAGCGAGCTCTTCAGCGACGGGACGGTCCCGTTCGCCCAGTCCCTGTGGAACTCGGCGGTCGTGGCCACCCTGCACACCGTCGGCGTCCTGCTGGTGTGCTCCCTCGCGGGCTACGGCCTGGCCCGCATCCCGTACAAGCACGCCAACAAGGTGTTCTACGCCGTCCTGGGCACCCTGATGGTGCCGACCGCGGTCACCTTCGTGCCGAGCTTCGTGCTGGTCTCCTCGCTCGGCTGGGTGGACACCTACCGGGGTCTCATCATTCCGGGATTGTTCAGTGGTTTTACCTGCTTCCTCTTTCGGCAGTACTTCCTGGGGTTCCCCAAGGAACTGGAGGAGGCGGCACGCATGGACGGCCTGGGCTACTGGGGCGCGTACTGGCGTGTCGTCGTACCCAACTCGCTGAACTTCTTCGCGGCGATGGCGACCATCACCTTCATCAACGGCTGGAACGCCTTCCTGTGGCCGCTGGTCATCGGGCAGGATCCGAGTGCCTGGACCGTTCAGGTCGCACTCTCCAGCTATATGACCAACCAGACCGTGGTCTTCCATCTGATCTTCATGGCCACGGCCGTTTCCATCCTGCCCCTGGTGTTCGTCTTCCTCTTCCTTCAGCGCTGGCTGGTGCAGGGGATCGCGCAGACGGGCATCAAGGGCTGACGCCTTCATTCCCAAGAGCTGGAGACCGATGTCTTTCCGCACCACGCCCTCCGTCGACTACGTCGAGGACGTCTCCCCGGGCCGGGGGGCCCTCCCGCCCCGCGCCTGGTACGCCTCCTCGGACGCGAAGTCGCTTTCTCTGAACGGCAGTTGGCGCTTCCGTCTGTCGGCGACCGCCGACGCCGAGGACGACTCGTTCGCCGGGGAGGGATACGACGCCGGGGGCTGGGCCGAGGTCACGGTCCCGGGCCACTGGGTCCTGCAGGGCGACGGCGCCTTCGGTTCGCCGATCTACACCAACCACCTCTACCCGTTCCCCGTGGACCCGCCGCACGTGCCGACCGAGAACCCGACCGGCGACCACCTGCGCGTCTTCGACCTGCCGGACGGCTGGCCCGCCCCGGACGACGGCGGCGCCGTGCTGCGCTTCGACGGCGTCGAGTCCTGCGCCCGCGTCTGGCTGAACGGCACGGAGCTCGGCGAGTTCAAGGGCTCCCGCCTGCCGCACGAGTTCGCGGTCGGGCCGCTGCTGAAGCCGGCCGGCAACGTGCTCGCCGTCCGTGTGCACCAGTGGTCGGCCGGCTCGTACCTGGAGGACCAGGACCAGTGGTGGCTGCCCGGCATCTTCCGTGACGTCACCCTGCTGCACCGCCCGGCGGGCGCGGCGGGCGACTTCTTCGTGCACGCCTCGTACGACCACACCACGGGTGAGGGCACCCTGCGCGTCGACTCCGACGTCGAAGGGCGGGTGTCCGTGCCCGGCCTCGACATCGATGTCGAGGCCGGCGAGCCGGTGACGGTCCCGGTCGAGCCGTGGTCGGCGGAGGCTCCGAAGCTGTACGACGGCGAGCTGGTCACGGCCGGCGAGCGCGTACCGCTGCGCATCGGCTTCCGTACGGTCGCCCTCGAGGACGGCCTGATCAAGGTCAACGGGAAGGCGATCCTCTTCAAGGGCGTCAACCGGCACGAGTGGCACCCCGAGCGGGGCCGCGCCCTCGACGTGCAGACCATGCGGGAGGACGTGCTGCTGATGAAGCGACACAACCTCAACGCGGTGCGCACCTCGCACTACCCGCCGCACCCGGCCTTCCTCGACCTGTGCGACGAGTACGGCCTGTGGGTCATCGACGAGTGCGACCTGGAGACCCACGGATTCACCGAGCAGGGCTGGCGCGACAACCCCGTCGACGACGACCGCTGGACCCCGGCCCTCCTGGACCGGGCGGCCCGCATGGTCGAGCGCGACAAGAACCACCCGTCGGTCGTCTTCTGGTCCCTCGGCAACGAGGCCGGCACCGGGCGCGGCCTCACCGCGATGGCCGAGTGGATCCACGGCCGGGACGCCTCGCGGCTCGTGCACTACGAGGGCGACTGGAACTGCCGGGACACGGACGTGTACTCACGGATGTACGCCGCCCACGAGGAGGTCGAGCGCATCGGGCGGGGCCTGGACGGGGGTGCGGGGAAGAGGCGTGAACTCCCCTTCATCCAGTGCGAGTACGGGCACGCGATGGGCAACGGTCCGGGCGGCATCGCCGACTACCAGCGGATCTTCGAGGCGCACGACCGGCTCCAGGGCGGCTTCATCTGGGAGTGGATCGACCACGGCATCAGGCACCCCGAGCTGGGCTACGCCTACGGTGGCGACTTCGGCGAGGAACTGCACGACGGCAACTTCGTCTGCGACGGTCTGGTCTTCCCGGACCGGACCCCCTCCCCGGGGCTCGTCGAGTACAAGAAGGTCATCGAGCCGGTCCGCATCGAGGGCGACGGCGCCGACGGCACCGTACGCGTGACGAACGCGTACGACTTCGGCGATCTGTCGCACCTGGAGTTCGAGTTCTCCCACCAGGTGGACGGATTCCCCACGGGCGCGCACACGCTCACCGTGCCGCCGCTCGCGCCGGGTGAGTCGGCGGAGGTCAAGCTGCCGGCTGCCGCGCCCGACGGCAACGGCGACGACGTCCAGTGGACGGTCCGCGCGCTGCTGGCCGAGGACACGCCGTGGGGGCCCAAGGGCCACGAGGTGGCGTGGGGCCAGGAGACCGTCACCCCCCGCACGCCCGTCACCGTCGCAGCCTCGCAGCGGCCCGTGCCCGGCGAGCGGCTGATCACCCTGGGCCCGGCGGCCTTCGACGCCCGCTCGGGGCGTCCGACGACGATCTGCGGACTCGACGTGACCGGGCTGCGCCTGGACGTGTGGCGGGCGACGACCGACAACGACGACGGCGCGTCCTGGCAGGACGACACGCGCTACGGCGTGCTGTGGCGCAAGCTCGGCCTGCACCGCATGCAGCACCGACTGGACGCCGTGGAGCCGGCCGACGACGCGTTGACCGTCCGCACCCGGGTGGCACCCGCCGCCGCCGACCTGGGCCTGCGCACTGTGTACCGCTGGACGTCCGACGGCGCCCTGCTGAAGCTGACGGTGTCCGTGACTCCGGAGGGCCACTGGACGGTTCCGCTCCCCCGCCTCGGCGTCCGTTTCGGCCTGCCGGCCGACGCCGCGCAGGAGGTCCTGTACTTCGGTGGCGGCGGCGAGGCATACCCCGACACCCGTGCCGCCTCACGGCTCGGTCAGTGGCTGCCGGGCATCGACGCCCTGCACACCCCGTACGTACGGCCCCAGGAGAACGGCGCCCGCGCCGACGTCCGCTGGGCCGAACTCGGCGGACTGAGGATCGAGGGTGACCCGGAGTTCTGGTTCAGCGCCCGCCGCTGGACCAACGAGCAGCTGGACGCGGCCCGTCATCCGACCGACCTCACGCCGGGTGACACGCTCTGGATCAACCTCGACCATGGCCAGCACGGCATCGGCACACAGTCCTGCGGTCCGGGCCCGCTGCCGCAGTACTTCCTGAACGCGGAGCCGACGGAGTTCTCGTTCGTGTTCTCGGCCGCTGAGTGACGGACCCCGTCAGTGATCCGCACAGCACGGCGTGGGATCCGCCACCTCGAAGGGCACCAGCGTGCCGCCCACCGCCGGCATGGTGGTCAGAACGAGTTCGTCGTTCTGCCACTGCGGGCGTACGTGGTCGCCGGTGATCAGCCGGGTGGCCGGGGACGGTTGGCCCGGTGTGCCCAGGACCGTCACCCGGTCGATCGCCGAACGGGACAGCAGCTCGGCGATCGTCAGGGTGCCGGTGAGGCCGGGGGCGCCCGGGTAGAGGACCGCCCGGCCCACCGTGTCGGGTGGGCCGGGTGACACCTCGTATCCGCCGGTCGTGAGCCGCTCCTGGGCGGTACGCAGGAGCGGCTCCGACGGCAGGGTGAGGGAGACGACGACCCTCGGGCGGTCTCCCCGTACCAGATGGGTGCAGCCGAACGTGCCCTCGGGGAGGGTGAGTTCCGCCGCCAGGGAGTGGAGCAGGTGGTCGGCGCCGCGGAGGTCCCTGACACCCGCGTCCACAGTCAGAACGTACGGTGTCACGAGGGCAGGACCCACACCGGATTGGTGTAGAACCACAGGTCGCGCCACGGGTCGGCATCGCCGACGACGTCGATGGCCGGGCCGGCCGGGTCGACGGCCGCGCCCATCGCGCCGACGGCGCCGCGGTTGCCGTCGGTGCCGCGCAGGCGGACGTAGACGGGGCGGTCGACCTTGCCGAGGTCGTACGTGAGGCTGACGACGCCGGCCGACTTGTTCACCTCGTACGACTTGACCACCTTCGCCGTCGGCGCGGTGAAGGTGTCCCGGTCCGCGACCGGGCCGGTCACATCGCCCTCGATGACGTCCACGCGGGCCAACTCGGGGACGAAACCGGCCCAGTTGGGGCCGCCCGCCATCGCCACGTCGACGGTCAGGGTGACGCTCGTGCCCTTCCGGACGTGCAGGGCGCCGCCGAGCGTGGCCCAGCGGCGGCCGCCCGTCACACGGACGTCGAGGCCGCTGAGCAGCCGGCCGTGGTCGACCCAGATGCGGCCCGCGCGGATGCCGTCCATGACGGCGGCGTAGGAGAAGCCGTCGGCGCCGACGTGCGTACGGCTGTACTGGCCGGGCCAGTAGTCGCCCTGGGTGATGTCGATCTGGCCGGCGTAGACCGGGTCGTCGTAGCGCCCGTTGGCGTTGAAGTCACCGCCCCCGCGCGCGGCCGTGTCCCCGTACACCTGGTGGGAGTCGGAGTTGGCGGTGATCCACCACGGCTTGCCCTCGGCGAGGAGGCTGTCCCACAGGCCGCCGACGGTCGCGGTCATCCAGTCGAAGCCGCCCCAGGTGCGGTAGCTCTCCAGGGGGTAGCCGGCGAAGGAGTTGGCGCCGGGGTTGTTGTCGTAGATGCCGCGGGCGCGGGCCATGCCGAGGGGTGCGGGCAGGCCGGCCGCCTGGTGGCCGGGGGCGCCCTCGAAGCCGATGGCGATCTGCCGGGTACGGCCCGCGTCCCGCCAGCCGCGGATCTCGTGCGGGGAGTCGACACCGCGCCGCGCCGGGTGGTTGGCGAGCATCAGCGCGTCCTTGACCTTGCGCCGTTCCACCTGCTCGGCAAGGAAGTTGAGCCCGGCGACGGCGAGCGCCTCGTTGGCGGGCGTCGAGTCGCCGGCGTTCTTCACGCCGCCGTCGTAGTCGTTCTCGAACTGCTTGAGGACGGAGACCTCGTTCTTGCCGGGGTGGACGAAGACGGTGCCGTGTTCGGCGGCCGGGATGTTCCACTCCAGGCCCTGGAAGACGAGGGTGTCCTCGTACGCGGACCGGGCCGCCCGGATGTCCGGGTTGACCTTCTCGACGCCGATCTTGGCGTGGGTGGTGCTGCCGTGGTCGGTGATGACCAGCCAGTCCATGCCGTGCTTGGCGCCCTGACGGACCTGGTCGACGACGCGGTACTTGCCGTCGCTGCTGTACTGGGTGTGGATGTGGTGGTCACCGGCCAGCCACAGGAAGCCGTTCGGTCTACGGCCGCCCGAGGCCGAGGACGCGGAGGCGGCGGGCGTGGCGGCGGCCGTGGCCGGGGCGACGACGCTGCCGGCGGCCAGCCCGGCGCCCAGCAGACCCGCCCGGCGCAGCAGCGTGCGGCGCGACTGCTGCTCGGGGGTCAGGGCCTCGTCCGGCACGGCGGTGTCGAAGGCGGCGGGCAGGGCGGATGCCGCCGCGTCGTGCGAGTGGTCGTGGTCATGGCCGTGTCCGTGATGGTGATGACCGTGCGCGTGCCCGTGTCCCATGAAAGGCCTCCTGGATGGCGCTGCCTTCGACGGCGCTGCTGCGCCGTGTGTGGAGGATCAAGGCGAAACATGAACGTTGAACGAGCGGCGCGTGGCGGCCGGGTGCCCCTGACGCGGCGGAACGCCACGTCCCTCACTGTTTCCCCAACGGCCCTTGTACGTCACCCTCGTTGACACGGAATCTGAACAGCGCTCACCTTCCTGGCCCCCGTCACCCCCGGAGACTCCCCCACCATGAGAAGACTCATCGGCACCCTCGCGGCCGCCGCACTGGCCCTCACCGGCCTCGCCACGACCGCGGCCACGCCCGCGACGGCCGCCGACTCCGGCACCTTCAACGTCCTGACGTACAACGTCGCGGGTCTCCCGCTCGGCCTCGGCGACAGCGACCCCGAGACGAACACCCCGCTCATCGGGCAGCGGCTGGCCCCGTACGACATCGTGAACGTCCAGGAGGACTTCAACTACCACGCCTCGCTGTACGCCAACGACACCCACCCGCACCGCACGGCGACCAGCGGTGGCGCGGGCATCGGCGACGGTCTCAACACCCTCTCGGACCACTCCTTCGAGGACTTCGAGCGGGTGAGGTGGAACAACTGCACCGGCACGAACTGCCTGACCCCGAAGGGCTTCACGCTGGCCCGGGTGCGCCTCGCCGAGGGCGTGTTCGTGGACCTCTACAACGTCCACACCAACGCCGACTCCGACGACGCCGCCCTCGCCGCGCGCCGCGCCAACGTCGAGCAGCTGTCGGACTTCATCCGGGCCAACTCGTCCGGCAACGCCGTCGTCGTCATGGGCGACACCAACACCCGCTACACCCGCGTCGGCGACAACATCCGCACACTGGTCGCCGAGAACGGCCTGACCGACGCCTGGGTGCAGCTGGTCAAGGGCGGCACTCCCCCGGCGGCGGGCAGCGACGCCCTGCTGTGCGACGCGACCGCACCGGCCGATGACTGCGAGGTCGTCGACAAGGTCCTCTACCGCGGCAGCAAGCTGCTGGGCCTGACCGCCACCCGCTACAACAACGACTGGGCGAAGTTCCTCCGCTCGGACGGCAAGCACCTCTCCGACCACTTTCCGCACACGGTCGACTTCTCCTACACCCTCAACCCGGCCCTGAAGGCGAGCGACTTCTTCGGCGGCCCGCACGGCACGGCTTTCAACGACGCGGACGACCTGCCGGTGGCCGTGTCCCCGCGCACCCTCACCCTGCGTGGCGGCAGCCGCCTGGACGCGGTGTCCCTCACGCACGACGGCGGCACGGCGCTCACCCATGGCGGCGCGGGTGGCACGGCGACGTCCCTGACCCTGGCCGGTGGCGAGCACCTCACCGCCGTAAAGCTGTCGCAGGGCCAGAAGGACGGTCGTACGCGGATCTTCTCGGCCGTCTTCACCACGGACCGGGGCCGCACCCTCTCCGCCGGTACGGCCACCTCGGCAGCCACGACCTTCACGGCGCCGTCCGGCTGGCAGATCGTCGGGTTCACGGGCCGGTCGGGGGACGAGCTCGACAAGCTCGGTGTGCTGTACGCGCCGATCAGCTGACCCCGCCCGCAGGGACGCCCCCGCCCGGACGGTCTTGTGCACCCCTGTCCGGGCGGGAGCTCCACGTCCGCGTACGGTCGTGGCATGGAGACGACTGGGGACGATGCGACGGTGCTCGGCGACGTGGGGACCATCCTCTACCGGCCGGCGCGGCCCGAGGACGGGACGGCCCTCGCGGAACTCGACGGGTCTTTCACGACGGACTCCGTGTTCGAGGTGGCCGCGACCGACGACGGATTCAGCATCCGCCAGGCTTCCGTGCACCCTCCCCTCCACAAGGTCTTCCCCGCCGAGGACGGCAGCGAGGACGACGACGGCCCTCCCGGACTCGAGCGGACGGTGGTCGCCCTCGACGGGGACCGGCTGTGCGGCGTGGTGGAGACCTCTTTCGCCCCATGGAACGCCCGCCTGACCATCCGCGACATCGAGGTCGCTCCGGCGTGGCGGGGCAAGGGGATCGGGCGGACGCTGATGAACCACGCCTTCGACTTCGCGCGGGAGTGCGGGGCGGGCCATGTCTGGCTCGAGGTCAGCAACATCAACGCTCCCGCGATTCGCGCCTACCTCCGCATGGGCTTCTCCTTCTGCGGGCTGGACACCTCGCTGTACGACGGCACGGAGTCGGCCGGTGAACAGGCGCTCTTCATGGCTCGCCGGGTGCCTGACGAGTCATGAGAGCGCCTGCGCGGTGTCATGCGGTCCGAGCGGCCCGCCCGGGGGAAGTCACTCGCTCCGCAGTACCTGGGCGATCGTCAGCCGCCCCGCCCTGCGCGCCGGGACGAACGCTCCCAGCACCGCGATCACCACGCCCGCAAGAGCCAGTCCGGCCAGGGCCGGTGCCCGCCAGACGTCCGTCATGTACGGGGGCAGGGTGATGTCGACGGCGTCCACCATCCGGGGGATCACCAGCTCGTAGCCCGCCACGCCCAGCGGGATGCCGAGCAGGGAGCCGAGGGCGCCGAGGACCGCCATCGACGTCACCGTCATCACCGTGACCTGCCGCGGGGTCATGCCGATCGACTTCAGCATGCCCAAGTCACGCCTGCGATCACGGGTGTTGAGGGCGACGGTGTTGAAGACGCCGAGAGAGGCGACGACGGTGAGCATCACCGTGAGCGCGGTGGCCGAGCCGATGACGGTCTGCGTGACGGAGTTCGCGCCCCTCACATCGGGTGTGATCCCGTGGTCGGCGGCTCGGGCAGCGCGGGCGTAGGCCTTCGGGTCGGTGCCGTCGCGGAGGCCTACGTGGTAGGCGATGGGCCGCTCGTCCGGGGCCAGCGCCGTCAGCGTCGTCCAGCCGCCGACCACGATCCGGGCATTGCTCTCCATGAACTCCCCGACGACCAGTACCTTTTCGGTCCGGCCGCCCTTCTCCAGGCTGACCCGGTCGCCGACCCGTACGCCGTTCTGGCGCAGAAAGGCCGATCCGGCCACGACCTCGCCGTCGCCCCGCGTCCATCGGCCCGCCGTGAGCACGCTGTCCAGCTGGGTCCGATCGCCACGACGCCCTTCGAGCATCACCGGGTGCGCGGACCCCGCGAGGCGTACGTCGACGTTCGCCCGGGCGGTGACCGCGGTGGCGCCGGGCAACTCGCCCAGGAGCGTGTGGAGTTCGCGGTCACCGTGCTCCGGCAGAAGCTCCTTGCCGTTCTTGACGTTGGAGGCGTACACGGTGACCTGGTACGTGTCGCGTCCGGCCTCGCCGAACCGGGTCATCGTCGTCGCCAGACCGGTCGCGAAGGTCACCGTGGTCACACCGAGGACCACGGCGGCCAGCGTCAGGGCGCTGCGGCCGGGCCGGGCGAACGGCAGGCCCATCCCCAGGCTGACCGAGCGCGGCAGCCCGCTGCCGGCCAGTCGGCGCTGGATCCCGAGCGCACGGCCGGGGCGTGGGGCGCTGCCCGCGCTGATGGCCCGCGCCGCCGGCATCCGGTGGGCGCGCAGCGCGGGGCCGAGCGCGGCAAGGATGCAGACGGCGGGCATGCCGAGCAGGGTGAGGGCGTTGATCCAGGGCGCGACCGTGACGGTGTCGTGGAACACCCCGGCGTCCGGGCCCGTGAACACGAACCCGAAGAAGGGGCGTGCCAGCAGGTTGCCCACCGCGGTGCCGAACGCGCAGCCGAGCACCGCGGGTACGGAGATCATCGTGAGGTAGACGGCGACGACCTGACCCGGGGTGAACCCCAGAGCCTTCAGCACGCCGATGTGCCGGAAGCCGGAGATCACGGCACCGCTGACGACGTTGGCGACGATGAGGATCGCGACCGCGATGCCCAGGATGCCGAAGGCCATGAGATAGGGCGTGAACGCCCGGGCCGAGCTGCTCACCTGGTGCTTGAGGGTGAGATACGACCGGGAGGCGGCGAGCGCGTCCGCCGGGAGCTGTTCGGTCACCGTGGCGAGCTGCGCGCGCAGCGCGTCGTCCGTGGCGGCGTCGGGGAAGCGGAACAGCATCTGGGTGACCGTCGGATGCAGGGCGTCGATCTGCTCGGGCGCGACCCAGGCGTCCGCGGTGCGGCTCAGGTCGAAGGCGAACCCCACGACGGTGAGGTCCGGGCCGCCCGAGGGCATCGGGAGCCGCTTGCCGAGGTCGTCCGCGGTCCAGTCGGACTGCCGGTTCAGGACGACCTCGCCGGGCCGGGTGGCCCAGCGGCCGGCCCACAGGTCCAGCCGGTCCACGGGGCCGTCGGGGTCGGCGCGGCCGACGACCGTGATCTCGTTGCCGAGCCCGAAGTGCATGCTGCCGTCCGGGAGTTCGACCGTGGCCTGGGCGTAGGGGCCCGCGGCGGTCTCGACGCCGGGCTGCCCAGCGGCCTGCGTCAGCTGTGTGTCGGAGACCTCGGCGGGGTCGAAGGCGGCGACGACGTGCGGGCCGCGCTGTTCGGCGAAGGCCTTGTCGAAGGGGGCGGAGGCCGCGTCGACCAGGCCGAGGGCCACCACCATGGCCGCCGTCGAGGTCAGCGTGACCAGCGCGATGACGAGCGTCTGGAGTCTGCGCCGCCGTACCGCCGCCCGGGCGGCGCGCCACACGGCGCTCATACGGACGGCTCCAGGGTGTGCTCGCCGGTCACCCGGCCGTCGGCGAACCGGATCAGACGGCTGGCGCAGCGCCGGGCGAGATGCTCGTCGTGGGTCACCAGGATCAGCGTCTGGCCGATCTGGTTGAGGTCGAGCAGCAGGTCCATCACCTGCTCGCCGGAGCGGCTGTCCAGGGCGCCGGTCGGCTCGTCGGCCAGCAGCAGGGCGGGGCGGTTCATCAACGCCCTGGCGACGGCGACGCGTTGGCGCTCGCCTCCGCTGAGCACGGCGGGATAGGCGTTGCGCCGGTCGGCGATGCCGAGTTCGTCGAACAGCTCCAGGGCACGACGGCGGGCCTGCCGGGCCGGGGTGCCGGTCAACTGGGCCGCCAGCGCCACGTTGTCGAGGGCCGACAGGTCGTCGATCAGGTTGAAGAACTGGAAGATCATGCCGATCCGGCGCCGCCGGTACAGCGCGAGCCCCTTCTCGCTCAGCTCCCCCACGTTCTCCCCGTGTACGACGACCGTGCCGCCCGTCGGCCGGTCCAGTCCGGCGATCATGTTGAGGAACGTGGACTTCCCGCACCCGGAGGGGCCCATCACGGCCACGGCTTCCCCGGCCCGGATCTCCAACGAGACGCCGGCCAGGGCGTTCGTCTCGCCGTACTCCTTGCGCACGCCGTCGAGCCGTACGACGGCCTCTGCCCTGCTGTCTTCACTGCTCATGGACATGACGCTACGAGGCAGGGCGACGCCCTGACATCCCTCCCCGGATGGCATGTCGCCGGTCACCTCATCCTCGGGATGCAGGGCCTGCATCTCCGGGCCGATGCGTTCGCGGTGATCGTCTGTCAGGGTGAGCCCCATGGGGGACTGGGAACCTGGCTGGGTCACGGCGGCGGTGGCGGGTGCGGCCGTACTCGTGCTGAGCGTCGCGCTGCTGCGGACGCGGCGCCGCCGACTGCAGGCCGTCGGAGAGCTCGGCTGGCTGCTGGAGCGTGAGCGGGAGGGCGCGGCCCGCGCGGCGGTGACGGCCGAACGGGACCGTATCGCCCGCGAGTTGCACGACATCGTCAGCCACAACGTCAGCCTCATGGTCGTCCAGGCAGGCGCCGCCCGCGAGGTGCTGGGCACCATGCCTGACGAGGCCTCGGCGGCGCTGCGCGCGGTGGAGGACGCCGGGCGGGGCGCGATGACGGATCTACGGCATCTGCTCGGGCTGCTGGCGCCGTCACCCAGCGGCGAGGACGACGACTCGGACGAGGGCCGGGACGCGTGCGGCACCACCGCCGCCGTCGACCTCACCCCGCAGCCCGGTCTGGACCGGCTCGGCCAACTCGTCGACCGCGTCTCGTTCGCGGGGCTGCCCGTCGAGGTCCGGATCTCCGGCGAACCCCGCCCCCTTCCGGAAGGCATCGACGTGACGGCGTACCGCATCGTCCAGGAGGCGCTCACGAACGCGCTCAAGCACGGCGACGGCGGAAAGGCCGAGGTCACCGTGCGCTACGCGGACCGCGCGCTGCGCGTGGAGGTGCTGAACACCGGCCCCAGCGTGCTGACCGGCGGCGCGCCGCCGGCGCAGCCCCGCCGGGCCCTCCAGCGGCACCGGGAGGGAACGGGGCGCGGCCTGCTGGGCCTGCGGGAGCGGGTCGCGGTGTACGGCGGCGATCTGGACGCCCGTCGGCGCCTGGGCGGCGGCTTCCGGGTCCGGGCGCGCATCCCGCTGGACCGTCCCGTGGACCGCTCCCAGGACCTGTCATGACGGCACCGGTGACCGAGCCGACTCCCCGCGTGCTCATCGTCGACGATCAGACGCTGATCCGGACCGGCTTCCGGCTGATCCTGACCGTGCGCGGCATCGAGGTGGTCGGCGAGGCGGCGGACGGCCTGGAGGCGGTGTCGCTGGCACGCGAACTGCGCCCGGACGTCGTGCTGATGGACATCCGCATGCCCACCATGGACGGCCTGGACGCCACTCGCCGGATCCTCGAAGAGGCGCCGGGCTGCCGGGTGCTGATGCTGACGACGTTCGACCTGGACCGCTACGTCTACACGGCCCTGTCGATCGGCGCGAGCGGCTTCCTCCTCAAGGACGTCACGCCCGAGCACCTCGCGGCGGCCGTACGGCTGGTCGGCACGGGTGACGCCCTGCTGGCGCCCACCATCACCCGTCGGCTGGTCGAGCGCTTCGCCGCCACCCCCGCCGCTCACGCCCCCGCCGTCCACGCCGACCTGGCCGCCCTGACGCCCCGCGAGCTGGAGGTCCTGACGCTCCTGGGCCGGGGCCTGTCCAACACGGAGCTCGCCGCCTACCTGACGCTGAGCGAGGCCACGGTGAAGTCCCACGTGGCCCGCATCTTCGCCAAGCTGTATCTGCGGGACCGCGCTCAGGCCGTGGTCCTTGCGTATGAGACGGGGCTGGTCCGGCCCGGCACTCACTAGGATGGTCCCTAGGGGCCCCAGGCCAGTCTCATATATCCGGAGGTCACCGACCCCATGGCCCGCGCTGGACTCACCGCCGACCGGCTCGCCGCGGCCGCCGCCGAACTCGCCGACGAGGTCGGGTTCGAGAACGTCAGCCTGTCCGCGCTGGCCCGGCACTTCGGGGTGAAGGACGCGAGTCTGTACTCGCACGTCCGCAATCTCCAGGATCTGCGGACCCGGGTCGCCCTGCTGGCGGGCGGCGAGATGATCGACCGGATCGCCGCCGCCGTCGCCGGGCGGGCCGGCAAGGACGCGCTGGCCGCGTTCGCGGACGCATACCGGGAATACGCCCTGCAGCACCCGGGCCGGTACGCGGCGACCCGGATCCGCGTCGACCAGGCCCTCGTCGCCGACTCCCCCGCCATGCGCCGCACCGCAGAGATCACCTACGGGATGCTCCGCGCGTACGGCCTGGAGGAACCCGACCTCACCGACGCCGTCCGCCTGCTGCGCAGTACCTTCCACGGCTACTGCGCCCTGGAGTCCACCGGCGCCTTCGGCGCTCCCCGCGACGTACGGGAGTCCTGGGAGCGTGCCGTCGACGCCCTGCACGTGGCGCTCGCGAACTGGCCGCGGAACGAGCACGGCGGGCAGCCACCCCAGGCGCCACGCTGACCACTTAGACTGGAAGCTTCGCGGAGGTCACACGCCGCCACCACGGGGGAGGGTGCGTCTTGTCCCAACAGCAGCTCGGACGCGGCCCCTTGAGGGCCCGTCAGCCTCGCCCCGACCCTCCCGCGCCCGACGAGGACCCCTCGGACACCTCGCCCCCGGCGCGCTTCGTCGGCTGGCTCGGCGGCCTCGGGGCGGCGGCCGCCGGGTACGGCGTGTTCCAGTTCCTGTTCAGTGTGCTGCCCGACTCCCTCGACGGTTCGGCCGCGCGCTATGTGATCTCCGGGGTCAGCGGGCTCGCCACCTTCGTCGCGGCCTGGCTGGCGGCGGCGCTGCTGCGGGCCCGGGCGGCAGCGGCGGCCGCCGCCGACCCCGCAGGTGCCGCTGCCGTAGGGCCTGCCGCCATGGCCCCGGGGGCGCCCGGCCCGCTCCCGAAGGTCTTCGCCTCCGCCTACGGCACCCTCGTCGACCAGGTGTCGGTCGTGGCGGACCCGGAGCGCGGGCGCCTCACCGGCTGGCCGCACTCCCTCGGCGAGAACACGCCCTCATGGCCGACGCCCGTCGGTACGGCGTACGGCCTGCACATCATGCTCGACCTGGGCGTGCCCGACGGAGGGCTGAGCACCGGCGACCTGGTGGACACCCTGTGGCGGCTGCGGCTCCCGGACGGCGGCTGGTCGGCGCGGTCGCAGGGCTCCGAGGCCCGCCCGGAGGTCACCGCCCTGGTGCTGGGCGCACTGGCCCGGGCCGGCACGTCCGCCGAGCGGCTGGCAGCCGAGGTGGACCGCTGCACCGGCGCCTTCACCCGGCAACTCGACCGCGCCGGACTGGAGTCGACCCACGTCGTGACCACCGTGCTGCGCGGGCTGCTGCGCGCCGCACCCCGCTCCGAGATCCTTCCCGCGCTGCGCGAGGTCCTCGCGGACGGCGCGATCAGCGACCCTCGCCGCGAGCATCTGCGCTGCTGGGGCTACCGGTTGCAGCCGCCGTACGGCAGACCGTCCCCGCTGCACACCGCGCAGGCCGTCGTCGCGCTGGACCGGGCCGCCCGGGTCCTGGGCGAGGACACGGACGCGCGTGGCGCCCGGGCCCGGACCGCCCGTGAGGACGGCGTCCGCTGGCTGCTGTCCTGTCCGGACGCACCGCACGACACCTGCCCGGACCTGGAGAACCTGCACGAGGAGGTTCGCCGGCCGCGTACGGACGACCCGTCCCGCCACGAGGTGCTGAACGTACGGCACTTCACCGCCTCCTGGCTGGTTCGCGCCCTGCTCTCGCCGGGCGCGCTGGAGATCGCCCGCGCCGACGGGCTGGAGGACGAGTGGCGGGTACGGCTGGACGGGGCCGTCGCCGCGGTGTGGGCCGGGCAGACGGACGGCATCTGGTCCTGGGGCCGGGGCGGCAGCACCGAGCTGCGGCGGCCCATGTGGATGACCTATCAAGGTCTTTCGGCGCTGCGCGCGCATGCCGTATGGATGTACCAGCCGGATGGCTGAACCCGGATGTGACGAGCGGGGTTGGAGCGAGCGGGCGTTGGAGGATGAGCGCGTGGGCGGTCGGCAGGTCCTGGGGGCACGGAGGCTGCTGGCCGAATCGCTGGACGGTGAACTGCCCGAGCACGAGCGGGTGGCCGCGGCGCGCCGCGTCGTCGCCGAACTCGGCTCACCCGACCGCCTGTTGGAGCTGATCGCCGAACTCGCCGCCGGCGAGGGCGACCCGGAGGGCTGCGCACGGCTGTCGTACCGTCATGTCCTCGGCTTCGACAAGCTGCTGCTGATCGACGGCGGTCCGCGTCAGATGCTCCGCGCGCACGTGTGGCATCCCGGCGCCGGCGC
This sequence comes from Streptomyces sp. NPDC055013, assembly GCF_053608645.1. NCBI lineage: Bacteria > Bacillati > Actinomycetota > Actinomycetes > Kitasatosporales > Streptomycetaceae > Streptomyces > Streptomyces sp. NPDC055013. Next base: position 40,532 of record NZ_JBSGVW010000050.1, read on the forward strand.
GATCGGCGAGGAGGACATCCACAACCACCGCTCGCCGCTGGCCTCCTATGTCGTACGGGGCCGACTGGCCATGGAGCTGTACGAGGTCGGCGACAGCGTCGGCGACCTGGTGGCGGCCCGCTACGAGGAGTCGCTCGCGGAGCGCTCGGCCGACTGGGTCCTGAGGCCGGCCGGTCCGGCGCGGCTGCGGCTGACGCACGTGGGACAGTACGCGGCGGGCAGCTCGTACGCCCTGCCCGCGCACACCCTGCACCGGGCCTGGTGCGACACGGACGTGCCCACGGTGACGCTGTTCCTGGAGACGGGCGCCGAACGGCGGGACCACACCGATGTGTTCACGGCGGCGGGCCCGCACCCGGGCGCGGTGGCGAAGGTGCCCCTGCCGGTCGGGGACTATCTGGATGCGCTGCGGGACCTGGCGGAACGGCTCAGGGCCCGGTGAACGCCTGTTGCACGATGTCGAGGTTGTACTCGTCGATCTCGACCGACGTCAGCTCGGCCCGGTCGAGCCAGGCGGCGGCCTGGTCGGGCTCGGGCAGGGTGACCGCCGTGGACAAGGGCCTGACCAGGAAGTTCTCCTGCCAGTTCTTGATCTCGTGACCCCGGTAGTCGCTGAGGAACGAGGACTCGCCGACCTTGCGGACGATCTCGCCGAGCAGTCCGGTCTCTTCCTTCAGCTCACGCAGGGCCCCGTCCTCGGGACTCTCGCCGGGCTCCAGCTTTCCGCAGGGGACACCCCACACCCGTGGCAGGAACCGTTCCCTCTCGCTGCGGCGCACCAGAAGCACCCGCTGCTGGTCGTCCATCACGACGGCGGCCGCCAGTCGCCTGTCGCCGGGGATGTCCATGGTCATGGTTCCTCGGTCCCTCGCCGGTGATGAGTCCAAAGGGTCTGATACCCGGGAAAGGGTCAAGCCTAACAGGGCGCGCCTCACCGTCGCTGTGAGTCAGATCGCCCCGACGGGCTCCCCTACCCCCGGCGGGCGAGGGCGTCCACGGCGCCGTAGGAGGGGGCCGCCGCGCCCGGCGCCCGGCCCTCCCTGATCGCCTCGGCCGCTTCCAACGCCGCGCCCAGCGCCCGGCGGTAGAGCAGCGAGCCGAGACTGACGCGGCGAACGCCGAGGTCGGCCAGGTGGGGGACGGTGGGGCCGGTCGGTGCGTAGAGGATGTTGAGCGGAACGTCGAGGTGCCTCACCAGGGCGGCGATCTCCCGGGGTTCGCTGAGCCCCGGCACGAACACGCAGTCGGCACCTGCTTGTTGATAGGCATCGAGGCGGTCGATCGTCCCCGTGCCGTCCCCCGTCCAATACGTGTCGCTGCGGGCGTTGACGAAGAGGCCCGGTGCCGCCGACTTGACCGCGGTGATCTTCGCGGCGTGCAGCGCGGTGGAGCCGAGACGGTCCTCCAGGTTGATACCGACGGCTCCGACGGCCGTGAGGTGCCGCGCGAACTCCCCCACCTCGTCGGGATCCTCGCTGTAGCCGTCCTCCGCGTCGACGGAGAGCAGGTACGGATCCGAGCCGAGGGCCAGGGCGAGCCGCAGTGTCTCGTCACGGGTCTCCGACGCCCCGTCGGGCAGACCGGCGGCGGCCGCGACGCCGAGGCTCGTCGTGCCGATCGCGCGGAATCCCCGCTCCGCCAGTGCTCGCGCCGAGGCGTGGTCCCAGGCGGTGGGGAGCAGCAGGGGCTCGTCGCGGTGGTGGAGTTCGGCGAACGTCGTCATGAGGGGGCCTCGGGTGGTCGGGCGGTCAGGACAGGTCTCCGACGGCATCGGCGTAGTACGTCGATCCCTCCAGGTGGCGGGCGATTTCGCGGAAGCTCCAGCCGTGGCCGGGCGAGTCGTCGAGCTGGTCGTCGCTCAAGGCGTCGAGCCGGTTGGCCCAGACGCGGGCGAGCCGGGTCAGCCGGCTGCGGGCCTCGTCGAGGTCCTGCGGGGTGAAGGGCGCGAGGTCCGCCTCGATGGTGATGGCGGAGGCGTGCCAGTGGTCGGGCCGGGGCTCCTCGCCCGCCAGCCGGGCCTCCAGTTCGGCCAGGTGGTCGATCAGATGGTCGGCGACGCGGCGGATCGCCTTGTGCGGGGTGTAGACGCGGTCGTCGACATGGGCGAGCGTGCCGTCCCAGTTCGGCCAGGTCGCGGCCAGGGCGAGGACGTGGTCGACCATGGCGGTGACGGCGTCGGCGGGGGTGAGCCGGGCGGTTTCGGTCATGCCCCGAACGCTAGGCGCCGGTCGTTTCGGTGCCGGCCGAAGTGACCCGGCGGTCGTCGGCGCCCCCGTCGTACTGTTGCGGCGATCACCATCGCGACGAGAACACACGGGGCACGCATGACCGTTCACCGACCGGGACTCCCGCAGGACCTGCCGCCGGGAGAGGTGCTGTGGGCACGGTGGGCGCTGCTCGCCGCCGTCAAGGCGACCACCGAGCAGGAGGAGCGCCCGAGCGTGCACCGGATCGGGCACTGGATCGACGAGGTGGGCCTGCACCGGGACGACTGCGGCTGCACCTGGTGGATCATGTCCAGGATGGGCGAGGGCCGGTTCGTGCTCTACGGCGAGGACGAGTCGAGCGGCGTCAAGTGGCACGAGCCGCCGATCGACATGCTGGCGGGCGGCCCCGACTGGCTGCCCTACGCGGAGCTGCGCGACCGGCTGGAAGGGTACGAACTCGGCTGCGTCTACTGGTACGAGAACGGCGCGTGGAACCGGGCGCCCTACCCCGACGGCCTCAAGGACGACGGCCTGGACTGCGGCATGAGCGACTTCGTCGACCGCGGCAGCCTGCTTAGGGAGCTGGAGCTCCACTTCGCCGGCACGACCGCCGGTCCGGGCGCGGACGGCCTCCTGGCCGACGCCGAGGCATACGGGCTGGACGCGCGGTTGCTGCTGGAGCACGTGCGCGCCCACCCCGACGGTGACCCGGTGGACCCGCCCGCCGTGGCCAGAGCACTCGACCGGGCCGGCATCACGGCCCAGGGGGTCAGGCGCTGACCCGCACGCGGACACCTTCGCCGTCCGCCAACCGCACGTGGACCGCACGGCCGTCGGTCCAGCGGACATGGATCCCGCCGTCGTCGTCCACGCGCACGGTCACCAGCTCGTCCAGCGGGGCGGGTTCCGGTTCGGCCGTGAGCCGGGCGAGGGCGACGAAAAGGGTGGGTCCGGCGTCGGTGACGCCGGTGAGGTCGTCGTCGAGCCGGGCGGCAGGGCGGAGTTCGGCGCGGACCCCGTCCCGTGCGGCCCAGCCCGTGATCCGAACCGGCGTTCCTGCCGCCGCACCTGCCACCAGGTGGGCCCGCACCTCCACGGCCCCCTGCGCGAGCACCACGCTCGTCACCCGCGTTCCGTCACCGCCCGAGTGCCGTGAGGCCGCCCAGCCCTCCCCCGCACCGAGCGGCAGGATGTCCGTACGGCTCGGATCGTCGCCGACGATCACGCTGTTGTCGTACGACGGTGCGGGCGTCGTCGCCGTCGAGTAGGCGAGCCGCGTGTAGTACGGGTCGTAGCGGACGTCCTCGCTGCCGTGGTTGTGGAGGCGGACCAGGCCGTCCGAACTCGTGGACTGCACAAGCCAGTTGGGGGCGGTGATGGCGGTGATCGCATCCTCGCGCTCGGCGGGCCCCGGTTCCTCCTGCGCCGTCCACACGGCGTGGTCCGCCGGCAGGAGCAGACCGAGGAAGCCCTTGCTCGCCCAGTACGGGGACGCCGGGCCCGAATAGCCCTGGAGGATCGCCTCGTCGGGGCCGTGCCAGCCGAGGGTCAGCAGCCCGTTCGCGTCCACGGCGCCCCGCTCCAGGAAGTACTTGAGCGCGCCGGAGGAGATCCTCCGGGTCTCCCCTGCCGCGAGCGGTGTGCGGCCCGTGAGGGCGCCCAGCCACAGGGGGGCGGTAGTGGCGAAACGGTAGGTCAGGGAGCGGCCCTGGTGCAGGGGGCCGCCGTCACCGCCGAACAGGCGGGCGTAGTCGTCCAGATGCCGGGAGAGCCGGCCGCCGTACAGGTCGAGGAGCTTTTCGTCCTGCGCGAGCCAGGCGTGCAGCACGGGGTACAGGTGCATGGCCCAGCCGTTGTAGTAGTCGAACTTGCGGCCGTCGCCGTCGGTGTACCAGCCGCCGCCGACGTACCACTTCTCGATGCGCTCCAGCCCCCGGTCGATCGCCTTGCGGGACTCCTCGGCCTCATGTCCGATCTCCTGGAGGAAGCCGCCCACGGTGACCGGGAACAGCTCCCAGTTGCAGGGCCAGGCCTCGGCGGTCACCGCGTCGCCCAGCCAGGCCGCCGCCCGCTGCCGCACCGGGTCGTCCAGCCGGTCCCACAGCAACGGCCGCGTCAGCCGCAGCGCGAGCGCGATCGAGGCCGCCTCGACCAGGGGCTGGCTGCGGTCCTCGACGCGGGGCCAGACGCCGCGGACGCCGGCCGCGAGGCCGTCGGCATAGCGCTCCAACACCGTCTCGTCCCGGCGGAACGCCGCCAGCAGCAGCGTACGGGCGTAGCCCTCGAGACCGTCGGAGAGGCGACCCGACCAGCTCTCGTGGTCGCCGGGGAGATGGTAGAGGGCGCGGTCCTCGGTGGCGTACGGCTCCACCGCGGCGAGCAGGGCGTCGGCGGCCGCCTCCCAGTGGGCGCGGGTGTAGCCGGTGCGCGGGCTGCGGGTGCGGTCTTCGGGAGGCAGGTGCATCGGGTCTCTTTCTCGCCGGCTCGGTCCGGACCTGGGACGCCCCGGTTCCGGTCGGAGCGCCCCAGGGGTTCATCCCACCCGCATCAGGCGCTCCGGCACCAGACGCCGGGCGACGAGTTCGTCGCGGACCAGGCCCGCGTACGTCGTGGCGCCGTGCACGGAGGTGTGGGTGTTGTCCCGCTTCTCGTTGTAGAGGTAGAGCGCCTTGGACGCCTCGACGCCGAGGGACTCCACCAGCGCCTTCGTCTTCGCCGTGAGGTCGATCAGGGGGACGTCGTGGGCGGCGGCGACGGAGCGGACGACGGCGGGGTGGTCCACGCCCAGGCCGTTCACGAGCAGGGCCGTGTCGTTGTTCAGCGTGCCGTCGGAGTTGAACCATCGGCGCACGACGGGCGTCACCAGGACCGGCTCCCCGCCCTTCTCCCGCACGCCCGCCACCAGGGTCTCCAGATTCACCCGGTACGTCGCCTCGTCGGTCGTCTTGTCGTTGTGGGCGAGCTGGATCAGGACCAGGTCGCCGCGCCGGATCTGCGGCCGGACGGTGGCCCACAGGCGCGCGTCGGCGAGGTAGCTGACCGTGCTCTCGCCGGAGTCGGCGTAGTTGGCGACGGACAGGCCCTTGCGCAGGTACTGCGGAAGCTGCTGGCCCCAGCCGGAGTACGGGTCGCCGGGCTGGTCGCAGACCGTGGAGTCGCCGACGAGGAAGATCTGGCGGGCGTGCCGGGCCGGGGTCACCTCGATGTCGGCCAGGGCGGGGGCCGAGCCGCCGAGTTGCAGGTCGAGGCCGGGCGTTCCGGCGGGGCCGGTGGGCTCGCCCTCGGGGGTGCGGACGTTCACGGTGAAGCTGCGGGCGACGCGTTCGCCTGCCTCGGCGGCCGTCTCGGGGAGCAGGGAGCGGCGGGTCTCCCCGCTGACACTCGTGCTCGACGCGGCCTCGCCGCCGAGGAGGACCTTCACGTCGTACGTTCCGGGCGGGACGTCGAAGTGGCAGGCGGTGGCGGTGCAGTGGGCATGGGCGGCCCGGGCCGGTACCGCCGTCAGCAAGGGCACGGCACTCAAGGTGGCGGCCAGCAGTACGACGGAGTTGAAACGCCTCATGCGTGACTCCTCCCTCGGGTGGACGCGGCGTGCGCCTGGACCGTACCCGTTTGGACAAGCGCTTTCTAGATACTGACGAGAATTCGACATCACCCCCAGTCAAGACCAGCGCAAGCACTTTCAGGAGTCAGGTTCCGCGTGTCCACTGCTGGTTCGTCGCCCCGTTGCACGCGTATGTGATGACAGCGGCGGAGTTGGCGATGGACGCGCCGTTCACGTCCAGGCACTCCCCGGTCGCGCGGGACTTGACGGTCACGTAGGAGCCGGTCGTGGTGACCGACCACTGCTGGCCGGCCGAGGAGGCGTTGCAGTTCTCCTGGGTGACCGTGGTCGCGTTCTCCTGGACGCACAGGGAACTGTTCCTGACCATCAGCTGGTAATAGCCGCTGCCCGCCGACCTGAACCAGTACTTCTGGTTGCTGCCGCCGTTGCAGTCGTACTGCTTGATCTGTGCGCCCTGCCACAGCGACTGGCCGGTGACGTCGGCGCACTTGGAGGAGTGCCGTGCGATCAGCGTGTTGTACGTGGCGCTCGTCCCGCTGATCGATCCGGTGGCCGTGTCGACGGTGACCTCCGGGGACCAGGACATGGCCATCGAGGTCGAGGTGGGGAAGGTCAGCGGCAGCCAGACGTAGCGGGAGTCGTTGACGGTGCCACCGAAGGAGTTGCCCCAGCGGTCACCGAGGTAGAGGTAGGAGGTGGTCGAACTGCCCTGCACGGGCAGGACGTACGCCGTCTGTGAGCCGTACGTCGTGGAGTCGCCGACGTTCGTCATCGCCGTCCAGGGACCGGCGATGCTGGTGGCCGTGGCGTACTGCTGCTGGTTCGGGCTCCAGCCGGTCGCGCCCGAGGTCAGCATGAAGTAGACGCCGTTTCGCTTGAACAGGGCGGGGGCCTCGCGGTGGCCGCCGTGCCAGGGGTCGGCGACGAGGCTCGCGATGCCGGTGTAGTCGTCGGTCAGGCGGTAGATCTGCAGGTCGTAGTTCTCGCGGGCGGCGGAGATCATGTATCCGGCGCCGTCGGTGTCCACGAAGACCGTGATGTCGCGGGACATGTGCCCGCCGAGCGGGCGGAAGCTGCCCTGCCAGGTGTAGGTGCCGTCGACCGTGTCGGACACGGCGACGGCGGCGCGGGCCTCGCTGTAGTCGACGCCGTTCTCCTTGTGCATCCACATGACGAACTTGCCGGTGGAGGCGTTGTACATGACCTTCGGGCGCTCGATGTTGGCGGTGCCGAGCTCCGGGTCGGAGGCCTGGGTCAGGACGTGGTTCCTGAACTCCCAGTTCTTCAGGTCGGTCGAGCGGTAGGCGTCCACGTACCGGAAGGTGTTGTCGGCGTTGCGGTTCTCGCCGAACCAGTAGTAGTACGAGCCGACCTTGATGACACCGCCGCCGTGGGCGTGCACCGGATTCCCCGAGGTGTCGGTGAACCGGGTGCCGTTGGTGATGGTCCGGGGTGCGGCCTGGGCGGGCCCCGCGGTGGCCAGGGCGCCGGCGAGGGCCAGACAGAGGGCCAGCAGAGCGGCGTAGGCACGTCTCATCTCACGCACTCTCCTCGACAGTTGCGGCGGTCGCGGCGGCCGTGTCCGCCACGGGTATGCCGAAGTTCGGGGTGCCGTCCGGGTTCCAGCCGAGCTTCTGGACGCGGGTGTGACGGTTGGGGTCGTTCAGCGGGTCACCGACGATCTCCTTGTACTGGCGGGCGTGGTAGACGAGGACATCGCTGCGGCCGTCCTCGGCGACGGTGAAGCAGTTGTGGCCGGGGCCGTACTGCTTGGTGGTGTCGTTGCCGGTGAAGACCGGGGTCGGGGACTTCGACCAGTTGGCCGGGTCCATCAGGTCGGCCTCGGCGTCGACGGTCAGCATGCCGACGCAGTAGTGGTGGTCGGTCGCGGAGGCCGAGTAGGTCAGGAAGATCCGGCCGTTGCGCTTGAGGGCGTACGGGCCCTCGTTGACCTTGAAGCCGACGCACTCCCAGTCCAACTCGGGTGTGGACAAGCGCACTTGGGGCCCGGTCAGGGTCCACGGGTTCGCCATCTCGGACAGGAAGAGACCGGTGTTGTTGTCCAGCCCCGGCTCGTGCTGCGCCCAGCAGAGGTAGCGGGAGCCGCGGTGGGTGAAGGTGGTGGCATCGAGGGAGAAGGTCTCCCAGGCGGTCCTGACCTGCCCCTTCTCCACCCAGGTGCCCTTGAAGGGGTTGGGGTGGGAGTTCTCCAGGACCCAGATGCGGATCTGCCACACGTCCTCGGCGGGCGCGGCGGCGAAGTAGATGTACCACTTGCCGCCGATGCGGTGCAGCTCCGGTGCCCAGATGTGCGCGCCCATGTCGCCGGTGGGGTGGGCCCGCCAGATGACCGATTCGGCGGCCGTGGACAGGCCGTTGAGGGTGCGGGAGCGGCGCAGGACGATGCGGTCGTACTCGGGGGCGGTGGCCGTGAAGTAGTAGAAGCCGTCGGTGTGGCGGTTGATGTGGGGGTCGGCGCGCTGTCGGACGAGGGGGTTCACGTGGGAGGCCGCCTTCGGGGGTGCGGCGTGGGCGACACCGGGGAGGGCAGAGGCGGCGGTCAGGGCTCCGGCGGCTGCGGCGCCCTTCAACAGCAGTCGGCGGCTGGTGACTTGGTGAGAAGGGGGCTTTTGGGGCAGATCGCGATCGCGGCTCATGCGGGGGGTGCCTCTCGGGGAATGTGTGGGGACGTTCGAGATAACGAACAGAATCTGTCATTACGAACGACTGAAAGGTAAGGGTGAGTCACCAGGAGGTCAACGAGTCCGGCGAGACAAAGCGAAGCGCCAAGTTTCTGTTATCGGCGCCCGGCTCCGCCCGTCTCCGATCAGGTCGACGACACCCTGCGGCTGCCGCTCCTCGACCACGGGGGCGCACGAAGAAGACCGGCGCCTTCAGCGGCTTCAAGAGAGCGAGAAGCTCCAGTTGGACGACACCACCCATCGGATCAACTACCGGAGCGGCGACGGCAACGACGTAGTCCTCACCGCCGTCATCGCGAGCCTCTCCCCCCGTCCCCCGCAGCACGAGTGCCGCCGCCAATGGCCTCGGCAGGTGGCCGTACGTCCTGACCGCGGGGCTGCACGTCGGGCCGGCGGTACCGGCGACGAGGTTCGGGCGCGGCCGCGGACGCCGGCCGGGTGGGCGCACACGGCGTAGGGAGCGGCAGCCCGGGGCGCTCAGGGTCGTCCCACCTGCTGATACCCCGCCCCGCCTCGACTACCGTCGTCATCATGACCAGCACCATCACCCTCGCCGAAGCCCTCGCCGCCGGGACCGTCGTACTCGACGGCGGGATGTCCAACCAGCTCGAGGCCACCGGGCACGACCTGAGCGACGAGCTGTGGTCGGCGCGACTGCTCGCGGAGCGTCCGGAGGCGATCACCGAGGCGCATCTCGCCTACTTCGAGGCGGGGGCGGACGTGGCGATCACGTCGAGCTACCAGGCGACCTTCGAGGGATTCGCGAGGCGCGGGATCCCGGAGGGCCGGGCGGCCGAACTGCTCGCCCTGAGCGTGGAGTTGGCCCGGGAAGCGGCCCGCCAGGCGCGGGGCAGGGGTGTTACCCGGCCGCTGTGGGTGGCCGCGTCGGTCGGGCCGTACGGGGCGATGCTGGCGGACGGCTCCGAGTACCGGGGGCGGTACGGGCTGAGCGTCGACGAGCTGGAACGCTTCCACCGGCCCCGCCTCGAGGTGCTGGCCGGTGCGCGGCCCGACGTACTGGCGCTGGAGACGGTCCCGGACGCCGACGAGGCGGAGGCGCTGCTGCGAGCGGTGCGTGGGCTCGGCGTGCCGGCCTGGCTGTCGTACTCCGTCGCCGGGGAGCGCACCCGCGCCGGGCAGCCGCTGGAGGAGGCCTTCGCCCTGGCCGCCGAAGCCGACGAGGTGATCGCGGTGGGCGTGAACTGCTGCGCGCCGCAGGACGTCGAGGGCGCCGTCGAGATCGCCGCCCGCGTCACGGGCAAGCCGGTCGTGGTCTACCCGAACAGCGGCGAGGCCTGGGACGCGGAGGCCCGGGCCTGGTCCGGCGAGGCCGGCTTCGTCTCCGAGCAGGTCGAGGCGTGGCGGGCGTCAGGGGCTCGGCTGATCGGCGGGTGCTGCCGGGTCGGCCCGGAGGCGATCGGCTCCATCGCCCGGACTCTGACGGCGGCGCGGTAGCCGGCAGAAGCGCACCCGGCTCGGGCCCGCGCGGCGGCATCCAAGGTCGGGGGCGCCGACCGACGGGCACGGATCGTTTACACACGTCCCGACGCTTGAGGCGGGGACGCCGAGGCCCCCGACGCGGGGACGCCAACGCCCGACGCCGCATGCCCCGAAGGGGCAGCGGGCGGGAGGAGGCGCGTCGGCGTGGTCGTCGTGTCAGTGGCGGCGGACCGCGCCGGGCAGGCGAAGCCGTCGTACGACCGATCGCATCTCCGTGCCGCGCGGGGGCGGCGCATCGTCGGCAAGGGCCGACGTGGGCATGGCTTCTGGCGGGGCGGCCGTGGCCCACAGGGCGAGTTCGGGGTCGCGGGGGCCGAGCGCGGTGCGGGTCTCGCCGTCGCCGAAGATCCGCACCGGGTGCGAGTCGTCCCAGGGCTGCCACCCCGGGTCGCCCTGCACCGCGAACCGCACCCATGTGCGGTGCATCTCGTGGGCCAGCTCCTGCGGCGCTCCCTCGCCGGCCAGCTTGCGGGACTCGGGAACGTCCCCGGTGTCGAAGACGAAACCGAGCTCCAGGGCGTGGCAGGCGCCGAGGTCGGGGAGGGTGGAGGGCCAGGCGAACTCGTACACGTACGACGATCCGGGGCGGGCGTCGGCCAGGCGGTGCAGGGGCCCGCGCAGCAGGTGGTCGGTGACCATCTGGCCGACTGTCTCGGCGGTGCCGGCCTCGGGGTGCAGGGCGCGGTAGCCGCGGGGCACGTCGGCGCCGGCACGGCAGCGGGCCATGGCGCCGGCCAGGGCGACCGCGCCGAGCCGGTCGACGCGTTCCAGGAGCCCGCCGGGCACCAGCCACAGCCGGTACTCGTCGCGGGTCCAGCCCATCATCAGGTCGACGCCTGAGGCGGCGTCACCCTCCGTGAGCGCCTCCAGGGGGTCGCGGGGCACGATGTCGCCGTCGACGACGATCCCGAAGGCCGGCCCGCCCACGACGGGGCTGCTGAGCCGGCCCACTTCGGCCTGGGTGCGCAGGAGCAGCTCCCGGTCGACGTCGGCGAAGGCCGCGGCGGTGGCCGGGATCTTGAGCCGGGTGGCCATGCGGCGCACCATCCGCCGTACTTTGTCCCGCTCGGCGGTCTCGGGCGGCCCGCTCTGCAGGATCGCCCGCCGGACCAGGCCCTGGGCCTGCGGGGCGGCGAGCAGCGCGCCGATGCTGATCGCGCCGGCGGACTGGCCGAACAGGGTGACGCGGCCGGGGTCGCCGCCGAACGCCGCGATCGAGGCGTGCACCCACTCCAGGGCGGCCAGTTGGTCGCGCAGGCCGGGGTTGGCGGGGGCGTCCGGGAAGTAGCCGTAGCCCTCGACGCCCAGCCGGTAGTTGACGGACACGAGGACGACGCCGTCACGGGCGAAGGGCCGGCCGTCGTACACGGGTACGCCCGAGGAGCCGCGGGTCAGGGCGCCGCCGTGCAGCCACACCATGACGGGCAGCCGGGCGGCGGGGCCGGGCTCGGGGGTCCAGACGTTGAGGTTGAGACAGTCGTCGCCGGGCACAACGGGGTCGGACAGGTACTGCGCGAACGCCTCGGAATACGGCGGCTTGGGCGGCGTCGGCCCGAAGTCCGCGGCCTCGCGCACACCGTCCCAGGGCTCGGGCGGCACGGGCGGCCGGAACCGGTGCGGGCCGAACGGCGGCGCCGCGTAGGGAATGCCCCGGAACACCGCGACGCCGTCTTCGTACCGGCCCCGCACGGCACCGTAGGGCGTGCTCACCACGGGGTCTGCCTGGACTGCCGTCATACGTCCACCAGCCTCCTCACCGCGCTCGTGCACCGTGAAGATCAGAGCAACTCATTGTGGCCCGATAATCCGGCGCACGGGCGGTTGTGAGGGCTATTCGGCTTACCCGGCTACTTGGCGTACATCAGGATTCCGAAGCCGAGCTGGTCGAAGCCGCCGCTGTCGGAGCCGTAGTCACCGCCGCCGCCGTCGAGGGCGACCCAGAAGCACATCGTGCATCTCCGATCCGCAAGGGGGACCAGCTGCCGGTGGTGCCCGCCTCGTCGAACTCGGGCCTGCAACGTGCCAGTTGGTTGCGCGAGCAGACCACCAGGCCCACGGAGAACGGGCCCCCTGGCACCGGTCGCCGGTCCAGGGCAAGGGCTTCGCTCCTCATCTCACCGATTGACCGGTCCAACGACCGGATCTACGGTAGAAGGCGCTTTCTGAACGTGTTCCGTTCAGCGTCGCCAGTGTCTCGACTCAGTGCTCAACTCAGTGCTCACCTCGGCGCCTCAGGAGAGTCATGCCCAGCCCGCACCCCTTGAGGGCCGTGTTCGCGATGGATCCGGTGCACCTCCCCCATCTGTTCCCGCCACCGCTCATGGCCCGACTGCGGCAGGCGGCCGAGCTCGACCCCACGCTCGTCGTACGAGACTTCACCGACCCGGCCGTAGCCGGGGTCCTCGCCCGGACCGAAGTGCTCATCACCGGCTGGGGCTGCCCCCACCTCGACACCGGCGTCCTCACCGCCGCGCCCGGACTGCGCGCGGTACTGCACGCCGCCGGCTCGGTACGCTCGCTGGTCGGCGACGCGCTGTGGAAGGCCGGCGTCACCGTCTCCAGCGCGGTGGCCGGCAACGCGCTGCCGGTCGCGGAGTACACGCTGGCGATGATCCTGCTCGCCGGGAAGGACGCCTTCGGCCATCGGGAGCGATTTCGCACCACCCACGCCTACCCGACGCATCGCGAGACCGCCGCGACCGGCAACGTCGGCCGCCGGGTCGGCGTCATCGGGGCGTCGCGGGTCGGCAGACGCCTGCTGGAGTTGCTGCGGCCGTTCGACTTCACGGTGCTGCTGCACGATCCGTACGTCAGCGCCGCCGAGGCCGCCGAACTGGGCGCCGAATCGCTGTCGCTGGACGACCTGCTGCGGCGCAGCGACATCGTCAGCCTGCACGCGCCGGACATCCCCGAGACGTACCGGATGCTCGACGGGGAGCGACTGGGGCTGATCCGGGACGGGGGCGTACTGATCAACACCTCGCGGGGGGCGTTGGTCGACCCCGTGGCGCTCACGGACGAACTTGTCTCCGGGCGGCTGCACGCGGTGCTCGACGTGACCGAGCCGGAGCCTTTGCCTGCGGGGTCGCCGCTGTATCACCTGCCCAATGTCTTCCTGACCCCTCATATCGCCGGGTCGCTCGGGAACGAGTTGGAGCGGCTCGGGCGGATCGTGGTGGAGGAGTTGGAGCGGGTGGCGGGGGGCGGGGGGTTGGTGCATGAGGTTCGGGAGGGTGATTTGGGGCGGGTGGCGTGAGGGTGGGGCGTTGCGGCGGCCTGGCCCTGCAGCCGAGGTGCCGAATGTCTGGCTCGGTCGCCTACGGGCGCCTCAGCCGGTGTCGTCGGCCCGGTGAGGTCGGTGGGCACTTGTTCGGCGCTGGGTGAGTGCCCACCAACCTGAATGTGCCCGGCGTTGGGCCCGCATCCGGTGGATCTCGTCGACTCGGCGTTCACGGCCGACTTCAAGGGATTCCGTCCCACCTGCTGGTGACGGTGGGCGCGTTCGAAGTTTCGAAAGCCGCGGTCCGTGCAGTCCTTGGAACTCCTGGCTCTTCCGGACTCATCGCGGCGAACCTAGGGTAGGAAGCGCTTACTGTTTCCGCGCTGGTCGAAACTTTTCAGGGCCCTCGGGCGGGCCGGAGAGGTGGTTCCCGATGGTCCGTACGGGCGGTGCGAGCGTGGCGGCCGGTCCTACCCTGGCGGTCGTGGCCCGTGAGGCCGGGGTGTCCGTGCCGACCGCGTCCAAGGTGGTCAACGGCCGCGAGGACGTGGCCCCCGAGACCCGCCGCCGGGTCACCGAGGCACTGGACCGGCTCGGCTATGTCCGCAGACCACGCTTCGACGCGGCGAAGACACCCGGGCTGGTCGACCTCGTCGTGCACTCCCTGGACAGCTCCTGGTCGGGCGCGGTGCTGCACGGGGTGGAGGCGGCGGCCCACGACGCGGGCCTGGAGGTGGTCGTCTCGGCCGGGCTGACCCGGACGCGGGGCGGCCGTCCGGAGCGTGGCTGGCTGGACAAGCTCATCGCGCGCGGCTCGTCGGGGGTGCTGTTCAACCTGGCCGAGCTGACGGTCTCGCAGTACGCGTGGCTGGAGCAGCACCGCGTCCCGTTCGTGATGATCGACCCGGTGCTGGATCCGCCGCCGGGCGTGGTGTCGGTGGGCGCGGCGAACTGGCACGGCGGTGTCCTCGCCACCGAGCATCTGCTGGCGCTGGGCCATGAGCGGATCGCCGTGATCGCCGGTCACCAGCGCAAGATGTGCAGCACCGCCCGGGTGGCCGGCTTCCGCTCGGCGCTCGCCTCTGCCGGGGTGCGGCACCGTCCCGAGTACGTCCGGCACGCAGGCTTCGACGAAGGTCTCGCCCGCCGCCGCATGCTGGAGCTCCTCGACCTGCCCGAGCGGCCGACGGCCGTCTTCGTCTGCTCGGACCGGATGGCCCTCGGTGTGTACGAGGCGCTGGCGGAACGCGGGGTGAGCGTGCCCGACGACATGAGCGTCGTCGGTTTCGACGATCTGCCGGAGGCCCGCTGGATCGCCCCGGCCCTCACGACGATCCGCCAGCCGCTGTCGGAGATGGCCGCGACGGCGTTGCACCTGCTGGTGCGGATGATGGACGGGGAACGGCCGGAGAGCACCCGGACGGAGCTGTCGACACGGCTGGTGGAGCGGGCGAGCACGGCGGGGCCGCCCGGGCTGTCCCGCTGAGCCCTTCACCTGGTTGGCCGGGGCGGGCCCCCACTACGGGTGCTGGGGGTGCCCGGGGCCGCTAGCGTCGAAGGGCAGGTCGAGCAGCTCGGGATCTTCCAGAGGGAGCGTGGTCGGTGTGGCCCGGAACCGCCGTCTGATCCTGAGCTCCCCGTCGAAGGTCTGGAGCCTGCTGTCCGACGGCCGCCGCTACGGGGAGTGGGTGTCGGGAACACAGCAGGTCCGCGCCGCCGATGCGCACTGGCCCGCCGTGGGCGCCCGTCTGCAGGTCCGGGTCGGCGTCGGCCCCGCGGTCCTGGACGACACGTGCGTCGTGCGGATCTGCGAACCGGAACGCCGTCTGGAGCTGGAGGCGAAGGCCGACCCCTTCGGAGCGGCACGCATCGCCATGCAGTTGATCCCGTGGGGCGAGAACACGCTCTTCATCCTCGACTGGCACGCCCTGCGCGGCCCCGGCGTGCGCATGCACGGGCTCCCCGTCGACTATCTCGTCCGGATCCGCAACGGCATGATGCTGACGAAACTCGCCCGGATCGCGGTGCGGGAGGCCGACGACAGGACCGTTGACGCCCACATGCACTGAGCCGATGCCCGACGCCGTGCTGTCATGCCGACCTTGATCGCGTTGGACCGACAGGGTGGTTGATGCGCCGCCCGGCCCGTCCGCCCTGGTGGCGACCTTGATCGTTGCTAGCTTCGCGAGCTGTCCGAGGGTCCCGAGGGCCTCGAGCCGAGGTGGGGCCATGGCGATGAGCTGAGGCGAGAGGCGAGAGTGACGGGTATGAGCGAAGAGCCGGACAGGCAGACAGTTGCCCCGTTCAGGCGCAGGAGTTTCCTGGCGTCGGCCGCGCTGGCGAGCGGCACCCCGGCCGCGGTGGCGGCCGCCGGTCCCGCGCAGGCTGCCGCACTGCCGGCCGGCGGTGTGCTTGCGGCGCCCGCCCTCGGGTCCGTGGCGCGGCTGCTGGCCGTTCCCCAGGAAGGCCGCGGAGTCGACTGGATCAGGTCGGCCCTTCAGGTCGCCGTCGCCCTGGAACTCGCCACCATCCCGCCCTACTTCTGCGGCTTGTGGTCCGTCAAGGACCGCCGCAGCGAGGTCGCGCGGCTGATCCAGCGCATCGTCGGCGACGAGATGTACCACCTCGGCATCACCTGCAACCTGCTCGTGGCCGTGGGCGGGACACCGCAGATCAAGGCCGCCGCGCCCGTCTACCCGGGCCCGCTGCCCGGCGGTGTCCGTGCCGGAGTGAACGTCTACCTGTCGGGCCTCACCAAGGCCTTCGTCCGCGATGTGATGATGGCGATCGAGGCCCCCGAGGAATCGCTCGTCCGGAGCGTGCGGACCTCACCCACCGTCGGCGAGTTCTACGAGGGGCTGCTGAACGCGTTCCGGACGGTGCGGCCGGAACTGTCGGTGCGGGGGCAGCTGTCCCAGTACGTCTTCTCCGACGACCTGTCTCCGGTCGAGAACCTCGACCACGTCGAGCAGGCGATCCGGATCATCATGGAGCAGGGCGAGGGCACCACCAGCTCACCGTCCGCTTCCTTCGAGGACGACCACCCCGCGCACTACTACGCCTTCGGCGAGATCTACCACGGCCGGGAGCTGCGCCGGACCGACGACGGCTGGCAGTACGTCGGCGGGCCCGTGCCCTTCCCGGACGTGCGCCCCATGGCCCCGATCCCGGTCGGCGGCTGGCCCAACCCGCCCGCCCACGTCCGCCAGCTCCTGCACCGGTTCGACGCCACCTACAGCACCGTGCTGGACACCCTCGACGCGGCCTGGGCCGGCGGCGGCCACCGCACCCTGGGCGCGGCCATCCACGCCATGCGCGGCCTGGAGGGGCCCGCCGTGGAACTGATGGAGACCCGCAACCCCTACGTCGCCGGCACCTACGGCCCCCAGTTCCGGGCGCTGCGCAGGCGGCTCCCGGCCTCGTGACCCCCGTAAACGGCAGCCGTGCTCGGCGGGCCCCGGCGCGAGACGAACGCGCC
>NZ_JBSGVW010000051.1:0-54266 GCF_053608645.1 Streptomyces sp. NPDC055013
GTTCCTGACATAGGAACCGGGGCCGTCGCCGTGCGTCAGCCCTTCCAGGCCCGCGCCACCTGGCCGTCCTTCACCTCGAAGTTCAGGCGACCGCTCATGTATTCCATGGTGATGATCGCCCCCGGCGGCAGCGAACGCACCCTCGACCACCCTCGGTCACGGGCCAGTCGCTCGGCCCGGTCGGCGTCGAGGCCGACATATGTGTCCGGGCTGTCCTGTGGTTCGGCAGGGGGTTTCGGAATGGGTGCCATGCCGCCACGCTAGGGCCTTCGCGCGGGATCAGGCCAGAGCGGACCGATGGCCTTTGTAGCTGCCATCCAGGTCACACGTACCTCTCGGGTCACGCTTTTGTCACAGAACCACGACACGCGTTTCGGACACTCCGCGTCACACGGATGAGCGGTTCCGTAGTCCTTCCGCAGGCATTCGATCGTAATTCCTGCGTGTCGCGAAGCCATGGCCAATAGGCCGGAGGAAAAGTTCCCGGGGAACTGCCGCGGACTCCATTTCCCGCCGCGGCGGGATTAGCTGCTGCCGCGGCGGATGCGGTGGCCGCGAGAGCCGGTGCCGCACAGGAAGTACATGGTTCCGCCACAGAACCCCCTTACGCCCTCTGTCGGAGCGCAGCCGACGCGAGCATCATGGCGTGAGCTCGCGTCGGCGCGTCCGGCGCGGGCTTCGGCGGGCCCGGGGCGCGACGAGCGAAGGGGCGAGCGAGCGATGGGGACGCACACCGCAGAGGCGACGGCACGGCCCATGCGGAGCAAGCAGCCGGGCGGCCGGGTGGTCGTCGACTGGCTGACCACCACGGACCACAAGAAGATCGGGCACCTCTACCTGATCACGTCGTTCGGGTTCTTCCTGGCCGGTGGTGTCATGGCCCTGCTGATGCGGGCCGAACTGGCCCGGCCGGGGATGCAGATCCTGAGCAACGAGCAGTTCAACCAGCTGTTCACGATGCACGGCACGATCATGCTGCTGCTCTTCGCGACCCCGACCTTCGCGGGCTTCGCCAACGAGCTGATGCCGCTGCAGATCGGCGCCCCGGACGTGGCGTTCCCACGGCTGAACATGTTCTCGTACTGGCTGTTCCTGTTCGGCGGTCTGATCGTGATGGGCTCGCTGATCGTGCCGGACGGGCCCGCCTCCTTCGGCTGGTTCGCCTACGCGCCGCTCAACAGCCTGGAGCGCTCCCCCGGCATCGGGCCCGACCTGTGGATCATGGGCCTCGCGCTGGCGGGCTTCGGCACGATCCTCGGTGCGGTCAACTTCATCACCACGATCATCGGGATGCGCGCCCCTGGCATGACGATGTTCCGGATGCCGATCTTCGTGTGGAACACGCTGTTCACGTCGATCCTGATCCTGATGGCGTTCCCGGTGCTCGCGGCCGCGCTGCTGGTGCTGGAGGCGGACCGGCGGTTCGGCTCGGTGGTGTTCGAGGCGGCCAACGGCGGGGCGCTGCTGTGGCAGCACCTGTTCTGGTTCTTCGGGCATCCCGAGGTCTACATCATCGCGCTGCCGTTCTTCGGCATCATCAGCGAGATCATCCCGGTCTTCTCGCGCAAGCCGCTGTTCGGCTATCTGACGCTGGTCGGGGCGACGATGGCGATCACCGGTCTGTCGATCGTGGTGTGGGCGCACCACATGTTCGTCACCGGCGCGGTGCTGCTGCCGTTCTTCTCGTTCATGAGCTTCCTGATCGCGGTGCCGACGGGGGTGAAGTTCTTCAACTGGAGCGGGACCATGATCAAGGGCTCGCTGTCCTTCGAGACGCCGATGCTGTGGTCGGTGGGCTTCCTGGTGACGTTCCTGTTCGGCGGGCTGACCGGGGTGATCCTGGCGTCGCCGCCGATGGACTTCCACGTCTCCGACTCGTACTTCGTCGTGGCCCACTTCCACTACGTCGTCTTCGGCACCGTCGTCTTCGCGATCTTCGCCGGGTTCCACTTCTGGTGGCCCAAGTTCACCGGCAAGATGCTCGACGAACGGCTGGGCAAGATCCACTTCTGGACGCTGTTCGTCGGCTTCCACACCACGTTCCTGGTGCAGCACTGGCTGGGCGCCGAGGGCATGCCGCGCCGCTACGCCGACTATCTCGCCGCCGACGGCTTCACCGTGCTGAACACGGTCTCGACCATCGGCGCGTTCCTGCTCGGCATGTCGACGCTGCCGTTCCTCTACAACGTCTGGAAGACCACGAAGTACGGCAAGAAGGTCGAGGTCGACGACCCCTGGGGCTACGGCCGCTCCCTGGAGTGGGCCACCTCCTGCCCGCCCCCGCGCCACAACTTCAACGCGCTGCCGAAGATCCGCTCCGAGTCCCCGGCGTTCGACCTGCACCACCCGGCGCACGCGTTGGAGGCTCCGCAGCCCGAGCCAAAGAGCGAGCAAGCCGACCGTGAGCGGTCCTGATCGCCTCGACCAGCCCGTCCGGCTCCAGCACCTCGAACTCGAAGCCCAGCAGCATCACGTGGATCACCATCACGTCGAGGCTCCCGGCGCCGGTGCGCAGCAGGCAGCTGTCGGGACCGTCCGCCTCCAGCTGCCCCGTGGTGGGCGAGATGCTCGCGGCGGCCTCCTCCAGGGGCACCAGCAGCCGGACGACGGCGTGCGAGGCGTACGCACGCGTGGAGACGCCCTGGGAGACGTACGCGGCGAGGTCCTCGGCGGGCGGGGTGCGCGGGGTGAAGTGCGGGCCGTGCGGCGGCCTGGGGGTGACGCGGTCGACGCGGAACGTACGCCAGTCCTCGCGGTCGAGGTCCCAGGCGACCAGGTACCAGCGCCGTTCGCTGCACACCAGGCGGTGCGGCTCGACGGTACGGCGGGTGGGGGCGCCGTCGTGATCGCGGTACTCGAAGCGCAGGCGTTCGGCGTCCCGGCAGAGGTTGGCCAGCTCGGTCAGCACGGCCGGGTCGACGGCGGAGGGCTGAGGGCCCCGCAGCATGGGCACGGTGAAGGCGTTCAGGGCACCCACGCGGCGGCGCAGCCGGTTCGGCAGGACCTGCTCCAGCTTGGCGAGGGCCCGCACCGAGGTCTCGCCGATGCCCTCGATGCCCTGGCCCGCGGCCGTGCGCAGCCCTACGGCCACGGCGACCGCCTCGTCGTCGTCCAGCAGCAGGGGCGGCAGCTCGGCACCGGCGCCGAGCTGGTAGCCGCCGCCGGTGCCGGGGCTGGCGTTGACCGGGTAGCCCAGCTCACGCAGCCGGTCGACGTCCCGGCGGATCGTGCGCGCGGTCACGCCGAGACGGTCGGCCAGGTCGGCGCCGGACCACTCGCGATGGGCCTGGAGCAGCGAGAGCAGCCGCAGGAGTCTTGCCGAGGTCTCCAACATGATCCGATCTTGCCTCGTTCAGGGGCTCGGGAGTGCCCCTAACAGCGTTGCCGGCACCCGGGATTCGACGCTCAGGTTGCCTTGCCGGGTTTCGTACGGGACCCGGGAGGCGGAGGGGTGCACGTCCATGTCACCCGGCGCCAGTCGGTGGTCCGACTCCTCCTCCGTCACGCTGGCGTAGGCGTCCCAGTGGCCCTCCGGAAGGGCCACGCTGCTGGGGAGCGCCGCGCGCAGCCGGCCCGTCGTGGCCGGGGTCAGGGGCAGGGTGACCTCCTCGTCGCCCTCGCGGTGGCGCAGCACGAGGTGGGCCGCCTCGGTGGCCACGACCGCGGTGACGTCAAAGGTCAGCCCGCCCGCCGAATCCGCGATGCAGTCGGCGCGCAGGGGTACTGCCTGCGACACGGGCGTCATGCGCTGCGGTTCCTCCCTCGGCTCTCGGCTCTGTCGGTTGGACCGGCGACACCGCCTTTTGGTTGCCCGTCACGGCTGGTACGACAGCTGCGGGACGTCGAAGCACGTGTTGTTCATGTCTCCTTGGGAGACCCAGCCCCGGCCGTCCTCCCAGCGGGCCACGGACAGACACGTCCGGCGGGTCTTCGGCGGCTCGGGGGGCCGCTCGAAACGAACCGGGATAAGCAGGCCGTCGGCGGTGTATCCCTGGCTGCGGTTCATGAAGTCGTCGACGCACGCACGCGTGACACCCGGGCGGGCGCACGACTTCGCCGCGTCCGTGAACCACATGGCCGCCGCCCAGCCCTCCAGCTGCCACTGGGAGTGCGTCTTGAGCCCCTTGGTGGCGTCCCTGAACTCCCTTACGGCTTCCCGGCCGGTGTCCTCGTGGTTGCGGGACGATCCGGTGGCCCACAGGGCGTTGCGGCACCGCGGAGCGTCCTTGTAGTCATCGGCCACGGTGGACGTCCAGTTCTGGACGTTCGTGACCTTGGCGGTGACCTCGGCACCGACGTCGTCCATCGCCTTGCACAGCTGGGCGTTGCCGTGGCTGTCGATGGCGTCGAAGACGAGGTCGGCGCCCTGTTCCTTCAGATCGGCGGCCACCGCGCGGAAGTTGGGCAGCGCGAAGTCGACCTGCTCGGTGACGACCTTGTAGCCCTCGGCCTTCAGTCCCCGCTCGATGAGCCGGGCGTAGGCGGCGGACGCGGACTGGTTGTACGAGACGACGGCGGCCGTACGGGCGCCGTGCTCACGCTTGAAGTAGCGGTAGACCTCGGTACCGCCATACTGCTTGCCGTCCCAGCCGGTGGTGCCGTCGCGGGGCGCGAGGCTGCCGTAGATGCCGTACAGGTGCGGATAGGTGTCGTAGGCGGTTCCGATGGGCTGGCCGCCGATGTCGGGCACGCGTGCGCGTGACACGCGGGAGGCGCCCGCGTAGTCCAGGGCGGTGGTGGCGACCAGGGCGACGACCTTCTCCTCGTCGATGAGCTTGTGCATGCACTCGTTGTTGCCGACGCCGCTGCCGCCGTCGTCGCACTCGCGCACCTCGACGCGACGGCCGTCGACGCCGCCGCGCGCGTTGAGACGGTCGAAGTACGCCTTGGCGCCGTCGCGCGGGCCGGTGAAGGCGCTGCCGCCGACCGGGCTGGTGGCGCTCGTGACGATGCCGACCCGGATCGGCGCGCGGTCGCCCGCGGGTGTGGTGGGGCCGCCCCGGTCGCGGTGCTCGAAGTCGCTCTCCGGCAGCCGGCTGCCGCACGCCGTACTCAGAGCCAGCACCACCACGGCGATCGCCGCCTCAGCACCCCGGGATCGGCGACCCATTGCCGCTCAACTGGACCAGCGCGCACAGTGTCTTCGCGGACACCTTCCAGGTGCCGTCCTGTTCGACGGCGGTGCCGGAGGCGTTGGGCAGGGCGGTCGCGCCCTTCAGCGTCAGGTCGTACGTCACGTTCGCGCCGGTCGGCGAGGTGAACTCGACCTTGGAGACCTTCGCCTCGACCTGCCCGCCGCGCTCGTCACCGCTGAACGCCTGCAGGACCGGCCCCATCCGGTCGCCGTTTTCCAGGACCGCCTGCTTTTCCTCCATGGACGTCGCCGGGTCGAAGAACTTCTGCCAGTTCTGCTTGATCTCCGTCTCGGCCGCCCCCGCGTCGGCGGGCGCGGTCGCGGCCGGCGACTGCTGTTCGCCCGGCTCGGTCTGCTCGACGGTGGGTGTCGGCGGGGTCTCGTTGCCGCCGCCTCCCTCGTCGTCGCTGCAGGCGGCCAGGGCCGGGGCGAGGAAGAGGAGCAGGGCCGCGGCCGTCGCCGTCCCCCGCCCCGTCGCCCGTGGGCCGTGCCGCCTGTGCGCGTTGCTCCGCCTGAGGTCGCTCCCGAGAACCATCTGGCTCACCGCCGGGTGTCGATCCGGGCTGTGCGCGCCCGGTGCTTTCAGGGTCAGCTTGCAGGAGGCATAGTGCAAGCCATTGGCTGACATGGACAGGCACATGCGCCGAAACCCGATGTGCGTGTCCCCGAACCCGACGCGTGGGAGCCAGCGATGCGGACAGCCCGACTGCGGACCGTGCACCCCGTCCTGTGGGCCGGCTGGGCCGCGCTCGCGGCCGGCGCGGTGCTGTGCGTCATCGGCTGGTACGGCGTCTCCGGCGAGCGCTTCGCCGAGCGGCAGCTGCCGTATCTCGCGTCGTGCACGGTCCCCGGCGCCGCTCTGATCATCGCCGGGTCGCTGCTGCTGACCCACGGCCGGGGCGCGCTCGCCGCCGCGCGCGTGGAGGAGCTGTACGGCCTTCTGGTGACCGTGGAGCCGGCCGACGCCGATGAGTCCGGGCAGGCGGCCGCGGCGCCGGCAGCGGTCAGCGGGGACCTGCTGATGGTGCCGGGCGGCACCCTCTGGCACCGCGCGGACTGCCCTCTGGTCGCCGGGAAGGCGGAGGCCGTACCGGTCGACGCGAAGCTGGTGCGCAGCGGCGAGCTGGGGCCGTGCCCGATCTGTGAGCCCGCCGAAGCGGACGACTGAGGTCCGCCCCGGTGTCCTCCCTGACGTACGACCTCACGCTGGCCGGTCTGGCGGTCGGCAGCGCCGCCGCGCTCAGCGGGATCGGCCTGGTCGTGACGTACCGGGCGACCGGCGTGCTGAACTTCGCGCACGGGGCGATCGCGATGGTGTGCGCGTATGCGCTGCGGCAGTGCGTGGTGGAGTGGGGCTGGCCGCTGTGGGCGGGCGCGGCGGTGACCCTGCTGGTGCTCGCGCCCGGTATCGGGATGGCGCTGGAACGGTTCGTCTTCCGGCCGCTGGCGGTCCTGGGCAGCGACCCGGCGCAGACCCTGGTCGCGTCCATCGGCGTCTTCGTGCTGCTGGTGGGCGGCGCGGTGCTGCTGTGGGGCCAGGGGGCGCGGGACGACGCTCCGGAGCTGATGTCGGCGGAACCGTGGGGCCAGTTGGCGGTGGTGCTGCTGCTGGCGGCCGGGGTCGGTGCGGTGATCCGCTGGACGCGCTTCGGCCGGGAGCTGCGTGCCGTGGTCGACGACCGCCGGCTGGCGGTCCTCGGCGGTGTCGACGCGGACCGGGTGGCGTCGGCGGGCTGGGCGTTCGGCTCGTTCACGGCGGGTCTGACGGGCGTGCTGCTGGCCCCGTACGTGCGCCTGGACCCGTACGGCCTGCCGCTGCTGGTCATGGAGGTGGTCGCGGTCGCGGTGGCCGCGCGGATGCGCAGCCTGCCGGTCGCCGTGCTGACGGCGCTGGCCATCGGGGTGGCGCAGAGCCAGCTGACACGGCTGCACCCGACGGGCTGGGGCGCGCCGCTCCTGCAGGCCGTCAGCACGAACCTCTTCGTCGTCGCCCTGCTGATCGCGGCCCTGGCCCTCCCCCGCGTCGGCACCCGCGACGCTCTCCCCCGCTCGGCCACCGCGCGCGTGCCGACCCCTCCGGGCGCCTGGATCGTGGCGATGGTCCTCTTCCTGCTCCCCCTGGGCTTCGCGGGCTCGGACCTGCATACGTCGGTGCAGGTGCCGGCGCTCGGCGTGGTGCTGCTCTCCCTGGTCGTCGTCACGGGGCGCGGCGGCCAGATCTCCCTCGGCCAGGCGGCGTACGCGGGCCTCGGCGCCCTGTTCACGGCCCTGCTGGCGGCGGGCCGTTTCCCGGGCCTCCCCCGGCTGCCGGAGCTCGCGGCCCTCGCGCTGGCGGTCGTCCTGGTGGCCCCCCTCGGCCTCCTCACCGGCTGGCCGGCGATCAGCCGCCGGGGCCTGGCCCTCGCGCTGGCGACGTTCGCGGTCGGCGTCGGCGTGAGCCGCTTCGTCTTCGCCCAGCCGTACGCGATCTCGGGTCTGTCCCTCGGCCGCCCGGCGGGCTTCGAGGGCGACCGCGCCTACTACGTCCTGGAACTGACCCTCCTCGCGGCCGCGCTGCTGACGACCTGGCTGCTGCGCCGGGGCCGCACGGGCCGGGCCCTGGCGGCGATGCGGGACCACGAGTCCGGGGCGTCGGCGGCCGGCGTCCAGGTGCCCTCCCTCAAGCTCTTGGCCTTCGTCTCCGGCGCCGCCCTGGCAGCCCTGGGCGGCGGGATGCTCGGCATGGGTCTGCGCGCCTTCGACCCGGCCGCCTACGACCCCGTCCGCGGCCTCCTCTGGTTCGCCGCGGTGGTGGTCCTGGGCGCCGACAGCACCCTCGGCGCCCTGGCCGCCGCGGCCCTCCTGGTCGGCCTCGACGCGGGTGCCCGGGGCGGTGTGGCGGCGGCCCTGATCGGCGTCCTCGCGGTTCTGGTGGGCCGTTTCCCCGGCGGACCGTACGAAGCGCTGCGGACGGCGGCGGGGAGACTGCGCCTGCGGCGCGGGGCGAGGCTGACGGCGGTGGGGGTGGAGGTACGGCGACGACTGCGGCCGGCGGTGCCAGGAGCTGCGCCCCGGCCGACCCTGACGGGCTTGACCGCATCGGGCGTCGCAGGCCAGGAGGCCGCCGGCGCGCAGCCTCCGCAAGGGCCATCCGCACCCGACGGCGAAAGCCGCTCGGGCGGTTCGGGTGGGCAACCGAACGCGGCCGAAGGACGGGTGCCCACCCACGCACCGGCACTCGTCACGCACCACCTCCAGGCCCGCTACGACAACTTCACCGCCCTCGACGACATCACCCTCACCGTCCACCCGGGCCGGGTCACCGCCGTCGTCGGCCCCAACGGAGCGGGAAAAAGCACCCTGTTCCACTGCCTGGCCGGCACCCACCGCCCGACCCACGGCCAAGTACTGCTCGGCACCCGCGACATCACCCGCCTTTCCGCCCACGCCCGCACCCGCCTCGGCATCGCCCGCACCTTCCAGCAACTGGCGGTCTTCCCCTCCCTTACCGTGGCCGAGAACGTCCGCGTGGGCGCAGAGCAGGGACGGCTACGAGACCCCTCGGCCGTGGAGCGGGCCCTCCGGCTCCTGGGACTCGACGGCCCCGTAAGGGCCCTGCCGGCCGCGGACCTCCCCACCGGCACCCTGAGACGCGTGGAACTGGCCAGGGCCCTCGCGGGCGGCCCGCGCGTACTGCTCCTCGACGAACCCGCCGCCGGCCTCGACACCGCCGAGGTCACCGCACTGGCCCGCGTCCTGAAGGCACTCGCCGCCGACGGCACCGCCCTGCTCGTCGTCGAGCACGACCTCGACCTGGTCGCCGACCTCGCCGACACCGTGCACGTCATGGCGGCGGGCCGCATCGTCGCCTCCGGCCCTCCCGACCGCGTGCTCGACGCGGCGGGCTCCCAGGAGGCACCCGCATGACGACGATCTCCCTGCGCCACGCGCGGGTGCGCTACGGCCCTCTGGAGGCCCTCCACGGCATCACCCTCGCCGCCCCCGGCCCCGGTCTCACCGTCCTGCTGGGCCGGAACGGATCCGGCCGTACGACTGCGCTGCGCGCCCTGGCCGGAACCGTGCCGCTGTCCGGCGGCGCGGTCGTGTGGGACGGCGCCGACGTGACCCGGATGCCCGCGTACGAGCGGGCCCGCCGCGGACTGTGCCTGGTCCCCGAGCGGCGGGCGGTGTTCGGCTCCCTCACCGTGCGCGAGAACCTCGAACTCGCGGCCCGGGCGTACGACATCGCCCTCGACGCCTACCCCCGGCTCGAATCGCTCCTCGCCCGCCGCGCAGGCACCCTCTCGGGCGGCGAGCAGCGCATGCTGGCCCTGTCCCGCGCCCTGCTGGCACGCGCGCGTGTCGTGCTCGTTGACGAACCCGTGCAGGGCATGTCGCCCACGGTCGCCGCCCGTACGTACGAGCTCCTGAGCGAACTCGACGCCTGTGTGGTCGTCGCGGAGCAACGGGTGCCGCCCGGACTGCACGGCCGGGCGGCACTCGTCTACGAACTGCGTCGCGGTGCGGTCGTGTTCAGCGGCGAGTCGGGCGAATGGGAGCGCCGTGCAGCGCTCCGAACCGGGTCGACCCCTTCCGGATGAGCTGCGATGTCTTCGAGGTCAGCCGGTCCGTGACGCTGGGCCGCCGCAACTCCATACGGCCCTTGAGCCCGTACCGTCTCGAGCAGTGCGGCCAGGCTCCCCACCCCTGGGTCGCCACCACCTTCCGGGCGATGGCGATCTGCTCCTTGCGGCTGGCGAGATCCGCGCGCGGGGCGTACTTCGACCCGCCGAAGCCCTCCCAGGTGCTCTGCGAGAACTGAAGCCCCCCGTAGTGGCCGTTGCCGGTGTTGATGTGCCAATTCCCGCCGCTCTCGCACTTGGCGACACAGCCCCAGGGCCACTGGTCCTTGGCGCAGGCGAGCGCCGCGGGTTTGGGGGGCGGTCCGGGGGCCGGCCGGGGCGGCGCCGTATGGATGTGCCGCGTTGCGTGTGTTGCCTGTGCTGCGTGCGTCGGTCCCGGGGCGACGGCTGTGAACAGCGTGGCGGCCAGGACGATCGCGAGCGGTGTGCATTTCATATGAGCACGCTAGGCAGCCGATTGCGGCCATCCCGCGCGGCGCGTCCGACGAACGCCGGTGCCCCACCCGGTCGGCGGACCGGGCGGGGCACCGAAGCGTGGGCAGGGAGCGCCGCTCAGAGTTCGAGGCGCTGCCCGGGCACGATGAGGTTGGGATCGGCGCCGATCACGGACTTGTTGGCCTCGTGGAGCTGCCGCCACGTGGTCCCGTGCCGGGCGGCGATGCCGCTGAGCGTGTCGCCCTGACGGACGGTGTAGTCACCGCGGGACGAGTTGCGGTTCGTGTGTCCCGACGAACGCTCCGACGTCTGCGCCGGAGTCGACGGGGCCGCCTTGGCGGCGGGGGCGCCCGAGCCGGCGGCGGAAGCCGCGGGTGCGCTACCGGTCGCACCGGCGCGGGCCGAACAGGTGGGCCACGCGCCCCACCCCTGTGCGCGCTGGACCTTGGTGGCCACCGCGATCTGCTGGTCCTTGCTCGCCCGGTCCGCCGTGGCCGCGTAGGCCGTACCGCCGTACGCGCGCCAGGTGGAGGCGGCGAACTGCAGTCCGCCGTAGTAGCCGTTGCCGGTGTTGATGTGCCAGTTGCCGCCGCTCTCGCACTGGGCGATGCGGTCCCACACTCCACTGTCCGCCGCTGCGGCGTTGCCGGTCGCGGCCAGCAGTCCGAGCGGGGCGAGCAGTGCCGCCCCGGCGAGGACCGCCGTCGTACGAGTCCGGCTCCCGTGCGGAGCCTTCGGCGCCTTACGAGCGTTGTCGTGAGTGGTATCGGCACATTCGGACATGTAGTTCCCTCTCCAAGGACCCGGGGTCCCTCGAGGCGGTAGGCCACTCCCACGCCACCGGGCGTGTGAGTCGCGCTCGCCCCGTCCGCCCGAGGATGGTGCTGCAAGCAGGTTGGTGCGGTCGGCGGACGTACCCGAGCGGTGCTCGTTGCACACGGCCGAGGAATCTATGGACAGCGGGCAGTCGGCATCAACCAACTCCTCGTCGCTCCAGGCCAGTTCGCAGTTACCCCCGGTATCGGCGAATTTCAGCCACCCACTTCATTCGCTGATTTCCGGATTTGTCGACCAACCTCCCCGATGATCTGTGACGCACCCCACGCAACCAACTTCCTTGCGTTTCCCTCCAGTTGACCGTGAGTGCGCGATTCCGCACCCGGGGTGACGGTGCGCGATGGATGGTTCGATTCCGTTCGCCCCGGTGCGTGACTCCCGCCACAGATCGTCCGTTGTCTTCTTCATGAGCCCGGGACCCGCCCGGTTCACGGGCCGGGAGCCACCCGGCCGCACCACATCCCGAGGGAGCCACCCGTGCCGCGCATGCTCGACGTCAGCGACGAGGTACGTGCCGAGATCGGCGACGAAGAGGCCGACCGGCTGCTCGCCGGAGAGAACGCCCCGGGCAGTTACGACTGCACCTCCTGCCGCACCCCGGGCGACTCCGAACAGGAGCGCACCAGCACCGTCCTGTTCATCGGGGACGAGACCGCCGTCCTCGCCTTCGCCCACGCCACCTGCCTGCCCTCCCAGATCGTCCAGGTCACCGAGGAGCAGTTGCAGGGTGCCGTGAAGTCCATCACCGGCGACCGGGTCGACCTGGAGCCGGAGTCGATCGTGCCGGAGCAGGCCGTGCTCGGGGTCACCAGCGGACTGGTGCTGATCGCCGGGGAGTTGCACCCCGCCCTGGTGGTCGAGCCGACCGGCCCCATCGTGCGGCCCGGGTCGTTCGGTGCCGGGGACGACTTCCTGCCGCTGCTCATCGAGCAGGGGTTCATGCCGCTGACGGAGCTGGCCGACGTGCCGCCGGTGCTGCACGGGTGGTCCGTACTGCTGGCCATGGGGCAGCTGCACGCGGTTCTGCAGCCGGGGCCGACCGGAGGTCAGCCGGTCGCGTGGTGGCAGGCGCATCAGCCTCTTCAGGTGACCGACGGGTGGCGGGCCGCCGCGAACAAGCATCAGCAGGTGCTGATGTTCGCGGCGCCGGTGGGTTCCATCGGCCGCCAGCCTCGGGAGGACCTGCTCCGGGGGGCGCTGGACAAGGCGGCGGCCAACGGAAAGCTGGTCGGGGCCGCGCTGCCGCTGGCGGGGACCTGAGGGAGCCCGCCGCCAGGGGGCTGTGCGTGTAGTGCGTCGCCCGCGCCTCCGGTGAGCAGGCGACCCTTCACCACGGCCGCATCTCTTCGAGCGCGGGGTCGTTTGGACATACGTGCATGCATACGACGTTCCCCGCCTCCAGGGCGGCTCATCGCCCACGCCGATCTACGACGCGCTCTATGCCGAGTACGTCAAGTCCTTCCGCTCGCTGCCGGGTGATCGCAGCGGGGAGGAGGACATGGGGTTCGTCGCGTTCGGGAACATGCAGCGCGGCACGGGCTCGTACGGGGGCCACCGCCCGGGGTCGTTCAGCAGTTCGTACAGTGCCTACAGCGCGGGGGCCCACAGCGCCCGGCACGGCAGCAACGGCCAGCAGCCGCAGTGGCAGCGCGTCGGGCACATCGGCCCGCAGGGCGCGGGGATGCACCACGTGCCGGCCGCGCTGCCGCCGGCACGCAGGGGCTGAGCACACGTCGAAGGGGCGGTCCGATGAGGGCCGCCCCTTCGACGTGTGCGCAAATACCTCTTGCCGCTACTTCTTCTTGCCGCGCTTCTCGCGCACCCGCACCGAGATGTGGATCGGCGTGCCGTCGAAGCCGAACTCCTCACGCAGCCGGCGTTCGATGAAGCGGCGGTAGCCCGCCTCGATGAAGCCCGAGGCGAAGAGCACGAACCGCGGGGGCTTGACGCCGGCCTGGGTGCCGAACAGGATGCGGGGCTGCTTGCCGCCGCGGATCGGGTGGGGGTGGGCGGCGACCAGCTCGCCGAGGAAGGCGTTGAGCCGCCCGGTCGGGACCCGGGTCTCCCAGCCCGCGAGGGCCGTCTCGATCGCCGGGACCAGCTTCTCCATGTGGCGGCCGGTGGACGCCGAGACGTTCACCCGGGGCGCCCAGGCGACCTGGCCGAACTCGGTCTCGATCTCCCGCTCCAGGTAGTAGCGGCGCTCCTCGTCGAGGGTGTCCCACTTGTTGTAGGCGATGACCATCGCGCGGCCCGCCTCGACGGCCATCGTCACGATGCGCTGGTCCTGGACCGAGATGGACTCGGAGGCGTCGATCAGGATGACCGCCACCTCGGCTTTCTCGACGGCGGCCGCGGTGCGCAGCGAGGCGTAGTAGTCGGCGCCCTGCTGGAGGTGGACCCGCTTGCGGATGCCCGCCGTGTCGACGAACTTCCAGGTCACGCCGCCCAGTTCGATGAGCTCGTCGACCGGGTCACGGGTGGTGCCGGCCAGCTCGTTGACGACGACGCGCTCCTCGCCCGCCACCTTGTTCAGCAGGGAGGACTTGCCGACGTTCGGGCGGCCGATGAGCGCGATCCGGCGGGGGCCGCCGATCCCGGCGCCGCCGAAGGTCTGCTCGGGCGCGTCCGGCAGGGCCTCCAGAACGGAGTCCAGCATGTCGCCGGTTCCACGGCCGTGCAGCGCGGAGACCGGGTGCGGCTCGCCGAGGCCCAGGGACCACAGGTAGGTCGCGTCGGCCTCGCCGCTGGGGCCGTCCACCTTGTTGGCGCACAGCACCACGGGCTTGCCGGCCTTGCGCAGCAGTCGTACGACGGCCTCGTCGGTGTCGGTGGCGCCCACCTTGGCGTCGACGACGAAGACGACGGCGTCGGCGGCCTCGATCGCGTACTCGGCCTGGGCGGCCACGGAGGCGTCGATGCCGAGGACGTCCTGCTCCCAGCCGCCGGTGTCGACGACCTTGAAGCGGCGGCCGGCCCACTCGGCCTCGTAGGTCACCCGGTCGCGGGTGACGCCGGGCTTGTCCTCGACGACGGCCTCGCGGCGACCGATGATGCGGTTCACGAGAGTCGACTTGCCGACATTCGGCCGGCCGACGACGGCGAGGACGGGCAGCGGTCCGTGACCGGCCGCCTCGATGGCACCCTCGACGTCCTCGAGGTCGAAGCCCTCTTCCGCGGCGAGCTCCATGAACTCCGCGTACTCGGCGTCGCCAAGCTCTCCGTGGTCGTGCCCGTCGGGCGAGCCCTCGGAGTGGATGTGGTCGTTCATGAAGTCCGTACCTCGTCG
The DNA here is from genome assembly GCF_053608645.1 of Streptomyces sp. NPDC055013. Taxonomy (NCBI): domain Bacteria; kingdom Bacillati; phylum Actinomycetota; class Actinomycetes; order Kitasatosporales; family Streptomycetaceae; genus Streptomyces; species Streptomyces sp. NPDC055013. The sequence continues at coordinate 14,318 of NZ_JBSGVW010000051.1, forward strand.
TTCATCGTGGTGATCGGTGGACCGCGCGGCTGTCGCCCTGCTGATCCACTACTCAGTGTCGCCTAGCGACCGGTCAGTCGCCTTGCGTTTTCCAGGTGCGCGGTGAGCTGCTTCTGGATGCGTTCGGTCGCCTCGTCGAGCGCCTTGCGGGTACGCCGTCCGCTGCCGTCGCCCGCCTCGAAGGGGTCGCCGTACACGACGTCGACGCGGTGGCGCAGCGGCGGCAGCCCCTTCATCAACCGTCCCCGCTTCTCGGAACTTCCCAGCACCGCGACCGGGACGACGGGCGCCCCGGCGCGCACGGCGAAGTAGGCGAGCCCGGCACGCAGCGAGGCGAAGTCGCCCTCACCGCGGGTGCCCTCGGGGAAGATGCCGAGGACGCCGCCGTTGGACAGCACGTCGAGGGCCTGCGTTATCGCCGTGCGGTCGGCGGAGTGGCGGTCCACCTTCAGCTGGCCGATGCCGGTCAGGAAGGGGTCGAGCGGGCCGATGAAGGCTTCCTTCTTGATCAGGAAGTGCACGGGCCGGGGCGACACGCCCATCACCATCGGCCCGTCGATGTTGTGGCTGTGGTTGACCGCGAAGATCACCGGCCCGGTCGGGGGCACCTTCCAGGCACCCAGGACCCGGGGCCGCCACAGTCCGTACATCAGGCCGACGCCGATGCGCCGCCCGACGTCGGCACCTCTCTCGGAAGGTGGGATCACTTTCCGGCTCGCTTCTCCTCGACGAGCGTCACGACGCACTCGATGACCTGCTGCAGCGTGAGCTCGGTGGTGTCCACCTCGACCGCGTCGTCCGCCTTGGCGAGCGGCGAGGCCTTGCGGCTGGAGTCGGCCGCGTCCCGCTTCAGCAGCGCCTCACGGGTCGTGTGCACGTCGGCGCCCTTCAGCTCACCGCTGCGGCGGGCCGCGCGGGCCTCCGGGGAGGCGGTGAGGAAGATCTTCAGGTCGGCGTCGGGCAGCACGGTCGTACCGATGTCACGGCCCTCGACGACGATGCCGACCTCCGCGGAGGTCGCCAGGGAGCGCTGCAGCTCGGTGATCCGGGCCCGCACGTCGGGCACCGCGCTGACCGCGCTGACCTGGGAGGTGACCTCCTGGGTGCGGATCGGGCCGGACACGTCGGTGCCGTCGACGGTGATCGTCGGGTTGCCCGGCTCGGTGCCGGAGACGATCTCCGGCTTGCCGGCCACGGCGGCGATCGCAGTCGGGTCCTCGATGTCGATCCCGTTGGCCACCATCCACCAGGTGATCGCCCGGTACTGGGCGCCGGTGTCGAGGTAGCTCAGCCCGAGCTGCGCGGCAACGGCCTTCGACGTGCTCGACTTGCCCGTGCCGGAGGGGCCGTCGATGGCGACAATCACGGGCTTGGCGGCACCGTTTTCCACGGGAGGACACCTTCCAGATGCGGTGTGACGGGAGTGTGGGGACGCGAGGGCGCCCCGCACAAGGTTACTGGGTGCGCGTCACTCGTCCGGCCGCCCGTGAGCCGACGGGGCTGCCACGGGGCCAGGGCGGTGGGGGTCGGGCCCCTACTGACGGATCGCCCAGCCCCGCTCCCGCAGCGCCGCCGACAACACCGGCGCCGCCTTCGGCTCCACCATCAGCTGGACCAGACCCGCCTGCTGCCCGGTCGCGTGCTCGATCCGTACGTCCTCGATGTTGACCCCGGCCAGCCCCGCGTCGGCGAAGATCCGCGCCAGCTGTCCCGGCTGGTCGTCGATCAGCACGGCGACGACCTCGTAGATCCGAGGAGCCGCCCCGTGCTTGCCGGGGACGCGTACCTGCCCCGCGTTCCCCCGCCGCAGCACGCCCTGGATGCCGGACGTGCCCTCCAGCCGCTTGTCCTCGTCGGAGGACTGCAGCGCCCGCAGCGCCCGCACCGTCTCCTCCAGGTCGGTCGCGACATCGGTGAGCAGGTCGGCGACGGGCCCGGGGTTCGCGGAGAGGATGTCGATCCACATCCCGGGATCGGAGGCCGCGATCCGCGTCACATCACGGATGCCCTGACCGCACAGCCGGACGGCCGTCTCCTCGGCGTTCTCCAGACGTGCGGCGACCATGCTGGACATCAGGTGCGGCATGTGGGACACGAGGGCCACCGCACGGTCGTGGGCGTCGGCGTCCATCACCACGGGCACGGCCCGGCAGTGCGAGACCAGCTCCAGGGCGAGGTTCAGCACCTCGGTGTCGGTGTCGCGGGTCGGCGTCAGCACCCAGGGGCGGCCCTCGAAGAGGTCGGCGCTTGCCGCCAGGGGGCCGGACTTCTCACGCCCCGACATGGGATGCGTACCGATGTACGACGACAGGTCGAGCCCGAGCGCCTCCAGCTCACGGCGTGGCCCGCCCTTGACGCTGGCCACGTCGAGGTAGCCGCGGGCCACGTCCCGGCGCATGGCGTCGGCGAGCACGCCGGCCACGTGCGCGGGCGGGGCGGCGATGATCGCGAGGTCGACGGGGCCGTCGGGCACCTCGTCCGTGCCGGCGCCGAGCGCGGCCGCCGTGCGGGCCTGCTCGGGGTCGTGGTCGGCGAGGTGGACGACGACGCCCCGACCCGCCAGCGCGAGGGCGGCGGACGTGCCGATGAGGCCGGTGCCGATGACGAGTGCGGTTCTCACTGGGCGATGTCCTTGCGCAGGGCGGCCGCGGCACCGAGGTAGACGTGCGCGATGTCGGCGCGGGGCATGTCGGACTCGATGTGCGCGAGGACCCGTACGACCCGGGGCATGGCGCCCTCGATGTCCAGTTCCTGGGCGCAGATCAGCGGTACGTCGGCGAAGCCGTTGCCGAGCTTGCGGGCGGCGGCTGCCGGGAAGTCGCTGTGCAGGTCGGGCGTGGCCGTGAACCAGATGCTGATCAGATCGTCCGCGGTGAGGTCGTTCCGCTCCAGGATCGCGGTGAGCAGGGCCCCGACCTGCTCGTCCATGTGGCCGGCCTCGTCCCGCTCCAGTTGGACGGCCCCCCGGACCGCTCGTACCGCCACGACGCTGCTCCTTGCTGACGTACGGATCGACTCTTCGGCTGTCCAGCCTAGTCAGCCCGGGTGCGGCCCAGGCATGTCGCCCGCCCGCTGAGACACCGGCATCCGAGATGCACGTTTTACAGCACTCAGTACCGGCTTGCTTCTTCTTTGCTGCTTTAAGTGCAAAGATGCTGTTGATCCGCTTGGAGCGCTTCCGCCCCCTGGTTCTTCCGCACTTTCGGAGTGACGACATGACCTACCGTCCGACGCGGCGCACGATCCTCATCGCGACCGGCGTGACGGGTGCGACGGCGCTCGTCGCCGGCTGCGGTGATTCCGACGGCGACGGCGACACGTCGCCGACCTCGACCACCGTCTCCCCCGGCCAGGACGGCCAGGACGGCGAAGAGCTGGCCGACACGTCCGACATCCCGGTGGGCGGCGGCACGATCTTCAAGGAGGAGAAGGTCGTGGTAACCCAGCCCGAGCAGGGCGAGTTCAAGGCCTTCTCCGCCATCTGCACCCACCAGCAGTGCCTGGTCGGCAGCGTTTCGGACGGGACGATCAACTGCCCGTGCCACGGCAGCAAGTTCAACATCACGGACGGCGCGGTGGCCAACCCGCCGGCCACGAAGCCGCTGCCCGCGAAGAACATCGTCGTGGAGGGAAATTCGATCCGGCTGGTATGATCCGCCGCGTACGCTCCGGGCCATGCACCCCGAGACCCTGGTCCGCGACCACACGATCTACGCCTGTGTGATGGGCTCGCGCGCCTTCGGTCTGGCGACGGACGGCAGCGACACCGACCGCCGGGGTGTGTTCCTCGCCCCCACGCCGCTCTTCTGGCGCTTCGACAAGCCGCCGACGCACATCGACGGCCCGCGGGAGGAGCAGTTCAGCTGGGAACTCGAGCGCTTCTGCGAGCTCGCCCTGCGCGCCAACCCGAACATCCTGGAGTGCCTGCACTCCCCGCTCGTGGAGCATGTCGACGACACGGGCCGCGAGCTGCTCACCCTGCGCGAGGCGTTCCTGTCCCGCCAGGCCTTCGAGACGTTCACGCGCTACGCACTGGGCCAGCGCAAGAAGCTGGAGGCGGACGTCCGCTCCCACGGCGCCCCGCGCTGGAAGCACGCGATGCACCTCCTGCGCCTCCTGACGAGCGCCCGCGACCTGCTGCGCAGCGGCCACCTGACGATCGACGTGGGTGACGGGCGCGAGGCACTGCTGGAGGTCAAGCGCGGCGAGGTCCCCTGGCCGGAGGTCGAGTCCCGGATGACCCGCCTGGCGAGGGAGGCGGAGGAGGCCGTCCCCCACAGCCCGCTCCCGGCCGAGCCGGACCACCGCCGGGTCGAGGACTTCCTGATCCGCGTCCGCCGCGCCTCAGCTCTCCAGCCGGGTCCGTACGACGAGGGCGTGCAGGGCGTCGAAGGCGCTCGGGGCGTCGGGCAGCGCTGAGGCCGCCTGCGCCTCGTCCAGCACACCGTGCAGCCGCTCGACGTCGGCCGCCACACGCGCGTGCTCGACGTCGGCGGGCCCGTACTCCCGCTCCGCCTTGGCCGCGATCAGCTCCGGCAGATAGCCGGGCGCGTCGGCCTCCCCGTCCGAGGCAACCTCCCCGACCAGCGTGGGCAGATGCGGCTGCACTTCACCGCTGCGCATGAGATGGATGCCGGTGAGCAGCACCCGGAAGGTGTAGAGCAGCGGCTTGAGTTCGCCGGTCTTCTCGAAGAGCCGCCACTGCGTCCCGGCGAAACCCCGGTAGTGATGGGCGTGGTGGCTGGTGAGGACGCCGGGCGCCAGCTCGGCCAGCTCCCGGTGCGCGTCCGTGGTGTGCACGACGAGCGGCGAGAGCAACTGCTCCAGCACATAGCCGTTGCGGCGCAGCATCAGCCGTACGAACTTGCGCAGGTCGTGCGTGACCAGGTCCATCTCGACGCCGTCGCGGACCCACATCCGTGACCGCGTCTCGTCCGGCTCCCGCAGCCCGACGAGGTCGGCGGCCGGCAGCAGGTGCACGCCCCGCAGGTCCACGTCCGAGTCGCGCGACGGAAAGCCGTACAGATGCGCGCCGGAGACGGTCGCGAACAGCACCGGGTCGGGCTGCTCGGCGACGACGGGCGTGAGGTCGATGTCCAGGGCGTCGATCATCCGTCAAGCGTCCCAGAGCGCCCCGAGGGTCAGCAGATCACCCCGGTACTCGATCCGGTCCGCCCACGGGGTCGGCCAGGCGTCGGCGCCCAGATACGCGCCCGCGTAGGCCCCCGCCAGACACGCGATCGAGTCCGAGTCGCCCGACGTGCAGGCGGCCCGGCGCAGCGCCGTCAGCGGCTCGTCGACGAACCACAGGAAGCACAACAGGCCGGTGGCCATGGCCTCTTCGGCGATCCAGCCCTCGCCGGTGGCCAGGCACGGATCGGTCTCGGGCGAGACGGTCCGTACGGCGTCCTGGACCCGGTCCAGGACGCCCAGGCACTCGTCCCAGCCTCGCGTGATGAAGTGCTCGGCGGTGGGGTCCTGGCTGCGGGTCCACAGGTCGCCGAGCCAGCGCTCGTGGTAGCGGGTGCGGTTCTCGTAGGCGTACGACCGCAGCAGCCCGACCAGTCCGGTCGGCTCGGCGCCCTGGGCGAGCAGTCGTACGGCGTGCGCGGTCAGGTCGGAGGCGGCGAGGGCCGTCGGGTGCCCGTGGGTGAGGGCGGACTGCAACTGGGCGGCGCCCGCGCGCTGTTCGTCGCTGAGGCCGGGGACGAGCCCGAGCGGCGCGACGCGCATGTTGGCGCCGCAGCCCTTGGAGCCGATCTGGCTGGCGTCCTGCCACGGCATGTCGGTGCGCTCCAGCAGGTCACAGGCCCTGAGGCAGGTGTTGCCGGGAGCGCGGTTGTTCTCCGGTGAGCGATTCCACGCGACGAACTCCGCGCGAACCGGCTCCACCATGGCCGCGGGCCCGAGTACGCCCAGATCCATCGCCGTCCGCAGCCCCTTCCCCAGCGCCAGGGTCATCTGGGTGTCGTCGGTGACGACGGCCGGCGTCGGCAGGTCCATCTCGCGCCACGGCCCGCACTTGGCGAGGATCGACGGCACGTCGTTGAACTCGGTCGGGAAGCCGAGCGCGTCCCCGAGGGCGAGGCCGAGCAGGGCGCCGGTGGCGGCGCGCTTGCGGACGGTGGTCGTGGTCATGCGGGGCGTCCTTCCGGGGTGGGCCGCAGCAGGGGCGGGTGGAGGGTGGCGGCGCTGCCCGCGCGGTACAGCGCGGCCGGCTTGCCGCGACCGCCGGTGAGCCGGGCCGCGCCGGGCACGGGTTCGACGAAGCCCGGCGTGGCGAGCACCTTGCGGCGGAAGTTGGGCCGGTCGAGGGCGGTGCCCCACACCGTCTCGTAGACCTGTTGCAGCTCGCCGAGCGTGAACTCGGGTGGGCAGAAGGCGGTGGCGAGGCCGGCGTACTCGAGCTTGGCGCCGACGCGTTCATGGGCGTCGGCCAGGATCCGGTCGTGGTCGAAGGCGAGCGGACCCGCCGAGTCGTACGGCACCCAGCGCGCCTGCGCGGCGTCGCTGCCGCCGTGCGGTTCGGGCGGGTGGGGCAACAGGGCGGTGAAGGCCACCGTCACGACCCGCATCCGGGGGTCGCGGTCGGGTTCGCTGTAGGTCCGCAGTTGCTCCAGATGCAGTCCGGAGACGTCCGACAGGCCGGTCTCCTCGGCGAGTTCACGCCGGGCGGCGGTCTCTGCCGGCTCGTCCGGCTGCACGAACCCGCCGGGGAGCGCCCAGTGGCCCTGGTACGGCTCCTGCCCGCGCTCGACCAGCAGGACGTGCAGGGCGCCGTCGCGGATGGTGAGGACGGCCAGGTCGGCGGTGACGGCGAAAGGTTCGTGGGCGTACTTGTCGTAGTCCATGCGACCCCACCCCCTTAATGGTCAGTACGACTATAAAGGGGGTGGGGTGAGTGCCGCAATGCCTGACCCGGCAATGGCGGAGGACGATCAGCGGGACGACGCGGCAGCCGTACCCGACGGCAGACCGGGATCAGTCCGGAACGGAATCGCGGCGGCCCAGGAAGGCCAGCAGCCGGACGTCGGCACGCGCGCGGGGCGGCACCTCGACCGGCACGCCGAACCGCACACCCCGGTCCTCCTCCGCGACCACACACCGGGCGATGCCGAGCAGCTCGGCCGCGAGCGGGAGCGGGATGGGCCGGGGCCGGCCGCAGGCCTGGGCGACGTCCCACCCGTGCACGGCGATCTCGACGGCGCCCACCGCGGCCATCACCCGCACGTCCAGCGGCCGTTCACCGACGAGGACACGCTCCTCGGTGGGCCCGGCCGACCAGGCGCCGAGCACCGCGCACGCGCGCGTGCGGAAGCCGCAGGCCCGGTCGGCACGCGGGAGCAGCCCGATCCGGCCGCCGGTCAGGCCCTCGTACAGCGCGTCCAGCGAGTCGTCGAGATGCCCGAGCAGCTCCCCGAGGTCCCACTCGGCGCACGGCGTCCCCTGCGTCAGGCTCGCGGACTCGGCCCCGGCGACGCTGCCCAGTGCATAGGCGAGCGAGCGCTCCAGCAGTTCCCCGGAATTCATGACGGCTCCTCGGGCAGCCCGGAGCGGTCGAGCGCGTCGGGCAGCGACCGGCTCCGCGGAAAGTCCGTCACAGGGGCCCTCAGTGGCTCCTCAGACACCTCGGCGGGCCCGCCGAGCCCCGCAAGCAGCGGACGGCACGCACGGCCCTCCAGCGCCGTCACACACGTGTTGCCGGCGATCAGCTCCCGCCGGTACCGGTCGGTCAGCCGGACCAAGTCGTCACGGTCCGCAGTGGTCGTCCTCATCCCCGCTCCCTCCGTCACCCATACAGACCGGCGGAGCGGTGAAAACGAATCGGCCGGCCCCGGAGCACATCCGGAACCGGCCGATTCGCGCGCGTGGGACCGAGGTCCGGCCTACAGATCGACTTCCTTCATCAGCATGCCGACCTCGGTGTTCGACAGCCGCCGCAGCCAGCCCGACTTCTGGTCGCCGAGCGTGATCGGGCCGAAGGCGACGCGCACGAGCTTGTCGACCGGGAAGCCCGCCTCGGCGAGCATCCGGCGCACGATGTGCTTGCGGCCCTCGTGCAGGGTGACCTCGACCAGGTAGTTCTTGCCGGTCTGCTCGACGACCCGGAAGTGGTCCGCGCGTGCGTACCCGTCCTCCAGCTGGATGCCGTCCTTGAGCTGCTTGCCCAGGTCACGCGGGATCGGGCCCACGATGTGCGCGAGATAGACCTTCTTCACGCCGTACCTGGGGTGGGTCAGCCGGTGGGCCAGCTCGCCGTGGTTGGTGAGCAGGATGACGCCCTCGGTCTCGGTGTCGAGCCGCCCGACGTGGAAGAGCCGCGTCTCCCGGTTGGTGACGTAGTCACCGAGGCACTGCCGCCCCTCGTTGTCCTCCATCGTCGAGACGACACCGGCGGGCTTGTTCAGCGAGAAGAACTGGTACGACTGCGTCGCGACCGTCAGGCCGTCGACCTTGACCTCGTCCTTCTCCGTGTCGACGCGCTTGCCCTGCTCGAGGACGATCTCGCCGTTGACCTCGACCCGGGCCTGCTCGATCAGCTCCTCGCAGGCCCGCCGCGAGCCGTAGCCCGCGCGCGCGAGGACCTTCTGCAGCCGCTCGCCCTCCTGCTCGGCGCCCGGGAAGGTCTTGGGCAGCTTGACGTCCTTCTTGCCGGCGTAGCGCTCGCGGTTGCGCTCCTCGGCCCGCGCGTCGTACTCGCGGGAACTCGCAGGAGCCGTACGCCCGCGCCCGGTGCCCTGGCCCTGCCTGGGGCCGCCCTTGGCGCCGCCGCGCGCCGAGGCGCCCCGCCCTGACTTCGGGCCGTCCGGGGAGGCGCCGGGGCCCACGTCGTAGCGCCGCTCCTCCGGGCGCGGCTTCTTCGGCCGGCCGCCCTGCTTGTCGTCGCGGTTGTTACCGGCGCCGCGGTGGTTACCGCGGCCGCCGCTGCTTCCGCCGCGGCCGCCGCTGTTGCCACCACGGCTCCCGCCGTTGTTTCCGCTGCTGTTCCTGCCGCTGCTGCTTCGCATCAAAGTTCCGTCTGGTCGTCTACGTCGTCGGTGCCCCGGGGTGCCGGGACGCCCGGACCGTCATCGGGAGCGTCCGGGTCGAACGACGGAACGCCTTCCTGGGTCTCGGCCTCGATCGCCTCCGCCTCCGGGAGGAAGGGCGCGAGCTCCGGGAGCTCGTCCAGACCGCGCAGGCCCATCCGCTCCAGGAAGTAGTTCGTCGTCCTGTACAGGATCGCACCTGTTTCGGGTTCCGTGCCCGCCTCCTCGACCAGCCCGCGCTGCAGGAGGGTGCGCATCACACCGTCACAGTTCACTCCGCGCACGGCCGAGACCCGGCTACGGCTGACCGGCTGGCGGTACGCGACGACCGCGAGCGTCTCCAGGGCGGCCTGCGTGAGCCGGGCCGTCTGGCCGTCGAGCACGAGCCGTTCGACGGCGGCCGCGTACTCGGCGCGGGTGTAGAAACGCCAGCCGCCGGCCACGAACCGCAGCTCGAAGCCTCGCTTCTGGACGGCGTACTCGTCGGCCAGCTCCCGCAGGGCGTCGGCGATCTGCCGGCGGGGCCGCTCCAGGAGCTTCGCGAGGCGCTCCTCGGTCGCGGGCTCGTCCACGACCATGAGCATCGCCTCCAGGGCGGGCTTCAGGTCGAGGTCCGCGACGCCGCGCAGTCCGGCCGGAAGCTCGGTGGTCTCCTCACTCACGCCTTCTTCTCCTCCTTGGGCAGCTCGGGCGGGCGGTCGAACTCGTCGGTCACCAGGGGCGCCTCGTCCCCCTCCCCACCGGTCCACCGCACGATGAGCTCACCGAGAGCGATCTCCTGGTCGAGGGCGACGGCCTTCTCGCGATAGAGCTCCAGCAGAGCCAGGAATCGCGCTACGACGGTGAGGGTGTCGTCGGTGTCCTCGACCAGGGAACGGAAGCTGGCCTCGCCGCACTCCTTCAGCCGCGCGACGACGATCCCGGCCTGCTCCTGCACGCTGACGAGCGGCGCGTGGATGTGATCGACGTACACCTGCGGCTTGGGCTTGGGCTGCATCGCCTTGACCGCGAGTCTGGCGAATCCTTCCGCCCCGATGCTGATGACGACCTCGGGCAACAGCTCGGCGTGATGCGGCTCCAGCCCGACGGTCCGCGGATAGCGCCGGGCCTCGTCGTCCAGCCGCCGGCTGAAGATGTCGGCGATCTGCTTGTACGCCCGGTACTGCAGCAGCCGCGCGAACAGCAGGTCCCTGGCTTCCAGCAGCGCGAGATCTGCCTCGTCCTCCACCTCGGCGGCGGGCAGCAGCCGCGCCGCCTTGAGGTCGAGCAAAGTCGCCGCGACGACAAGGAACTCGGTCGTCTCGTCGAGATCCCAGTCGGGCCCCATCGCCTTGATGTGCCCCATGAACTCGTCGGTCACCTTGGACAACGCCACTTCGGTGACATCGAGCTTGTGCTTGGAGATCAGCTGGAGGAGGAGGTCGAAGGGGCCCTCGAAGTTGGAGAGGCGGACCTTGAAGACACCGTCGTCGGGTTCTCGGGGGTCGGAGGCCGCTTCCGCGGGCGCGGGTTCGGCAGTGGCCGGCACGTGGTCATCGCCGCCGCCGTCGTGCCCACCGGTGGGATCCGCAGTCTCAACCTCGGGCGGGGACTCGCTCTCCGCCCGAGGCGGAACAGGCACCGTCTCCCCGGGAGGCAGCGGTACCGGCTCAACGGGCGGAGCCACAGGTGCCGCGCCCGGTCCCCGCCCCAGCGCACGCCGCCGCCCGCCGGAGGCACCGGCGCCGGGGGCGGGAACGTCGTTCGAGGTCATAGCCCCCGCAGGCTACCGCTACCGCCCGCGAAGCCGTCGTACCAGGATGCTGGCGTCTCCCCGGCTCTCCAGATCCGCGAGCACCACGGCCACCGCCTCGCGGACGATCCGCCCGCGGTCGACGGCCAGCCCGTGCTCACCGCGGAGCACCAGACGCGCGTGCTCCAGATCCATGAGCTCCTCGGCGGAGACGTACACGGTGATCTTCTCGTCGTGCCGCTCACGGCCACTGGGCCGGCGCGATGCCTGCCGTCCCCGCTTGCGCGGCGCGGCGGAGGCGGAGGCGGCGGCAGAAGCAGCCGCACCGGACGAGGCAGAGCCGCCGACGGAGTTCGCGGACGCCCCGGCAGAACCTTCCTGCGCCCCCTGATGCCGAGCGGAGCGCTCCGCGGCGGCGGCCCGGCTGCGCGATTCACCGGCGTCCACGGACTCGGCGTCGGCCGCCACATGCTCCGCGCCGTCACCGTCGCCGCCCTGCGCGGGCACCGACTGCGGCGCGTCCTCAGCGGCGGCGTTGTCGCTCTCCCCCGCGGGAGCCGGCACCCGGGCCTCGCCGTTGGCCGGGCGCCGGGGAGTGGACGGCTGGAGCGCCATACCCCCTGTCGTACGGAACAGTTCGTCGGCCCCCGGCAGACTCACTCGGCGTGACACCGGGCGAGCACCTCCCTGGCGAGCTGACGATAGGCGGCGGCGCCGACGGAGTTGGAGGCGTACGTGGTGATCGGCTCACCGGCGACCGTGGTCTCCGGGAAGCGGACCGTGCGCCCGATGACCGTGTGGTACACGTGGTCGTCGAACGCCTCGACCACCCGGGCCAGGACCTCGCGGCTGTGGACCGTGCGCGAGTCGTACATCGTGGCCAGGATCCCGTCGAGCTCCAGCTCCGGGTTGAGCCGCTCCTGGACCTTCTCGATGGTCTCCGTCAGCAGTGCGACGCCGCGCAGGGCGAAGAACTCGCACTCCAGGGGCACGATCACCTTGTGGGCCGCTGTCAGCGCGTTCACCGTGAGCAGGCCCAGCGAGGGCTGGCAGTCGATCACGATGAAGTCGTAGTCCGGCAGCAGCGGCTTGAGGGCGCGCTGGAGTGTGGACTCGCGCGCGACCTCGCTCACCAGCTGGACCTCGGCGGCCGACAGGTCGATGTTGCTCGGGAGCAGGTCCATGTTCGGGACCGCTGTCTTCAGGAGCACCTCGTCGGCCGACATGCCCCGCTCCATGAGCAGGTTGTAGACCGTGAGGTCGAGCTCCATCGGATTGACGCCGAGGCCGACCGAGAGCGCGCCCTGAGGGTCGAAGTCGACGAGCAGGACCCGGCGTCCGTATTCCGCGAGCGCGGCACCCAGGTTGATGGTCGACGTCGTCTTGCCGACGCCGCCCTTCTGGTTGCACATCGCGATGATCTTCGCGGGGCCGTGGTCGGTCAGCGGACCCGGGATCGGGAAGTACGGCAGCGGACGCCCGGTCGGGCCGACGCGCTCGCGGCGCTGCCGGGCAGCGTCGGGCGCGAGCGTGGCCGCGTACTCGGGGTCTGGCTCGTACTCCGCGTCGGGGTCGTAGAAGTGCCCGTCGGGCAGTTCGTCGTAGGCGGCGAGTTGGTTGTGGGGCGCGCCACTTCCGTCGCCGGCCATGGCGTTCACGTGATGGCCATCCATGCTCTGGTGTGCTGTCTGAGTCACCCCTGTGCTCCGGTGACCCTGATGGGCTGCGAAGGTGCGCACCGCAACGGAGCCGACAGCCTCGAATCCCGCGGGACCCTGGTCCCGTACCGGCATTCCTGGTTGACCACCCCCGGGAGAAAATGTCGACTCATTCACAAGTCGTCTTACCTCCTTGGTGACCAGGAAACTTCTAGACAGGTCAGCGTTGCACCATGCTGACGGTTGGCGACTCTATGGCGTGTCGGTGGTCCGCAGCAACACAATCCGCCGGACCGAGCAGATGTGTCGACAATGAAACATCCCTCTGTCAAGGGCGTACGGCCGTCGCACAGCAGGTTTCACGGGTGTGCGAATCGGTCGAAGGGTTGCGTTCGAGGCGAGTTGACCGAGAGTCGCAAAGTGACCATACACACATCCGGCCGGACCTTTTCGGGCAAGGTCCGGCCGGGTGCGTGCGGTTGACGACCTGTGTTGACGTATCGCCTTTACCAGAAAGTGACTTAGCCGATCGGCTCAGCCGAGCAGCGAGGCGAGCTCCACGTGCTCCAGGCCGTGCGCCTCCGCGACCTGCCGGTAAACCACCTTGCCGTCATGCGTGTTGAGGCCCCTGGCCAGCGCGGGGTCACGGCGCAGCGCCTCGACCCAGCCGTGGTTGGCCAGTTCGATGATGTACGGCAGCGTGGCGTTGGTCAGCGCGTAGGTGGAGGTGTTGGGCACCGCACCGGGCATGTTGGCGACGCAGTAGAAGACCGAGTTGTGGACCGGGAAGGTCGGCTCGGCGTGCGTGGTGGGACGCGAGTCCTCGAAGCAGCCGCCCTGGTCGATCGCGATGTCGACAAGAACACTTCCGGGCTTCATCCGGGACACCAGCTCGTTGGTGACGAGCTTCGGGGCCTTGGCGCCCGGGATGAGGACGGCACCGATGACGAGGTCGGCCTCGAGGCAGGCCTTCTCCAGCTCGAAGGCGTTGGAGACGACGGTCTGGATCTTCGTGCCGAAGACCTTGTCCGCCTCCTTGAGCTTGTTGATGTCCTTGTCGAGCAGGGTCACGTGGAAGCCCATGCCGATGGCGATCTGCGCGGCGTTCCAGCCGGAGACACCGCCGCCGATGACGACGGCCCGGCCAGCCAGCACGCCGGGGACACCGCCGGGCAGGACACCGCGGCCGCCGTTCGCGGCCATCAGGTGGTAGGCGCCGACCTGCGGGGCGAGGCGGCCCGCGACCTCGGACATGGGGGCGAGCAGCGGCAGGGCCCGGGTGGGCAGCTCGACCGTCTCGTAGGCGATCGCGGTGGTGCCGGACTCGATGAGCGCGTCCGTGCACTCCTTGGAGGCGGCCAGGTGCAGGTAGGTGAAGAGCGTCTGGTCCTTGCGGAGGCGGTGGTACTCCTCGGCGATGGGCTCCTTGACCTTCAGCAGCAGGTCGGCGGCGGCCCACACCTCGTCGGCGGTCGGGAGGATCTGGGCGCCGGCGGAGACGTACTCGCTGTCCGGGATCGACGAGCCGACACCGGCGCCCTGCTCGATGACGACCTGGTGGCCGTGGCGCACCAGCTCGTGCACGCCTGCGGGGGTGATGGCCACCCGGAACTCGTTGTTCTTGACCTCGCGGGGGATGCCGACCTTCACGTCGATCACGGTCCTTGGCTCAGAGGGTGTGGGGCATTACAAGACATACCCAGGCATGCGGGGGCACACCGGGAGACACCGCGAAGAAGGTGCGGCAGAGCCAGTCTAATGAAGGTGTTCTCGCTGTCTAGCCTTTCATTGCATCAATCTTCTGCGGATGTACTACGGATTTCGCAGGCGTTAGGTCCCTGTTCCGGCTCGAAACCCTCTTGTACGGGCTCAGACGCGGCCGCATCGGAGTCCTCAGGCTCCTCTCCCAGCATCCGCTCGGCGGCGCCTCGGTGCAGCTGCGCCGCCGCGGGATCGCCGAGGTGCTCCAGCGTGTCGGCGAGCCGCAGATGCAGTGCGCCCTGCAGCCGTACGTCCTCGGCACGCCGCGCCCACTCCACCGCCTCCTGGCAGGTACGCAGCGATTCCTCGGGACGGCCGGCGTACTCCTGGACCCGCGCCAGCTCGCTCAACGCCCTGGCATGACCGGCGACATCGCCGTTCTTGCGGTGCCCGGTGACCGCCGACCGCCAGTTGCGCAGCGCGTCGCCGTACCGTCCCGCGTAGGTGTGCGCCTCGGCGATACGGCCGTACAGCCGGGCGGCGTCCGCCCGCTCGCCGCGGGCCAGCCGCTCGGCCAGCGCGCGGCCGAACCAGTCCGCGGCCCGGTCGTAGTCCCCGAGCTCCAGATGGGCGCCGCCTACGGATTCCATCGCGCGGCCGGTCGCATACGGGTCATTTGCTTCCCACCCGGCGTCCAGCGCGGCCCGGAACCGCACCAGCGCCTCCCGGGTACGTCCCGTCCGGGCGTCGAGATCGCCGAGGTTCAGCAGGGCCGCGGCCTTCTCGCGGGGCAGCTGCCGGCGCTCGGCCACGTCGAGGACCAGGCCGTGGATGTCGTACAGGTCACCGGCGGCCGCCTGGGCGCCGAAGTGGGCGGCCATCGCCCTGACCAGCTGGGACATCAGGCGCCTTGCGAGCGTGTCCAGCTCCCCGTCGGCGACCGCGGCCCGGGCCGCGGCCAGCAGGGCGGGTCTGCGGATACCGAGCCACTCGGCGGCTGCCCGGGGGTTGGGGAAGCGCAGGGCGCGCGGCATGCCGAGGAGCTTCTGCCGGGTCTCGGGGTTGTCGGTCTCGGTGATCGCGCGGCAGGACTGCAGCAGCCGTACGGTCCGCTCCAGCATCCGGGCGCGGGCGAGCTGCAGCTCGGCGGGGCGGTCCTGGGTCTCGGTGAGGGCCCGCAGAAGCCGGTGCAGACAGGCCGGGACCTCGTACTGCGGCAGCGGCGAGTCGACGGTCTGCAGCAGGCCGAGGGCGACGAGGTCGTCCAGGGTGGCGCGGGCCCCGTCCACCGAGGAGCCGGCGAGCGCGGAGGCGGTGTGCGGGTCGACGAGGCCGCCGGGGGCCAGCGAGAGCAGCCGCAGTATCCGGGCGGCCGGGGTCGGCAGCCCCGCGTAGGCGAGCCGGAAGACCCTGCCGAGCGGTGTGCCGTCCTCGCCCTCGGCGTGCAGCTGCTTGGCGAGGTCGGCGACGGCCGCCTTGGGCCGGGCCGCGAGCCAGCCGCCGGCCAGCATCAGGGCGGCCGGCTGGCCCTGGCACACCTCCACCAGGTCCTCGGCGGCCCGCGGGTCGACCGTGATGCGCACCGAGCCGGCGTGCCGGGACAGCAGTTCCACGGCCGACTTGGTGTCGAGGCCGCCGAGCGTGCAGGGCCGTACGTCCGAGATCCCGGTCAGCGGGCCGCCGGAAACCGCGACGGCCAGACACTCCGGGGTGTCCGGCAGCAGGGCGTCGACCTGCTCGGCACGGGCCGCGTCGTCGAGCAGCAGCAGGACCCGGCGGTCGGCCAGGGACTCGCGGAGCACCGCCGTGAGGTCGTCCTCGGCGGCGCCGGCCGGTGCCGGCCGGTCCAGGGCGGTGAGCAGCTCGCGGGCGGTGCGCTCGACGGGGACGGGAGTGCCGTCGGGCTCGCTCAGGCGGGCCCGCAGCACGCCGTCGCCGTAACGGTCCGCCACCTGCCGTACGAGCTCCTCGGCGAGCGCCGTACGTCCCGAGCCGGGGCGGCCCGCGATGAGCAGGACGCGCGCGCGTGGTGCCTTGCGGCCGGAGAGGGTGTCGAGGCCCGCCCGCTCGATGTCGGCGAGGAGTTCCTTCAACTCGCGTGTACGGCCCAGGAATTGGCGCCCGGCGGAAGCCTGCGGCAACGCCTGCACGCCGCCTGTGTCCACGACCTGATCCGTCACGGGCCACACTCCCGTCCCACGCACGCGCAAGCCCGCCGGGACTCCGGTTCGGGCGTAATCAGAGCCTAGTTCACGCTCTGCTACGTTCCGGGCGGAGCGTGGCGGGCACGGCGAGGACGTCCCTCGATCGGATCAGCAGATCTTCACACCGATGGCGGGGCGGTTTTCGTTCGGGACGCGCAGTCCTGTTGGTTCAGGACTCGAAGGGGCGCGCCGGCCAGGGCGCCTCCGCCGGGCGCAGCGCGTCGAGCCCGTCGCCGTTACGCGCGGCGACCAGCGACAGCACGCCCACGACGAGGCAGTTGTTGTGCACCTCGCCCGCGAGCACGCCCCGGACCAGCTCGTCGACCGGCACGCGCGCGTGCTCCATGTCGGCCTCCTCGTCCTCCACCTCGAAGCGCTCGCCCTCGGCCTCGGACAGATCACGGGCGAGGAAGATCCGTACGGCCTCGTCGCAGCCGCCGGGGGTGGTGTAGACGTCGGTCAGCACCCGCCAGTCCCCGGCCTTGACGTGGGCCTCCTCGTACAGCTCGCGCTGGGCGGCGTGCAGCGGGTTCTCGCCGGGGATGTCGAGCAGGCCGGCCGGGATCTCCCAGAGCTTCTGCCGCACCGGGTGGCGGTACTGCTTGATGAGCAGGACACGGTCCTCGGTGTCCAGGGCGAGGACGGCCACGGAGCCCGGGTGGACCTGGTAGTCGCGGCGGACGACCGAGCCGTCGGGCATGACCACGTCGTCCGTGCGGACGGAGGTCTTGTTGCCCACGAAGGGGGTGTCCGTCGCCCGGATCTCCCACTCCTGCGGGGTGTCCTTGATCGTCATGCCCTTGCCTTTCCACACGCTTTCAAAAAGAACCCGCCAAAGAAAACCGGGGTGCGCACCTTTGAAGGTTTGCACCCCGGCCACCGTACAACTGGTGTGTTACTTCGAATTCTTACGCTCGACAGCGGCCTTGACGAGCCCGGCGAACAGCGGGTGCGGGCGCGTCGGTCGCGAGCGCAGCTCCGGGTGGGCCTGCGTGGCCACCAGGTAAGGGTGGACCTCGCGCGGGTACTCCACGTACTCGACGAGCTTGCCGTCGGGCGACGTGCCGGAGAACAGGATGCCCGCCTTCTTCTCCAGCTCCGCCCGGTAGGCGTTGTTCACCTCGTACCGGTGACGGTGCCGCTCCTCGACGTACTCCTTGCCGTCGTACACCTCGCGCACGATCGAGCCCTCGGCCAGCTTGGCCGGGTACATGCCGAGGCGCATGGTGCCGCCCATGTCGCCCTCACCGGCGACGATGTCGAGCTGCTCGGCCATCGTCGAGATGACGGGGTGGGAGGTGGCCGGGTCGAACTCGGTGGAGTTGGCGTCGCCGATGTCGGCGAGGTTGCGGGCCGCCTCGACCACGATGCACTGCAGGCCCAGGCACAGGCCGAGCAGCGGGATCTTGTTCTCGCGGGCGTACTTGATGGCGCCGACCTTGCCGAGCACGCCGCGGTCGCCGAAGCCGCCGGGGATGCAGATGGCGTCCACGTCGGCGAGCTGCTGCTTGGCGCCGGCCGGGGTCTTGCAGTCGTCGGACGTGACCCACTTGATCTTCACGCGGGCCTTGTTGGCGAAGCCGCCGGCACGCAGCGCCTCGGTCACCGACAGGTAGGCGTCGGGCAGGTCGATGTACTTGCCGACCAGCGCGAGGGTGATCTCGTGGTCGGGGTTGTGGACGCGGTCGAGCAGGTCGTCCCAGGTCGTCCAGTCCACGTCACGGAACGGCAGGTCCAGCTTTCGGACTACATAGGCGTCCAGGCCCTCGCCGTGCACGGTCTTCGGAATGTCGTAGATGGAGCGGGCGTCGGGGCAGGCCACCACGGCCGCCTCGTCGACGTCGCACATCAGCGAGATCTTGCGCTTGATCGCGGTCGGTACCTCACGGTCGCAGCGCAGCACGATCGCGTCTGGCTGGATACCGATGTTCCGCAGAGCCGCAACCGAGTGCTGGGTCGGCTTCGTCTTCAGCTCCCCCGAGGGGCCGATGTACGGCAGGAGCGAGATGTGGACGACGAAGACGTTGTCACGACCGACCTCGTGACGGACCTGGCGGACGGTCTCCAGGAACGGCAGCGACTCGATGTCGCCGACCGTGCCGCCGACCTCCGTGATCACGACGTCGACCTCGTCCGTCGCCATGCGGCGGATGCGGTGCTTGATCTCGTTGGTGATGTGCGGGATGACCTGCACGGTGTCGCCGAGGTACTCGCCGCGCCGCTCCTTGGCGATCACGGTGGAGTACACCTGGCCGGTGGTGACGTTCGCGGATCCGTCCAGGTCACGGTCGAGGAACCGCTCGTAGTGGCCGATGTCCAGGTCGGTCTCGGCGCCGTCGTTGGTGACGAACACCTCGCCGTGCTGGAAGGGGTTCATCGTGCCAGGGTCGACATTGAGGTACGGGTCCAGCTTCTGCATGACCACCCGCAGGCCCCGTGCCTTCAGCAGCATGCCGAGGCTGGAGGCCGTCAGGCCCTTGCCGAGCGAGGAGGCGACACCCCCGGTGACGAAGATGTGCTTGGTCGTCGTGGCTGCGTTGTGTCGAAAAGCAGCGGGCGGCATGGCCAAGAGGGGGCTCCCGTGGTCGCGATCTTGAAGTGCGGTTCGGGGGTCTCTGACGCCCACCGGTCCACGGGCTACCAGGGTATCAGCGACCGAGACCGATGGCTTCCGGCCACGCTCCGCACACGAGTCACCACGAACCTGCACAGGTATCGCGGTTTCTCACCCGTTGCTCACCCGTTCGGCCGACCCGGGTTGTCCGGAGCGGCACGCAGATCATCTACGTGCGTCGTATCCTGCTCGGACATTCGCTGCCGAGCCCGGCCGGCAACACGGCACCACCCCTCGCCCGTAACCACCGGAACAACGAGAGCTCGTCAGTTCGTTGAGCAGAGATTGTCGAGAAGCGACTGTCGTTTTGCCTCACGGCGCAGACGGCTGCTTTGCTTCACCGCTCGACGACGCATTACAACCACCCCTTGACCGCACTAAGCGAGAGCCCCCTTGGCAGAGAAGGGGGTGACGTGGCCGTTCGACTGGAGTTGCACGTGGCCGGGCGCATCGAAGACTACGCACTCATCGGAGACATGCAGACCGCAGCACTGGTCTGCCGGGACGGCACAGTCGACTGGCTGTGCCTGCCCCGCTTCGACTCGCATGCCATCTTCGCCGGCCTGCTGGGCACCGAAGAACACGGTTTCTGGCGGCTCGGTCCGGCTCACGCGTCCGACGCCGAACCGCCCACCGCGGCCCGGCGCAGCTACCGCGGCGACTCGCTGATCCTGGAGTCCGAGTGGGACACGCCGCGCGGCACGGTCCGGGTGATCGATTTCATGCCCCCGCGTGACGGGGCGCCCCAGCTGATCCGGATCGTGGAGGGCGTCTCGGGCCGGGTGCCGATGCGCTCGGCGCTGCGGATGCGTTTCTCGTACGGCCGGGTCGTGCCGTGGGTGCACAAGCACGAGGGCCGTACGGTGGCCGTCGCCGGCCCGGACTCCGTGTGGTTCGACACGGAGGCCGAGACGTACGGCAAGTCGCTGACGACGTACTCGGACTTCACGGTCGCCCCGGGTGAGCGGATCGCGTTCACCATCTCCTGGGAGCCCTCGCACAAGCAGCCGCCGGCGCTGCCGGAGCCGGAGCAGTCGCTGGAGGCGACCGAGGACTTCTGGCGGGAGTGGGTCGAGCACTGTACGTACCACGGCCCGTACCGCGAGGCGGTGGTCCGCTCGCTGATCACGCTGAAGGCGCTGACGTACGCCCCCACGGGCGGCATCGTCGCCGCTCCGACGACCTCCCTGCCCGAGGACATCGGCGGCGTCCGCAACTGGGACTACCGCTACACCTGGCTGCGCGACGCGGCCATCACGCTGTCCTCGCTGCTGCGCACCGGCTACCGCGAGGAGGCCCGCGCGTGGCGGGAGTGGCTGCTGCGGGCGGTCGCGGGCGACCCGGAGAACCTGCAGATCATGTACGGCATCGCGGGCGAGCGCGAGCTGGGCGAGGCCGAGCTGGACTGGCTGCCCGGCTACGAGAACTCCGCGCCGGTCCGGGTCGGCAACGGCGCCGCGCACCAGCTCCAGCTGGACGTGTACGGCGAGGTCACCGAGGCCCTGCACCTGGCCCACATGACGGGCCTGGCCCGCAACGACTACGCCTCGCTGCTCCAGCTGAAGCTGATCCGCTACCTGGAGGACCACTGGGACGAGCCGGACGAGGGCATCTGGGAGGTGCGCGGCCCGCGCCGCCACTTCGTGCACTCGAAGGTGATGGCCTGGGTCGCCGTCGACCGCACCATCAAGCTCATCGAGTCCGGCGACGCGGACGGCCCGCTGGAGCGCTGGCGCGAGCTGCGCGACGACATCCACCGGGACGTGTGCGAGAAGGGCTACGACAAGGAGCGCAACACGTTCACGCAGTCGTACGGCTCGAAGGAGCTGGACGCCTCCCTGCTGCTGATCCCGCAGATGGGCTTCCTGCCGCCGGACGACAAGCGCGTCATCGGGACCATCGAGGCGATCCAGCGCGAGCTGTCGACCTCGGACGGCTTCATCCTGCGCTACCCGACGCAGGGCGAGGACGAGGGCGTCGACGGCCTCCCCGGTGACGAGGGCGCCTTCCTCGCCTGCTCGTTCTGGATGGCGGACGACCTGGCGATGATCGGCCGCGTCGACGAGGCCCGCAAGCTGTTCGAGAAGCTGCTGTCGCTGCGCAACGACCTCGGTCTGCTGGCCGAGGAGTGGGACCCGCACCTGCAGCGCCAGGTCGGCAACTTCCCGCAGGCCTTCAGCCACGTCCCGCTGATCGACACCGCGCTGCGGCTGACGGCGTCCGGGGCGTACGGCGGCTGAACAGGACTGCCGTTACGCGCCCGCCTAGGCTGGGAATTAGCGACTGCCCCGGCAACGGAAGGGGGCGGCCATGGCTTCCCTCTCGAAGGCGGGCGCGGCCCTCACCGCGTTGCGCGAGGATCTCGCCGGTGATGTGTTCGCGCCGGGGGACTTCGGCTACGACGACGCCCGGGCCGTCTTCAACGCCATGATCGACCGGCGGCCCGCGGTGATCGCGCAGTGCGTGGACGAGGACGACGTCGCGCGGGCCGTGCGGTTCGCACGGGACCTGGACCTCAACATCGCGGTGCGCGGCGGCGGGCACAGCGTCGCCGGCATGGCGCTGAACGACAACGGCCTGGTGATCGACCTGCGCCATATGCGCGCGGTCACCGTCGACCCCGCGGCCGAGGCGGTACGGGTCGCGGGCGGGGCGACGATGAGCGACCTGGACCGCGCCACGCAGGTGTTCGGCCTCGCGACGACCGGCGGCCGGGCGTCCACGACCGGGGTCGGCGGCTTCGTCCTGGGCGGGGGCACAGGCTGGCTGGACCGCTGGTGCGGACTGGCCGTCGACAACCTGCTCGGCGTCGAACTCGTCACCGCGGAGGGCGAGCGAATCCACGCGAGCGCCGACGACAACCCCGAATTGTTCTGGGCTCTGCACGGCGGTGGCGGCAACTTCGGCGTCGCGACCGCGCTCACCCTGAAACTCCACGAGCTGCCCGCGTTCTCCCTCGCGCTGGTGCTGTACCTCCCGGAGGCCGGTCCCGAGGTCGTCCGCACCTACCGCGAGCTGATCACCGTGGCTCCGGACGAGGCGAGCGGCGCCATGCTGTATCTCACCGGCCCGCCCGAGGAGTTCGTGCCGCCGCACCTGGTCGGCAAGCTCCTGTGCGGTGCGCTGCTGACGTACGCCGGGCCCGAGGAGGAGATGCGCAAGCTGGCCGAGCCCCTGCTGGCGCTGCCGCACGAGTCGGAGATCGTCGGGGCGATGCCGTACGCCGACGTCCAGTGCATGCTCGACGATCCGCCGGGGATGCGTAACTACTGGTCGGCGGAGTATCTGACGGGCGCGCCCGACGCCTACCTGGAGGCGTTCTGCGCCGGGGGCGAGTCCGTCCCCTCGCCCACTGGGACCCTCCACGCGATGTTCCCGCAGGGCGGGGCGATCGCCGCGGGCCCCCACGAGTACCCCGTGCCCTACCGGGACGCGGCCTGGGCTGTGCACCCCTTCGCGATCTGGGAGGACCCGGCGGACGACGAGCGGTGCGTCCAGTGGGTCCGGGACGTGCGGGCCGACGCGCAGCCGTGGAGCACCGGCGCGGTCTATCTGAACTTCATCGGCGACGAGGGCGCGGAACGCGTGGTGGCCGGTCTGGGCGCCGAGAACACGCGGCGGCTGGCGGAGCTGAAGCGGCGCCACGACCCGGACAACGTCTTCCGGTTCAACCACAACATCAGGCCGGCCTGAGCGCGGCCGGCCCGGGCGCCGTCAGCCGACCTGCTGGAACGCCGTCAGCGTCCGCTCCCCGCCCGGGTCGCCCGCCGTCGCCGGCACCAGCGCGATCTCGTCCAGTCCGGCTTCGGCGTACGCCGCGACACGCGCGCGTACGGCGTCCAGGTCGCCCACCAGGCCGACCATGTCCGCCGCCGCGGCGGGCAGCGCCCGGACCAGCGTGCCGGGATCGGCCCCGGTACGGGCCAGCTCGACCGCCTCCCCGAAGCCGGCCGCCTCGAACATGTCGCTGTAGCCCGGCACCGTCAGATACCCGGCGATGCTCCGCAGGACCTGCGCCAGGGAGTCCGGGTCCGGCTCGACGGCGGCGGGCAGCCAGGCGGCCAGCGTGGGCGGCGTCGTACGGCCCGCGCGCGTGGCGGCCGCTTCGAGCCTCCCCCGCAGCGACCGCACCTGTTCCGGCGAGACAATGTCGAGCAGCATCCGGTCGGCGTGGACCGCCGCCGTGGCGATCGCGCGGTCCCCGAACGCCGCCACGGTGAGCGGGCCACCGGGCGGCCGGAGGCGTCGCGGGAAGGCGCTGCCCGGGACGACCGGTTCGCCGGGCCTGCCGTGCAGGAAGACACGCAGGGCCGCCGCCGAGGCCTCCATCGCCGCGGCGGGCCGTGCCCGCGGCACCCCGTGCACGCCCTCGACCACCCGCTTGCTGGACGTCCCCAGCGCCACCCCGACCGGCCGCCCGGTGACGGCGGCGACCGAGGCGGCGCCCCGCGCGATCCCGAACGGCTCGCGCACCGACACCGCCACGGGACCGGCCGTCAGCGCGACCCGCTCGGTGGCCCGCCCGATGGCCGTGGCGAGGACGAAGGAGTCCCAGGTCGGCCCCTCCCCCGCCCACACCTCGCGATACCCGAGCCGATCGGCGGCCACGGCCACCCGCAACGGCTCCTCGACCGGACTCTCGTCCTCCCGTGCCACGGCAACCACGCTGAAGTCCATGCCGACGCGGCTACCCCGCTCCGGCGCCGCAACGCAAGATCGGCTCCGGAGATGTCAGGGAAGCCCGCGCACGGGTAGCGTCCGGCACATGGACAGCGGTACGGGCGGTACGGACAGCGGCTACGGGACCCACAGCGCCGGGATCACCGTGCGGCGGGCACTGGAGCTGCCCGGGCTGCGCAGTGGGCTGCCGGAGGTCCTCGCGGGCGGCGACCGGCTGGGGCGGACCGTGCGCTGGGTGCACGCCGGCGAGGTGCCCAACATCGCCTCGCTGCTGAAGGGCGGCGAACTGCTGCTGACCACGGGCTACGGCCTCGGCACGCGCCCTGCCGACCAGCGTGCGTTCGTGCGCACCCTGGCGGAGCGGGGCATCGCGGCCCTGGTCGTCGAGCTGGGCACGCGCTTCACGCGGCTGCCCGCCGCGCTGGTCGACACGGCACGGACGGCCGGTCTGCCGCTCGTCCAGCTCCATCGCGAGGTGGCCTTCGTGACGGTCACCGAGGAGATCCACACCGAGATCGTCAACGGCCACTACGCGCTGCTGCAACGGGCCGAGGAGGTGCACCGCCGGTGCACGGAGGCGCTGCTCGGCGGCGGCGGGGTGCCCCAAGTGCTGGGCATCCTGGCCGACTTCAGCGGCAACCCGGTGTTCCTGGAGACGACGGACGGCCAACTGCTGTACGCCGCCGGGGCGGGCCCCGAGGGCGCGGATCCGTTGCAGGTGTGGGAGGGACTGCGGAGCCAGCACAAGGACGCGCCGCCGCCGGGCGGGTCGGTGCTGGTGGATGTGCCGGGCGGCGGCCCGGGCACGGGGTCGGTCCGGGCCCGTCTCGTGCTGCTCCCCGTGCGGGGCCCGCTAGCGCCCGTGCACCGGATCGCCGCCGAGCGGGCCGCGGGCAGCCTGGCCGTGGTGCTGATGCAGGCGCGCCAGGAGGAGGAGCTGGCGGCGCGCGGGCGCGGCGACTTCCTGACCGACCTCGCGGAGGGCCGTATCGCCGCCGAGGACGCCCCGGCACAGGCGCGCGTGCTGGGCTTCAAGCCGGGTGACAGTCCGCTGCTGCCGGTCGTGATGCGGCTGGGGGACGCGCTGTCGCCGGGCGGGGGCTGGGCGGTGCTGGCGCGCGCGGTCGGGGAGGAGCTGGCCTCGGTGGGGGCGCCGGTGCTGTTGGGCGTGCGGCCGGTGGAGGGGCGGGTGCCGCTGCTGCTGGGCCTGCGTTCGGAGTCGGAACGGTCGGCGGTCGCGGACCGGGTGGCGGTGGCGCTGCGGGCGGGTGTGGAGCGGGCCGGGGTCCAGCGCCCCGGGGCGCCGCCACCGGTCGTGGTCGTCGGGGTGGCCGGCAGCTGGGCGGCGGCCTCGGCGGGCCTCAGACACGCGGCGGAGACGGCGACCGCGGCGCAGGGCCTGTCCGACCGCCCCTGGTACGACGCCCGGCGCCTGGACATCGACCTGCTGCTGTGGCGGCTGCGCAACCATCCGGACCTCGCGGCTTTCGTGGACCGCGCGATCGGCCCGCTCCGCGACCACGACAACCGCTCCAAGCCGCCCCTGCTGCCCACCCTGGAGACGTACTTGGCGCACGCGGGCCGCAAGGCGGAGACGGCCCGCGAGCTGCACCTCAACCGGCAGACGCTCTACAACCGCCTCGCCCGCATCGGCGAGTTGCTCGGCACGGACCTCGACGACCCGCAGACGGTGCTGGCGTTGAGCCTGGCGCTTCGGGCACGCAGGCATGCGGGGTAGGGCGGCACGTGGGCCACGGACGCTTCCGGCGTCTAGATCATGGGCCGCGGCTGCGTCAACTCGTCGTACACGCTGAGCACTTGGGCGACGGTCTCGTCCTCGGTCGGCCAGGTGGCCGCCTGCCGCGCGCCCCGGTTCCTGAGGAACTCCTGCCGCTCGGGATCGCCGAGCAGCCGTACGACGGCGTCGGCGAGGGCCTCCGGGTCGCCGTACGGGACGAGTTCGGCCGCGTCGCCGACGAGTTCCGGCACGCCGCCGACGTCGGTGGCGACGAGCGGCACGCGCGCGTGAAGGGCCGCCTGGGCGAGGACCGACCGTGACTCCCAACTGCTCGGCAGAAGCGCCACGTCGGCCGCCGCGAGCAGCTCGGAGACGTCGTCACGCCGCCCGATGAGCCGCACGGGCAGCCCCTCGTCCTCGATCCGGCGCTGCAGATCGGCCCGCAGCGCCCCCTCCCCCGCGATCACGACCAACGGCACGGCGTCGAGCCGCAGCCACGCGCGCGAGGCGTCCAGCAGCACGTCGTACCCGCGATGCCGCTCCAGCGAGCCGACGGCGATCAGCAACGGGCGTCCGGTGGCGCCGAGTTCGGCCCGGACCTTGGGACGCAGCGGGTCGGGGTCGTCGTGCTCGACGGTACGGCTCGGCGCGGGCAGCGCGACGGCGGCGAGGCGCGCGTCGCGGGCACCGGTCCGCCGGGCCCGGTCCACCAGCGCCGAGGTGGTCCCGAGCACGACGGAGGCGGCCTTGACGACCCGCCGCTCCAACAGCCGCAGGAGATGGGCGCGGGCGCCCTCGGCGTGAGCGCGGTCGTGCCAGGTGACGACGAGTGGGGTACGCCGCCCGCTCAGCGCGAGCACGGCACGGAAGGACGCGTGCAGCCCGTGGGCGTGCACCAGGTCGGCGTCCACGCAGGCGGCCCGCAGTGTGGCCACGGAAGCCGGATCGCTGCTGCGCGGCACATGCACATGGTCGGCGCCGGCGCCCGTGAAGTCGTAGAGGTGATCGGCCTCGACAGGGGCGCACACGGTGACCCGCACGCCCCGTGCGACCAGCCCCGAGGCCAGCGATCGCACATGCGCGCTACTGCCGGCGTTGCCGCCGCCCAGCACCTGCACGGTGCGCAGCGACGACTGGCCGTGCGGTGAGTGGCTGCTCGCGGGGGTCACGTGGCCGGGGCTCCTGCTTCGGGTCGGGCGGTCACGAAGAACGTACAGAAGGATCGCGCGGAGGGGGTGTACCGCGAGAATCCCTACGCGTACGACGTGTTTACGCCAAGGATGCCAGGACGTACGGCCGTTCCGGGAACGGCGACAGGGCGTGGACGGCTCAGCTGCGGGGCAACGCGCCGGGCCGAGTCACCTGCACGAGTGAGGCGGGGTGGGGGGTGTGGCCGAACATGCGCGCGCGGGGCACGCTCCCCGACCTGCGGCGCGTCACCCGACCGCCCTGCTGGCGACCGCGCTCACCTTGTCGCCGTACACCGCCGCGGCGACGACCGCAGCGGCGTGCGCGACCAGCCCGGCGCGCCCGTTCCCGGCCACGACCGCCGTCCCGAGGGCCGCGCCCAGCGCATGCGCCCCGGTGTCGCCGATCATCGCCCGCTCCCCGAGGTCGTCGGGCAGTACGGCCGCCGCGGCTCCCATGGCACCGGCGGCCGACTCGGCTCCGGGCCCCGGGCGCAACAGCCCCGGCGCACCGAGCGCGAGCACCGCGGCGGCGGCCCGCCCCGGCCGCACGTCCACGAGGTTGACGAAGTGCGCGGCACCCGCGATCACCACGCCCGCGAGCAGCTTGTCCAGCGGCCGCTCCTTGAGAACCGCCCCCGCGACGAGCCCGGCGGCGGAGACCCCGAACAACTTGACGGCCCCGCTGGTCACTTCGCCGTCCCGGAGCGCGGCGAGATGCGCCCGGAACCCACGCCGGGGGTCACCGTCCCCCACCACGTCGTCGTACGCCCCGCAGGCTCCGGCCACGGCCACGGCGACCCCGGCGGCCGGCGCGACCCGCCCGACGGCCACCGCAGCCGCCAGGGCGCAGGCGGGCCCGGCGTACAACTCCACGGTCCGGCCCGCGTAGTTCTTCCGCTCCCAGCGGTCACGGCCGCCGGGGGCCTTGGCGCGCAGGGCGGCTACCGCGGCGCGGGTGAGGGCGGCGGACAGACCGAAGGAGACGGCTTGCTTGATCATCCGGTCACCCTACGGGCCGCCGCCCGGGCTACCTGTCCGCCCGAGCCGTCTCGAGCAACTCCTCCGCGTGCGCGCGGGCCGTCTCCGAGTCCTCCTGACCGGCGAGCATCCGGGACAGCTCCCGGATCCGCTCCTCGCCCTCCAGGACCTTCACGCCGGAGCGGGTGACCGACCCGTCGTTGGTCTTCTCGACGAGCAGTTGCCGGTCGGCGAAGGCGGCGACCTGCGGCAGGTGGGTCACCACGACGACCTGCGCGGTCTTGGCCAGCCGGGCCAGCCTGCGGCCGATCTCCACGGCCGCCTTGCCGCCGACACCGGCGTCGACCTCGTCGAAGAGGTACGTCGGCACGGGATCGGTCCCGGCGAACACGACCTCGACGGCGAGCATCACACGCGACAGCTCACCGCCGGACGCGCCCTTGGCGATCGGCCGGGGCGGCGCTCCCGGGTGCGGGGCGAGCAGCAGCTCGACCTCGTCCACACCCGAGGGCCCGTAGGCGACCGGGCGCCCACCGACCTCCACGCCCTGCGGGTCCTCGGTCTGCCTGATGTCGAAGGACACGCGCGCGTGCGGCATCGCGAGCGAGGCCAGCTCCGCCGTCACGGCGGCGGCGAACCGCTCGGCGGCCTCCGCCCGCGCATCGGTCAACGCCTGCGCCAGCCCGCCCAGCTCGGCCCGCAGCCCGTCCCGCTCGGCGGTCAGCTCGTCGATGCGCTCGTCGTCGCTGTCCAGCTCGGTCAGCCGCCGGCTGCTCTCCTCGGCCCAGGTGAGCACGGCGGCGACGTCCTCGCCGTACTTCCGCGTGAGCGCGGTCAGCGCGGCCCGCCGTTCCTCGACGGCCGCGAGCCTCAGGGGATCGGCGTCCAGGTCGTCGGCGTACCCCGCCAACTCCCCGGCGACATCGCCCAGCAGGATCCCGATCTCCCCGATCCGGTCGGCCAGCGCGGCCAGCGCCGGATCGTGCGACCGCACGGCGTCCAGGGCCCGCTGCGCGCCCGCCACGAGCGTCGCCGCGTCGATGCCCTCGGGGTCCTCCGGGTTGCCGGCCAGCGCGGCGTGCCCGGCCGTGGCGGCCGACGACAGCGCCTCCGCGTGCCCGAGCCGCTCGGCCTCCTCCGCGAGCTCCACGTCCTCCCCGGCGCGCGGCTCGACACCGGCGATCTCGTCGAGCCCGAACCGCAGCAGGTCGGCTTCCTGGGCCCGCTCACGCGCGCGCGTGGTGATCTCGTCGAGCTCGACGGAGACCGCCCGCAACCGCCGGTACGCCTCGCCGTACTTGGCGAGCGGCACGGCGACGGCATCACCGGCGTACCGGTCGAGCGCCTGCCGCTGCCGGGTCAGCTTCAGCAGCCCCTGCTGGTCCGTCTGCCCGTGCACCGCCACCAGGTCGTCGGCGAGGTCGGCGAGCAGCCCCACGGGCACGCTGCGCCCGCCCACATGCGCCCGTGACCGCCCCTCGGCGGAAACGGTACGGCTGATCAGCAGAGCCCCGTCATCGAGCTCGGCCCCGGCCTCCTCGGCCCGTACGAAGGCCGACGCGCCCGCGGCGACGGTGATCCGCCCCTCCACGACCGCCTTGTCGGCCCCGATCCGCACGAGCGCCGGGTCCGCCCGCCCACCGAGCAACAGCCCGAGGCTGGTGACCACCATGGTCTTGCCCGCTCCCGTTTCACCGGTGACGGCTGTGAACCCCGGCGACAGTTCGACGACAGCGTCGTCGATGACTCCGAGCGACCGTATCCGCATCTCCTCCAACACGGACACGACCTTACGAGGTCAGGTACCGGGGATGCGACGCCCCCCGGTCCCAGTCATGTGAAGGTCCAGGTGACGAATGCGTACCGACCGCACATTGTCACTCGGGCGAGTGTCACTCCCTCAGGGGCGCGGGGGAACTGCGCGACCAGCCACAACGGGCCCGCAGCCGCCGACGCCCCCCAACGCACACCACGGCGAATGGGCTAATGCGGCGC
The DNA here is from genome assembly GCF_053608645.1 of Streptomyces sp. NPDC055013. Lineage (NCBI taxonomy): Bacteria > Bacillati > Actinomycetota > Actinomycetes > Kitasatosporales > Streptomycetaceae > Streptomyces > Streptomyces sp. NPDC055013. Next base: position 43,837 of record NZ_JBSGVW010000051.1, read on the forward strand.
CCCCCGCCACCCGGAAACCGGCAACGCGAACTTCGCCACCAACCGATCCGTGAACGAGGCGTGATGCAGCCGAGCGAGCCGCACCGGCACAGCCCCCCGCCGCACCTCGACCCGCGCTCCCGGCGGCAACTCGACAGTCCGTCGCCCGTCACACCACAGCACCCCCGGCGGGATGTGCGGCAGAACCTCCACCGCCAGCACCGAATCCGGCGACGTCACCAACGGCTTGGCGAACAGCGCGTGCGCCGAGATCGGCACCATCAGCAACGCTTCGACCTCGGGCCACACCACAGGCCCGCCCGCCGAGAAGGCATACGCCGTGGACCCGGTCGGCGTGGAGAGCACGATCCCGTCGCATCCGAACCCCGTCACCGGCCGCCCGTCGATCTCCAGCACGACCTCGAGCAGCTTCTCGGCGCCGGCCTTCTGCACGGCCGCCTCGTTCAGCGCCCAGTCCGTGTGCACGATGTCGCCGTTCTGATGCACGACGACGTCGACGGTCATCCGCTCCTCGACCTCGTACGCCTTGGTCACGACCCGGTCGACGACCTTGTCGAGATCATCGCGCTCGGCCTCCGCGAGGAACCCGACCCGCCCGAGGTTCACACCCAGCATCGGCACCCCGGACGCACGGGCGAACTCGGCGCCCCGCAGCAGCGTTCCGTCGCCGCCCAGCACTATCAGCAGCTCGCACCCGTCGAGGCACTGCGCGGTCGCCTCCTTGACGAGCTCCACCTCGTCCGGCAGCGGCAGGTCGGCGGCCTCGTACTCCAGGACGCGCACCCCGATGCCCTCCCGCAGCAGCCCCTTGACCACCAGCTCGGCGCTGCGAATGGCCGCGGGCCGCCCGGTGTGGGCGAGCAGAAAAACAGTACGAGCTCGGTTCTGTGTCAACGCGGCCCCTCCGCAACTGCACGGTCAACGTCGGCCGGGTCCAGAGCGGGCGCCCCGGTACGCAGCCACAGAAAGTACTCGACATTCCCGGAGGGTCCGGGCAACGGACTCGCCGTGACCCCCTTCACCCCGAGCCCGAGTTCCCACGCCTTCTCTGCCACGCCGCGCACGGCCTCGGCCCGCAGCTCGGGACTGCGGACGACCCCGCCGCTGCCCAGCCGCTCCTTCCCCACCTCGAACTGTGGCTTGACCATCATCACCAGATCGGCGTCCGGCTTCACGCACCGCACCAGGGCGGGCAGCACCAGTCCGAGCGGGATGAAGGACAGATCCCCCACGACAAGATCCACTGGTTCCCCATCGATCGCTTCGAGCGTCAACTCGCGTACGTTCGTACGGTCTTTGACGGTCACGCGTTCATCACTTCGGAGAGTCCAGGCGAGTTGTCCGTAGCCGACGTCGACGGCGACCACCCGGGCGGCCCCGGCCCTCAGCAGCACATCGGTGAACCCGCCGGTGGACGCCCCGGCATCGAGCGCCCGCCGCCCCTCGACCGCCAGCCCCTGGGGTACGAAGACCTCCAGAGCGCCCGCGAGCTTGTGCCCTCCCCGGGACACGTACTCGGGCTCGCTGCCGTCGGCGACGACGACGATCGCCGCCGCGGTCTCCACCTGTGTGGCCGGCTTGGTCGCGACGGTCTTGCCGACGGTGACCCGCCCGGCGGCGATCAGCTGGCTGGCGTGCTCGCGCGAGCGCGCAAGCTTCCGGCGGACCAGCTCCGCGTCAAGACGGCGGCGTGCGACTCCTGCCACGTTCGGTTCAGCTCCTGTTTCCATACGGCGACGGGGGCGCCGGAGGTCCCGGGCGGGCGTCGAGCGCGGTGAGCGCGTCGCGCAGCCCCCGGTGTACATCCTCGTACACCTCCAGGTGCCCGTCCGTGGCGAGGTGGTCGGCATCACCGAGCCGCTCCAACTGCGCGTCGACGTCGGCGTGGCCGGTGGCGGTGCGCGGGACGTTCAGCGGTGCTGGGGCGGCGGGGTCGTACTCGGATTCGACCGCGAGCCCGGGGTCGGTCACCTGCCCGGCCTCGGCCTCGGTCTCCTCCGGGACCTCCGGCTGCGGAACTGTGTCGCTCATGCCCAGACGCTACCCCGAACCGCTGGGGTACCGTCGATCGCGATGGCCACGACTGAGGAGTGCCGCGCCGCACTCGAAAAGCTCTCGGACAACATGCAGCGCGCCGAAGGGGACGTCCGCTCGGCCGCCGCCCTGGACCGCTCGGTGAGCTGCCACATCACCGACCTGGACGTCACCTTCGCCGGCCGCATGGCGGGCGGCCGCATCCAGGTCCACGACACGCTCCAGGGCCCGCCCCGCGAGAAGGCCCAGATCAGACTGAGCATGACCGGCGACGACCTGGTCTCCCTGGTCGACGGCGACCTGAACTTCGCCAAGGCGTGGGGCTCGGGCCGGGTGAAGCTGCACGCGGGTCTGCGCGATCTGCTGGTCCTCAGGAAGCTTCTCTAAGCCACCTCAGGACGCTTCTCCGGGTCACCTCAGAAACCTCTCTCCAGGTCACCTCAGGAGGCTTCGGCGGCGGCCACCTTCGTGACGTCCGCCTTGTCCCCGACCCGCGCCTTGCGCGCCGCCGGAATCACGAGCGGCGTCCCCGTCTCGGGGTCGTCGATGACCTGGCACCGCAGCCCGAAGACGTCCTCGACCAGCTCGGCCGTCACGATGTCGTTCGGCGCGCCCTCGGCGATGATCTCCCCGCCGCGCAGGGCGATGAGGTGTGTGGCGTACCGGGCCGCGTGGTTCAGGTCGTGCAGCACGGCGACCAGCGTCCGCCCCTGCTCCTCGTGCAGCTGGGCGCACAGGTCGAGGACGTCGATCTGGTGCTGGATGTCGAGGTAGGTCGTCGGCTCGTCGAGCAGCAGCAGCGGCGTCTGCTGGGCGAGCGCCATCGCGATCCACACGCGCTGGCGCTGACCGCCGGACAGTTCGTCGACATAGCGATCCGCGAGCTCGGCGATCCCGGTCTGCTCCATCGACTCCTGTACGACCCGCTCGTCCTCGGTCGACCACTGGCGCAGGATCCCCTGGTGCGGGTACCGGCCGCGGCCCACCAGGTCGGCGACGGTGATCCCGTCCGGCGCGATCGACGACTGCGGCAGCAGCCCCAGCGTGCGCGCGACCTTCTTCGCCGGCATCGACTGGATGACCGACCCGTCCAGCAGGACCCGGCCCTGGCTGGGCTTGAGCATCCGCGACAGCGCCCGCAGCAGCGTGGACTTGCCGCACGCGTTCGGGCCGACGATCACGGTGAAGGAGCTGTCGGGTATCTCCACCGACAGTTGCTCGGCGATGACCCGCTGGTCGTAGGCGAGGGTGACGTTGTCGGCGGACAGGCGGTTCACAGTGCTCCTTCGGTCGTTCAGCCCGTTGCTCGCCCCGCTGCTGAGGCTGTCGTTGCTCAGGCTCTTGTGGCTGAGGCTCTCGTTGCCGTTGCTGCCGGGCCTCATATCCGGCCCGCCTTGCGCTCGGTAACCAGCAGCCAGAGCAGGTATACGCCGCCGAGCACGCCCGTGACCACGCCCACGGGCATCTGGTCGGCGCCGAAGACCCGCTGGGAGATCCAGTCGGCGGTGACGAGGAGGGCGGCGCCCATGCACAGCGAGGGCAGCAGGTTCGGCCCGGGCGAGCGGGTCAGGCGCCGGGCGAGCTGCGGCGCGGTCAGCGCCACGAAACTCACGGGGCCCGCGGCGGCGGTGGCGGCCGCGGTGAGCAGCACGGCCGCCAGCATCAGCAGCAGCCGTACGCGTTCGACACGCACCCCCAGGGCGTACGAGACGTCGTCGCCCATCTCCATCATTCGCAGCCCGCGCGCGTTGGCGAGGACGAGCGGTACGAGGACGACGCACAGCGCGAGCAGCGGCCAGACCTGGGCCCAGTCACGGCCGCTGAGGGAGCCGGTCATCCACACGACCGCGCGGGCCGCGTCGACGAGGTCGGCCTTGGTCAGCAGATAGCCGTTGACCGCCGTCATGATCGCGGACATGCCGATACCGACCAGGACCAGTCGGTAACCGTGCACGCCCCGCTTCCAGGCGAGCAGATAGATGGCGAGCCCGGTCGCGAGTCCGCCCACCAGCGCGCCGACGGTGACCTGGCCGGCGTTCCCGGAGAACAGCACGATCATCACGAGCGCCCCGGCCGTGGCCCCCTGCCCGAGACCGAGGATGTCCGGGCTGCCCAGCGGGTTGCGGGACAGCGCCTGGAACAGCGCCCCGCCGAGACCCAGTGCGGCACCCACCAGGAGCCCGACCAGGACCCTCGGCAGCCGCAGCTCGTTGACGATGAACTCCTGCCCCGCGTTGCCGTCGCCGACCAGCGTCCTGAGCACGTCGCCCGCCGAGATCGGGAAGTCGCCGGTGCCGATCAGCAGGACACTCGCGGCGAGCGCGGCAAGCAGCAGCAGGACGACGGCGGTCAGCGCCCGGACGTCCAGCCGGACGGAGATCCCGCCCGGCGTCCGCACGGCACGGTTGGCGCGGGAGGCGCGGGTACTCGCCGCCGGCGCCGCGGTCTTGGCTTCGCTCTTCACTGCGGTCCTCACAGCTGGGCCGTCCTCCGCCGTCGTACGAGAAAGATGAAGACCGGTCCGCCGAGGATCGCGGTGACGATGCCGACCTGGAGCTCGGCGGGCCGGGTGACGGTCCGGCCGAGCACATCGGCGCCGAGCAGCAGCACGGGCGACAGGACGGCCGCATACGGCAGGATCCAGCGCAGGTCGGGGCCGGTGAAGGACCGCACGACATGCGGCACCATCAGGCCGACGAACACGATCGGCCCGCAGGCCGCGGTCGCGGCGCCGCACAGCACGGTCGCGGCGAGCATCGACAGCACCCGGGTCCGGTTCAGGTTGGCGCCGAGAGCCTTGGCGGTGTCATCGCCCATCTCCATGGCGTTGAGCGGCCGGGCGAGCGCCAGCGCGAGGACCACGCCGACGACGAGGAACGGCAGCACCTGCTTGATGGTCGAGTCCGTCGCCGAGGTCAGCGAACCGACCGTCCAGAAGCGCATCTTGTTCAGCGCCGCGTTGTCCATGATCATCACGGCCTGGAGATAGCCGTAGAGTGCGGCGCTGATCGCCGTACCGGCGAGCGCGAGCCGCACCGGTGTGGCACCCCGGCTGCCGCCGAGGAACCACACCATCGCCCCGACCGCTGCCGCGCCGAGGAAGGCGAACCAGACGTAGCCACTGAGGCTGGTGACACCGAAGAACGTGATGGCGGTGACGACCGCGGCGGACGCGCCCGCGTTGATGCCGAGCAGCCCGGGATCGGCGAGCGGATTGCGGGTGAGCGCCTGCAGCACCGCCCCGGCGAGACCGAGCGCGGCGCCGGCCAGCACTCCGAGGACGGTGCGCGAGATCCGGTCGTCGACCACGACGTCGCCGTAGGTCCCGGAACTCTCGAACAGGCCGTGCCAGACCTCCCCCAGGGACAGCTGTTTCGCTCCGATCGCGATGCTCGCCAGAACGACGACCACCAGAATCAGGAGAGAGACGAGCAGCCCAACGGCACGTATCGCCCGTCGGTTTGGTGGCGCGGACGGGGACTCCGCGCGCTGTTCAGGAGGACTCTCGACCAACACCCAGTTAGGTTAGCCTACCCTCCTATTCGGCCACGATCCCGCCGTACAAGGTCACGATGCCGCCGTACGGCGTCACAACCCCGGCCACAATCCCTCCCCGCGGCGTCACACCTCCGGCCACGCCGCTTCCCTACGAGGTCACAGCCCCAGCCGCGCCAGCTCCTTGCCCGCGTCCAGCGCGCACGAACCGTCCCCGGCCGCGGTCCAGGCCGCCGCGCACAGCGCCCGCAGTCCGTCCAAGGCCTCACCGTCACCGACGAGTTCCAGCCGGTCGGCCCGGGCGGTCGCCGTCCAGCCACCGCACCGGAAACCGTCTCCGTCCTCGGCGACCTCCGGCTGCCCGGTGAGCACACCACGCAGATCGGCGTCGACGTAAGTCGGCCGGTGCTGCGGCGGCGCGGCAAGCAGCTGCGCGCCGTCGGTCACCCCGGTCAGCACGAGCAGCGAGTCGACGTCCCCGTTGAACGCGCCCTCGATGTCCGTGTCCAGGCGGTCCCCGACGACCAGCGGCCGCTCGGCGCCGGTGCGCAGGATGGTCTCCCGGTGCATGGGGGGCAACGGCTTGCCCGCCACCTGAGGCTCGGCGCCGGTGGCTATGCGCACGACCTCCACGGCCGCGCCATTACCCGGCGCGATCCCGCGCGCGCTCGGAATCGTCAGGTCGGTGTTGGACGCGAACCACGGCACCCCGCGCGCGATGGCGTAGCACGCCTCCGCGAACCGCCCCCACGCCAGCTCCGGCCCGCCGTACCCCTGCACGACGGCCGCCGGATCGTCGTCGGCCGACTCCACCGGCTCCAGCCCGCGCTCGCGCAGCGCCACCCGCAGCCCCTCCCCGCCGATCACCAGCACCCGGGCGCCCGCCGGCACCTGCTCACTGATCAGCCGCGCGACCGCCTGCGCCGAGGTGATCACGTCGTCCGCCCCCGTGGGTATCCCCAGCGCGGTCAGATGCGCGGCCACGACGTCCGGAGTCCGCAGGGCGTTGTTCGTGACATACGCAAGATGCATTCCGCCCGCACGGGCCGTGGCCAGCGACTCCACGGCATGCACGATCGCGTTGCCCCCGGCGTACACCACACCGTCGAGGTCGAGCAGCGCCGTGTCGTACGCCTCGCTCAGAGCCTGGCCACTGCCCTCCGGCCTCCTCCTGACGCTCTGGCTCATTCCACATCGCTCCTCGTTCGACGGCTTTCCTCAGATCATCCCCCATGCCACCGACACCCGTACGATGCCGGGATGAACACAGCAGGTCACCAGGAAGCAACGGCGCGCCGAGGCCTCGAACTCACCCCGTTTCGAGGGCTTCGCTACGACCCCGACCGGGTCGGCAGCCTGGCCGCCGTGACATCGCCTCCGTACGACGTCGTCGTCCGCCCCGACGGCCTGCACCAGCTCCAGGACGCGGACCCGTACAACATCGTGCGGCTGATCCTCCCTCAGGCCGAGACCGCGGACGCCCGCAACAACCAGGCCGCGACGACCCTGCGCCGCTGGCTGTCCGAAGGCGTGCTGACCGCCGACCCCGAGCCCGGCCTGTACGTCTACGAACAACATGACGGCGAGGGCATGCTGCAGCGCGGCGTCATCGGCGCCCTGCGCGTGACGGAGCCCTCGGAGGGCCTCGTCCTGCCGCACGAGGACGTCATGCCGCACGTGGTCGCCGACAGAGCCGCTCTGATGCGTGCCACCTCCGCGAACCTCGAGCCGCTGCTGCTGACCTACCGCGGCAACGGCACGGCGAACGACACGACCGCCGTCATCGAGCGCACGGTCGAGCGCCCGCCGCTCTTCGCGACCACCACCGAGGACGGCTTCAGCCACCGCCTGTGGTCGATCACCGACCCGGCCGACCTGGCTCTCGTCCAGTCCGACCTGACGCTCCGCCAGGCCCTGATCGCCGACGGCCATCACCGCTGGGCGACCTATCGACGTCTACGCGCGGAGCACGGCTCCCCCAGCCCGTGGGACTACGGCCTGGTCCTCCTCGTCGACACGGCCCGCTACCCCCTCCGCGTCCGCGCCATCCACCGTCTCCTGCACGACCTGGCGGTACCGGACGCCCTGGCCGCCCTCGACGGCCACTTCCGCGTCCGCCGCCTCGAAGTCCCGCTGTCCGAGGCCCTGGCGGCGCTGGCCGACGCGGCCTGCGCGGGCAACGCCTACCTCCTCGCCGGAGACGGCGCCTTCCACCTCGTCGACGACCCCGACCCGGCCCTCCTCGACCGCACGGTCCCCACCGACCGCCCCGCGGCCTGGCGCACCCTGGACGCCACCGTCCTGCACGCCGCACTCCTCGCCCACGTCTGGCACATCCCCGAGGACGACCCCACCCGCATCGCCTACATCCACGACACCGCCGCCACCGTCAAGAAGGCGGAACGCGACGGCGGTACGGCCGTCCTGATGCACCCGGTCCGCGAGGACGTCGTACGCGACCTCGCCCGCCAGGGCGTCACGATGCCCCGAAAGTCGACGTCGTTCGGCCCGAAGCCGGCGTCGGGTCTGGTGCTGCGCACCCTGGACGGGTGAACGCAAAAGGGCGGGACCCCGGCCCGGGGTCCCGCCCTTCACATCACACGCAGATCACTCCTTGCCGCCCTCTTCGGGATCGGCCTGAGCCTGCTCCTCACGACGGTCGTCACTCTCGCCATCGCTCTCGTCGAAGGCGTCGACGAACTCGACACCGTCCATCTCGGCGAGCCGGTCGGAGGCATCCGTGCTTCCGTCCTTGTCCGCCTCCACGGCCTTGGCGAACCACTCACGCGCCTCACCCTGCCGCCCGGCGGCCAGCAGCGCGTCCGCGTAGGCGTACCGCAGCCGCGCGGTCCACGGCTGCACGGCGTTGGAGGCCAGCTCGGGGCTCTGCAGCGTCACGATCGCCGCGTCCAGCTGCCCCATGTCACGCCGAGCGCCGGCCGCGACGAGCCGCATCTCGACCTGCCCGGCCTTGTCCAGCTTGTGCGACTCGGCCGCCCCGGCCATGTCCAGCGCCTTCTCCGGCCGCCCGAGCCCACGCTCACAGTCGGCCATCAGCGGCCACAGCTCCACGCCACCGGTCATCCGCCGCGCCGCCCGGAACTCGGCAAGCGCCTCGGCGTACTTCTGGTTCGCGTACGCCGCGAACCCGGCCGCCTCCCGCACGGCCGCGACGCGCGACGCCAGCCGAAGGGCCACCTTGGAGTAGCCGTACGCGCCCTCGGGGTCCTCGTCGATGAGCCGCGCGACCATCACCAGGTTCTTGGCGACGTCCTCCGCGAGCGTCTTCGGCAGGCTCTGCAGCTCCTGCCGTACGTCCTTGTCGATCTCGTCGCCCGTGACGTCCTCCGGGATCGGCAGCCGCTTGATCGGCTCACGGTCCCGATCCCGCTCATCACGGAACCGGCCACCGCCACGCCGGTCGTCACGCCGGTCATCCCGCCGATCGTCACGCCCACGGAACCCTCCGGGACGCCCACCGCGGTCGTCCCGACGGGGCCCACGACCACCACGGTCGTCCCGCCCACGGAACCCACCACGGTCGCCCCGGCTGTCATCGCGACGGAACCCACCACGGTCATCGCCACGACGGTCGTCACGGCGGTCGCCCCGGCTGTCATCGCGACGGAAGCCGCCACGGTCATCGCCACGGCGATCGCCCCGGCTGTCATCGCGACGGAACCCACCACGGTCATCGCCACGACGATCGTCACGGCGGTCATCCCTGCGGTCATCGCGACGGAACCCACCACGGTCATCGCCACGACGATCGTCACGGCGGTCGTCGCGCCGGAAATCGCGTCGGTCGCCACCGCGGTCGTCACCCCGACGGTCATCACGGCGATCGTCACGCCGGAAGCCACGGTCCCGGTCGTCGCGCCGGAAGCCGCCGCGCTCACCATCGCGACGTTCGTCGCTACGCCGGTCGCCGCCACGGTCATCACGCCGGCCGTAGCCGCCACCACGGTTGTCGTCCCGCCGGAAGCCACCGCGGTCATCGCCACGACGGTCATCGCGCCGGCCGCCGAACCCGCCCCGGTCGTCGTCGCGACGCTCCCCCCGGTCGTCACGACGGAAGGACGAACGGTCGCCCTCGCGGCGGAAGCCACGGTCACGGTCGTCACGGCGCGGCCCACCGGAACGGTCGTCCCTGCGGAACGCCGGACGGGCACCCCGATCGCCTTCACGCCGGTCGCCGCCACGGTCATCACGCCGAGCGTGGCCACCGCCACGGTTGTCGTCCCGCCGGAAGCCGCCACGGTCATCGCCACGACGGTCGTCACGGCGGTCGTCGCGACGATCGTCACGGCGGAAGCCACCCCGGTCGCCGCCCCGGTCGTCACTACGGCGATCGTCACGACGCCCGTAGCCACCACGGTCGTTGTCGCGACGAACACCACCACGGTCGCCGCCTCGGTAACCGCCTCGATCACCCCGGTCGCCGCGGTCACCACTGTCCCGTCGCCGCGGTTCGCGCTCCGGTCGGTCGTCGGGAGAGTTGGTGGACATCGGTGACTCCTGTCTTAGGTACTGCAAGCATTGTAAAAACGAAAGGACCCCTGGTCCCAGCTGAACGCTGGTGACCAGGGGTCCTTCCCAAAGATTGTTCGGCGGCGTCCTACTCTCCCACAGGGTCCCCCCTGCAGTACCATCGGCGCTGTAAGGCTTAGCTTCCGGGTTCGAAATGTAACCGGGCGTTTCCCTCACGCTATAACCACCGAAACCCTAATGGTTTCGAGCGAACAAGCACACTTTTCTTTTGTCTGTTCTGCTCAAGAAACCGGCAACGGTCGTTGCCTCAGAACTAACACAGTGGACGCGAGCATCTATGGACAAGCCCTCGGCCTATTAGTACCGGTCACCTCCACACGTTACCGTGCTTCCAGATCCGGCCTATCAAC
>NZ_JBSGVW010000052.1:0-51604 GCF_053608645.1 Streptomyces sp. NPDC055013
TGGTTCATCGTTCGACTTGCATGTGTTAAGCACGCCGCCAGCGTTCGTCCTGAGCCAGGATCAAACTCTCCGTGAATGTTTACCGGTAATCCGGTCGACACCACGAGAGCGGAACAGCCAGGCGGAATAAGCCCGGCCGTTCACAGCGTCCTCGCTGTGTTTATTTCAAAGGAACCTCGCCACCAGAACAGATGTTCCGGTAGACGGGGTATCAACATATCTGGCGTTGATTTTTGGCACGCTGTTGAGTTCTCAAGGAACGGACGCTTCCTTTGTACTCACCCTCTCGGGCTTTCCTCCGGGCGCTTCCCTTCGGTGTTTCCAAACTCTATCAGGGTTTTTCCGGCTCCCTGACCACTCATCCTGCGAGCACGCAGAAGGTGACCCCGAGATAGGATCTGACAAGTTTGTTGCTGCCAGGCGAGGTTGCGTAGTCGCGTCGCTCAGCCCCAAGCAGGAGTACGACAGTACACGCGGTCACGGAGCGGGTGCAAATCGATTTGGGGTATGGTCTAGACCACTCCGGTTCGCTCGCGCGGAACCGGCACTTCATGTGACATACGCTGCTGAACAGTGTCGTCTAGCACAGGCAGCGACGGCCATATCGATCTCCACCCCTGGGAGGCTTCCCATGACCACCGTGACGTCCCCGTTGGCAGGACGCGCCGTTGGACTGGCGTCCGTGCCGGATCCGGTCTTCTCCGGGGCCATGGTCGGCCCGGGCACAGCGATCGACCCGGTGCGTGAGCCGTCCGAGGCTGTGTCCCCCGTGGACGGAGTCATCGTCTCTCTCCATCCGCATGCCTTCGTCGTCGTCGACGAGCAGGGCCACGGTGTCCTCACCCACCTCGGCATCGACACGGTGCAGCTCAACGGCGAGGGCTTCGAGTTGCTCGTGAACAAGGGCGACAGCGTGACGCGTGGCCAGAGCATCGTCCGATGGAACCCGTCGGCCGTCGAGGCAGCCGGCAAGTCCCCGGTGTGCCCGGTGGTGGCCCTTGAGGCAACGGCGGAGGCCCTCTCCGAACTGCGTGACAGCGGCGACGTGAAGGCCGGCGACAGCCTCTTCCTCTGGAGGTGACTTCGGTGCCGCCGCAAGGCGGCACGTAGGGACGACAACCACTGCGGCGGCCGGGCCCGCCGCCTTATCGGAGACGGGTGAGATGGAGACAACGCTGCGAGGCGTCGGCGTGAGCCACGGTGTGGCGATCGGCGAGGTTCGGCACATGGGAACGGCGGTCCTCGAGCCGCCTGCCAAGCAGATCCCGGCTGAGGACGCGGAGCGCGAACAGGGGCGCGCCCGCAAGGCCGTAGAGGCTGTGGCAGCCGACCTTATGGCGCGCGGCAATCTGGCGGGGGGCGAAGCGCAAGCTGTGCTCGAGGCTCAGGCCATGATGGCCCAGGACCCCGAGCTGATGGCGGATGTGGACCGGCGTATCGCCGTGGGCAGCACTGCCGAGCGGGCCGTGTACGACGCCTTCGCCGCGTACCGCGAGCTGCTGGCCGGTGCCGGTGAGTATCTCGCCGGCCGGGTGGCCGACCTCGATGACGTGCGGAATCGTATCGTCGCTCGTTTGCTCGGGGTTCCGATGCCGGGTGTGCCGGACAGCGACGAGCCTTATGTCCTTGTCGCTCGCGATCTCGCTCCGGCCGACACGGCGCTGCTGGATCCGGCCCTGGTCCTCGGCTTTGTCACCGAGGAGGGCGGGCCGACCAGCCACAGCGCGATTCTGGCGAGGGCGCTCGGTGTGCCGGCCGTGGTCGCGCTGCCGGGTGCCGGTGAGCTCGCCGAGGGTACGGTCGTGGCTGTGGACGGCAGCACGGGCGATGTCTTCGTGCACCCGAGCGACGAGAAGAAGGCGGAGCTCGAGGGCGCGGCGGCCGCGCGCAAGGCCGCTCTCGCCGCGTCCACCGGGCCGGGCGCCACGGCCGACGGCCACAAGGTGCCGCTGCTGGCCAATGTCGGCGGACCGTCCGACGTTCCGGCCGCTGTCGAAGCGGGTGCCGAGGGTGTCGGTCTGTTCCGGACCGAGTTCCTCTTCCTCGACGACAGCAAGAAGGCGCCGTCGGAGGAGAAGCAGGTCGAGGCCTACCGCCAGGTCCTCGAGGCCTTCCCCGAGGGCCGTGTCGTCGTACGTGTTCTGGACGCGGGTGCGGACAAGCCGCTGGACTTCCTGACGCCGGCCGATGAGCCGAACCCGGCGCTGGGTGTGCGGGGTCTGCGGACGTTGCTGGACCACCCCGACGTGCTGCGCACCCAGCTGACGGCGCTTGCTAAGGCGTCGGAGGGTCTGCCTGTCTACCTCGAGGTCATGGCCCCGATGGTGGCGGACCGGACCGACGCGAAGGCGTTCGCGGACGCGTGCCGTGCCGCCGGGCTGCAGGCGAAGTTCGGTGCGATGGTGGAGATCCCGTCCGCCGCGCTGCGGGCGCGCTCGATCCTGCAGGAGGTCGAGTTCCTCTCGCTGGGGACGAACGACCTCGCGCAGTACACCTTCGCCGCGGACCGTCAGGTGGGTGCGGTGTCCCGCCTGCAGGATCCGTGGCAGCCCGCGCTGCTCGACCTGGTCGCGCTGTCCGCGGAGGCGGCGAAGGCCGAGGGCAAGAGCTGTGGTGTCTGTGGCGAGGCCGCCTCCGACCCGCTGCTGGCCTGTGTGCTGACCGGTCTGGGTGTCACCTCCCTGTCCATGGGTTCGGCGTCGATTCCTTACGTCCGGGCGACGCTGGCGAAGTACACGCTGGCGCAGTGTGAGCGTGCCGCTGCGGCCGCGCGGGCGGCGGACAGCGCCGAGGAGGCACGCAACGCCGCTCAGGCGGTGCTGTCCGGCGAGTAGTCGGAGCAGGACATCTGCGCGATGGCTGCAGGCTTGTTGTGATGGGGCGCTCCACCGGTTGGTGGGGCGCCCCATTCGCGTTCAGTGGTGGTGTCCCGGTGGCGCTTCCTCATTACCGAGGTCCGGTGGCACGCAGTAGTCGACGCCGGATTCCGGGGAGATGAGGTCTCCGGATTCGATGTCGGTGCAGTAGGCGTCGAAGACCTCGCCGGCGGTCAGGGGTTCCAGACCCTCTCCGCGCAGGCGCCATCCGTAGATGCGGTCGGATGTGCCGGGGGCGCTGGTCCGCATGACGAGTCCGCCGGGGCTCCGGGTGGCGAGGCCGACGGCGAGGACCGTGGTGAACTCCAGGGCTTCGGCCTCGTCGAGGTGCGTGGCGCCCTCGGTGTCTTCGTCGGCGTGCAGGACGGAGACGAGTGCTTCCGGGGTCCCGGTGACACTGCAGACGAGGTGCCGGCTGCCCGGCTGGGCCGTGTCGAGGATGCGGACGAGGAGGCTCGAGGCGCGCACGAATGCGGCGCGGCCGATGTCCTCATCGCAGGTGGCGCAGGCGCCGAGGCGTGCCAGGAGTGTGGACGCGTACTCCCACGTGGCTTGTCGGACGGCTTCGTCGACGAGGGCCGGGACGAGATCTGCGAGGGGCTGGCCCTGGTAGGGGACGGTGGGTCCCGTGGTCGCGAGTTCGGCGGTGAAGCGTGTGCGGCTCGCCGCGTTGTCGGGGTCGAGGCCCGTTTCCGCGCAGAATTCGGCGTACTCCTGCGGATCGAAGAGGGCGATCGTCGTATGGCTGCCTTGGGAGGCCCGAGTTTTGAGGAGGGCTTCCATCTGCTGGAGGTAGATCTTGTGGTCGTCGAAGGTGAAGCTGCGGTAGTGCCGCATGGCACGGAAGTCGTGCTCGTCGGTGAGCAGGCCGATGGTGCCGGCGATTTCGCGGCGCAGGACGCGTCGCATCGTCAGGTGGTCGGTGTGCGCCATGTTTCCCCCTGTGCGTGCGCAGTCGATCAATGCTCACTCACAGTAACCGGCAGCACTGACAACGGCCCCGGCTCGTCGTGGGTTCGACGAGTCCGAGGCCGGGTGTCGGTCAGGCGCGCTTGCGGGCCAGTTCCTCGTAGAAGTGCAGGAGGTCGAGGTTGTCGATGGAACCGGGGTTGACGGCCCGCTCCAGGGGTGTGCCTTGGAGAAGGCGTTTGACTGGGACCTCAATGCGCTTGCCCGTGAGGGTGTGGGGGACGCCGGGGACTTCGATGACCTCGTCGGGGACGTGTCGTGGGGAGAGCTCTTCGCGGATGGTCTGCTTGATGCGGCTCAGGAGCGCTTCGTCGAGCACAGCTCCGGGGGCCAGGTGCACGAACAAGGGCATCCAGTAGCCGCCGTCGGGCTGTTCGATGCCGATGACGAGGGATTCCTTGATCTCGGGGAGGCGCTCGACCGCTTCGTAGATGTCGGCCGATCCCATGCGGACGCCCTGGCGGTTGAGTGTGGAGTCGGAGCGGCCGTGGATGACGACGGAGCCCCGTGAGGTGAGCGTGATCCAGTCGCCGTGGCGCCATACGCCGGGATAGGTGTCGAAGTAACTGTCGTGGTAGCGCCTGCCGTCGGGGTCGTTCCAGAAGTGGATCGGCATGGACGGCATGGGGTTGGTGACCACGAGCTCGCCCACCTCGTCGATGAGGGGTTCGCCGCTCGGGTCCCAGGACTGCAGGTCGGTGCCGAGGCCCGGGGCCTGGAGTTCGCCTACGTACACAGGCACGGTGGGCACGGCTCCCGCGAAGCAGGAGCACACGTCCGTGCCGCCGCTGACGGAGGCGATCCAGAGGTCGTCGCGGACCTCGTCGTGCAGCCAGCGGAAACCGTCGGGCGGCAGCGGTGATCCGGTGGTGGCGACGCACTGGACCTTGGTGAGGTCGAAGTCGCGCGCGGGGTGCACGTCGGCCTTGCGGCAGGCCATCACGTACGCGGCGGAGGTGCCGTAGAGGGTGGCTCCCGTGCGTTCGGCGATTCGCCATTGGGCGCCCGTGTCGGGGTAGCCCGGGCTGCCGTCGTACAGGACGATCGTGGTGCCGGTGAGGAGGCCGGAGACGAGGAAGTTCCACATCATCCAGCCTGTCGACGTGTACCAGAAGAAACGGTCCTCTGGGCCCAGGTCGCAGTGCAGTCCGAGTTGTTTGAGGTGTTCGACGAGGATGCCGCCCTGGGATTGGACGATGGCCTTGGGGAGGCCGGTCGTGCCGGAGGAGTAGAGCACCCACAGGGGGTGGTCGAAGGGCACCTGCTCGAAGACGGGTTCCTCGTCGGCGGCTGTAAGGGCCGACCACTCGAGCGCACCTTCTGGGGCCGCAGTGCCGAGGAGTGGAATGTGCACCACCGCACGCAGTGTGGGCAGTTCGCGGCGAAGTTCGGACACGATGTCGCGGCGGTCGTGCTCCTTGCCGCCGTAGCGGTAGCCGTCGACGGTGAACAGGACGACCGGTTCGATCTGCTGAAAGCGGTCGAGGACGCTGCGGGCGCCGAAGTCGGGGGCGCAGGACGTCCAGACTCCGCCTACGGCGGCGGTGGCGAGGAGGGCCACGACGGCTTGCGGGATGTTCGGGACGTAGCCGCTGACGCGGTCGCCTGGGCGCACGCCGAGGGCGCGCAGTTCGGTGGCGAGAGACCCGACCTGGCGGCGCAGCTCGGACCAGGTCACGGGGCTGGGCTCGTGGGATTCGTCGACGTACAGGAGTGCGGGTTCGTCGGCGCGGGTCTCAGCGGCGCGCAGGGCGTGCTCGGCGTAGTTCAGAGTGGCGCCGGGGAACCACTGGGCACCGGGCATCGAGCGGTCGCCCAGCACGCGCGCGTACGGCGTGGAGAAACGTACGTCGAACCACTGCGTGACGGCTTTCCAGAAGGTGTCCAGTTCGTCGACCGACCAGCGGTGCAGTGCCGCGTAGCCGCCCTCGGAGGGGGCGCCGTGGTGCTCGGCGGCCCAGGCCTGGAACTTGGTGACCTGAGCCCGGGCGATGCGCTGGGGATCTGGCTGCCAGAGCGGCTGAGGGTTCACGATCGACATGGAGCGGCTCCCGGACTGTGCGCGTCGTGTGCGTCTTCCGCGCACGGCTGGGTTGTGCGCGTGACGCGGCTGACAGGGACGATGCCATGTGATCGACTTCTACACCAGGGTGCGCCCCACACAGTCCGTGTCGTGAAGATGTGGTCCCGGCACGGGTGAACGGAAGTTGAACGGCCCACGCGTGTGGGGCGGTCAATGGCAGGCTGAGCAGCATGAACGGTCGTGACCTGGTGCGTTCGATGAAGGTGGTCGGTTCAGTGGGAGCGGCCCAGGGGTTGCGTACCGTGCGATCGGCGTGGCGCAGGAGGCGTGCCGACGCCGCGGGGCTGCCGCCGCGGGGTCCGGAGCGTGCCCGGGTACCTGGGCCGGTGCAGGAGGTGCAGCCCGGTCCGGGCGGCGGGGTCATCCGGTTCAGCCGCTCCGAGCTGTGCGTCACCGTCGCCGTGAACGGCGCCGTGTTCTGGGGCTGGGACGGGGCCTCTCCCGAGCCGTCGTATGCGCTCGCGGGTCGCTGTCCGGAGCCGGATCCGCGGGCGGTGCTGGAGCCCGACAAGGAGGGCGGCTGGCGGGTTGTGGCCGAGCGGGTCACGGTCGTCATCTCGCGACACGGCGCCGTGGAGGTGAAGACGCCCGGTGGTGTGACGTTGCGCCGCGACCTGCCGCCGCGCTGGTGGGAGCCCGTCGACGGTGGGGCGGCACGGTGGATGCAGCGGTCGGAGGTGGCCGCGGACGCGCGGTTCTTCGGGCTCGGTGGGCGGGCGTCCGGGCCCCGGCTGAAGGATGGGACGTACCGGCTGTGGAACACCGACCCGGGCCATGCCTTCGGTCCTGGTGACGACCCGCTCTACATCACCATGCCCGTGCAGGTGGTGGTGGCCGACGCGGCCACGCACCTGGTGTTCCACGACACCTCGTGGGACGGCACGGTGGCGTTGCGGGAGGGCGAGGAGGGCGCCGGATCCGGGCATGACCGGGCGGGGACGTGCGAAGTACGGATGGACGGCGGTCCGCTGCGCTGCTGGGTCATGGTGGGCACTCCCGCGCGCGTGCTGCGTGCCTGGGCCGCCCTCACCGGTGCGCCCGCTCTGCCGCCGGCGTGGGCGCTGGGCCACCATCACGCGCGATGGGGTTTCGGCAGCGAGCAGGAGGTGCGGCGGATCGTTTCGGGCTACCAGGAGCGCGGTCTGCCTCTGGACGCGGTCCATCTGGACATCGACCACTACGACGAGCACCAGGTGTTCACGGTCGATCAGGATGCCTTCCCCAAACTGCCGCAGCTCGCCGAGGACCTGCGCCGGGACGGTGTGCGCCTGGTTTCCATCGTCGACCCGGCGGTCAAGGCAGCGCCCGGCAATGCCGTGTACGACAGCGGGACGGCCGAGGACGCGTTCGTACGGGACGCCTCGGGTCATCTCGTGCGGGGAGTCGTCTGGCCCGGGGAAGCGGTCTTTCCGGACTTCACGCACGCGCGGGTGCGCAAGTGGTGGGGTGGGCTCTACGTGGAACGGTTGGCGCAGGGGTTCTCGGGCTTCTGGCATGACATGAACGAGCCGACCTCGTTCGCGGCCTTCGGGGAGTCGACGCTGCCGCGTTCGGCCCGGCACTCCCTGGAAGGGCGAGGCGGGGACCACAGGGAGGCCCACAACGTCTACGGCCTGTGCATGGCCAGGGCGGGCTACGAGGGCCTGCTCGAACTGGTGCCCCGGGAGCGGCCTTTCGTCTTCTCCCGCTCGGGGTGGGCCGGCATGCAGCGCTACGGGGGGACCTGGTCCGGGGACGTGGCCACGGGCTGGCCCGGGCTGCGGGCGTCGCTGTCGCTGGTCATGGGCCTCGGGCTGTGCGGGGTGCCGTACTCGGGGCCGGACGTGGGCGGATTCGACGGGAGTCCGTCGCCGGAGCTGTATGTGCGCTGGTTCCAGTTGGCCGCGTATCTGCCGCTGTTCCGTACGCACGCGAGTCTGCGGGCGGGGCGCAGGGAGCCGTGGGAGTTCGGTCCCGAGGTGCTGGAGCACGCGCGCGTGGCGCTCGTCGAGCGCCGCAGGCTGCTGCCGTACTTCGTGACGCTGGCGCATCTGGCGCGGCGCACAGGGGCGCCGTATGTGCGTCCACTGTGGTGGTCGGCTCCGGAGGACCGCGTGCTGCGTGACTGCGCGGATGCGTTTCTGCTGGGCGACTGTCTGCTGGTGGCGCCGGTGCTGGATCCGGGAGCTGACCGGCGTGCCGTGCAGCTGCCGAGAGGGCGCTGGTACGACACGGCCACGGGGCGGGCGTACGAGGGTCCGGGGCAGGTTCTCCTGGACGCGCCAGTGTCCCGCATCCCGGTGCTGGCGCGCTCGGGTGCCGTCGTCCCCGTGTGCGGGGACGACGGCGGGCTGGAGCTGGAGGTGTGGGCGCCCGCCCCGGGACGCACCGGGGGCGGGCTGGTCGTGCCGGACGCGGGTGACGGCGAGGACGAGCCGGAGATCGAGCGGTACGTCACCCGCTGGGAAGGCCGAAAGCTGGTCGTCGAGCTGGAGCGCGAGAACGGCATGATCGCCTCGCCGCGTCCGGTGCGCATACGAGGGCTCGATGAGCCTTCGGCTCAGATGTAGCGGCCCTCGAAGAACGCCCTGACGGCCAGCGTGTGCAACGGGAAGGCGAGCTCCTCCGGCCTGCGCAGGAGGTGCCAGCCCTCTGTCTCGTCCGTGGCGGCCGAGGTCGGCAGGCGGTCGGCCGGCCGTTCCGGAAGGAGGCCGAACAGCAGCAGGTGGCCGCCGGGAGAGCTCATAGCGTCAGCGAGACGTACATCGCGGTCGGCCGCGTCGATGCCGGTCTCTTCCTTGAGCTCGCGGACGACGGCCCGACGCCAGTCCTCGCGATCGTCGATGTAGCCGCCGGGCAGGGCGATGCCTCCGCGCGCGGGGGCGACGGTTCGGGTGATGACGACCAGGGCGGTGCCCTGGTCGTCGTACACGGGCTGGAGCGCGATCGCTACCGGCAGCGGATTGCGGTAGGCCACGGCGCCGCAGGCAGGGCAGGTGCGGGGCCAGCCGGAGACGCCCTCTCCGTAGGGCGCGCCGCAGCTTGAACAGTGGGAATCCGCTGCGGAGTTGGGGGCGGAGTGCTGAGTTTCGGACACGCGGCGGACTGTATCCGATCAGTGGAGGGGCGTCTTCCGGGGGGCGTCGCTAGCGCCCGGCGAGGGATTTCCAGGACACGGGGAAGGCGAAGTAGGTGTCCGGGAAGGGCTCCGGCTTGAACGTGTAGTGCCACCACTCCTCGGCGAGATTCACGAAGCCGAGGGCTTCGAGGGTGTGCTTGAGCAGCAGCCGGTTGGCCCGTTGTTCGCCCTGGATGCGCGGGTCGAGGGTGTGGGAAAGGGTGTCGAAACAGTCGAAGCCGGTGCCCATGTCGACGGAGTTGTCGGGGAAGCGCCCGGCCTTGGGGGCGTAGCAGGGTACGAGGGGCTCTCCTGGTACGTACGGCCTGGTGGGCTTCGCCGGGAGCCTGACGATCGTGAGGTCCATGGTCGAGCCGCGGCTGTGCCCGGACTTCTCGGCGATGTATCCGTCCGCGAACAGACGGGTCTTGTCGACGTTCGGGTAGAACTCGTCCTTCATGGCCTCGTCGTCGAGGTCCTCGGCCCAGCGCACGAAGTGGTCGACGGCGCGTTGCGGGCGGTAGCAGTCGTACACCTTGAGCGTGTAGCCCTGGCGCAACAGTCGCCGCTGGGCCTTGTGGAGGGCCTCGGCGGCGGGTCGGGTGAGGATGCACAGGGGCTGTCGGTAGCCGTCGATGCGCTCGCCCACGAAGTTGTGCCGGGTGGAGTACCGCATCTCCTGAACGATGGTCGGGTCCACGGTTCTCAGCGCCACGAAGTCCTTCGGCGCCTTGAGGTCCGGCTTCGCCTGGGCAGCTGTTGGGGCGGCGGTCACGGCGAGGAGGGTGGCGAGCGTGGTGATCAGTCCCCGTGCCGCGGTCGCGAGTCGTGTCATGTCTCCTGCATCTATCAGGAGTGTGTTCCGTCTCGGAAGCGATCGGATGCATTCCAGCCCGAAAGCCGGACAGCGGGGCCGGCGCCGGCGATGAGCCCGGGCGGCCCTGCCGCTTTTCCGTTGGCCGTGGCAGACTTCTGACGTTCCGTCAGATCGGATGATCAGGAGGGGCTATGCCACGCACGCGCACACCGGTGGTAGCCGGGTGGTTCGCCGGGGACGAGACGGACTTCCGCCTCCTGGGCACCCGCTGCTCGGCCTGCGCCTCGGTCTTCTTTCCGCGCGAGGACGCTCAGTGCCGCAACCCCGACTGCCCGGGCGGCGACCTGGAGGAGATGCCTCTCTCGCGGCGGGGGCGGGTGTGGTCGTACACGGACAGCCGATACCGGCCTCCGTCACCCTATGTGACCAACCCGGAACTTCCCTGGGAGCCCTACGCGTTGATCGCTG
Source organism: Streptomyces sp. NPDC055013 (assembly GCF_053608645.1). Taxonomy (NCBI): domain Bacteria; kingdom Bacillati; phylum Actinomycetota; class Actinomycetes; order Kitasatosporales; family Streptomycetaceae; genus Streptomyces; species Streptomyces sp. NPDC055013. The sequence continues at coordinate 10,311 of NZ_JBSGVW010000052.1, forward strand.
TGGAGCTGGAGTCCGAGCGCCTCGTGGTGCTGGGACAGGCGGTACCCGGGATCACCGTCGCCGATCTGACGGTGGGCATGGAGGTGGAGGTCGTCCCCGGCGTGCTGCATGAGGACGCGGAGACGATCTGGACGACGTGGCACTGGCGGCCGACGGGGGTGACGGCATGACGGACGAGGTGGCGGTGCTGGGCGCGGGCATGCACCCGTGGGGCAAGTGGGGACGCAGCTTCGTCGAGTACGGCGTGGTGGCGGCTCGCGCGGCGATCGCCGATGCGGGACTTGAGTGGCGGGACATCGGGGCGATCGTCGGTGCGGACACCGTGCGGGGCGGCTATCCGGGATATGTGGCGGGGGCGACGTTCGCGAAGGCGCTCGGCTGGCAGGGCGCCCGGGTCACGAGTGTGTATGCGGCGTGCGCTTCCGGGGCTCAGGCCATCAACACGGCGCGCGCGCAGATACTTTCGGCGCTCGCGGACGTGGTGCTGGTGGTGGGTGCCGACGCGGCTCCCAAGGGTTTCTTCCGGCCTGCGGGCGGCGACCGGCCCGACGATCCGGACTGGATTCGCTTCCGCGCCCTAGGGGCGACCAATCCGACGTACTTCGGGTTGTACGCGCGGCGGCGGATGGCCGTGCACGGGGACACTCCGGAGGACTTCGCGCAGGTCAAGGTGAAGAACGCCGCAGCGGGTGCGCTCAATCCCTACGCCCGCTACCGCAAGCCGGTCACCGCCGAGGAGGTCGCCGCCTCCGCCGTGGTCGCCGATCCCCTACGGCTGCTCGACATCTGCGCGACGTCGGACGGAGGTGCGGCGCTCGTGCTGGCCGGTATGGAGTTCGCGCGTCGGCACGGAGCCGCGGATCCGGTGCGGATCCGGGCGGTGTCCACCGTGACACCGCGTTACCCCAACACCGTCCTGGATCTGCCCGACATCGCGACCGATTCGGCAGTGGCCGTAGAACCGGCGGCCGAGACTTTCCGGGAGTCGATCGCGCGCGCGGCCTATCAGGAGGCCGGCGTCGGCCCCGAGGATCTCTCCTTGGCGGAGGTCTACGACCTGTCCACCGCACTGGAGTTGCAGTGGTATGAGGATCTGGGACTGTGCGGCGAGGGCGAAGCCGCGAAGCTGCTGAGGGAGGGCTCCACGGCACTGGGCGGGCGAATACCGGTGAACGCGAGCGGCGGTCTGGCCTCCTTCGGAGAGGCGGTTCCGGCCCAGGCGATCGCCCAAGTATGCGAACTCACCTGGCAGTTGAGGGGCGTCGCGGCCGACCGACAGGTCACCGGGGCACGTGTGGGAATCGCCGCCAACCAGGGTCTGTTCGGGCACGGGTCGGCCGTGGTCGCGGTGCGATGAGTCGGGAGGGCCCGTCGCGAGGGCTTGACGGGCCCTGACACACGCGGTTGTGAGTGTGGCGGCGGCGCCGCATCACCGCGGACGACGTGGCGTTCCTACACTGCGTGAGCAAGCCGGAATGCTGCGTGAACGTCTCATGAACTGGGCTCGGGCGGGCTTCGGCGGCGACATCATGCTGCCGTGGACGCCTGGACGGATACTCTCCGCTTCGCCTTCCAACCGGTGGTCAATCTGACGACCGGTGGAGTCGCGGGGCTGGAGATTCTCGCCCGCCCGGAGACCGGCGACGTCCTGGCCGAGGCGCGCCGCGATCCCGAACTCGACGGCCGGCTCGCCGTGTTGGCGTTTCGGGCGGCGGCCCGCAAGGAGACGTTGCTGCCCCTGTACGTCAATGTGTTCGCCGGCACCCTCGCCGACCTCGGTGGGCTCACACCGCTGCACGACGCCGTGCGCGCGGCGGGTCGGCTGCCGTGGGAGGTGACGATCGACGTCGGTCCGCCGTACACGCACGTGCCGCAGCACGCGCTGCTGGAGGCGATCGGCGCGCTGCGAAACCAAGGCTTCCGGATCAGCGCGGACGGCGTCGGAGACGGCGACATCCCGCTGCGCCTGCTCACGGACATGGCACCTGATCTCGTCAAGCTCGACGCGTCCCTGCTGGCGCGCCCGGCCGCGGTGCGGGCGATGCGGACGCTGTGCGAGCAGCAGGGCGCGCTCCTGTGCGTCGAGGGTGTCGAGACGGAGCTCCAGTGCGCGTCCGCGCGGTCGGCCGGTGCGCAGCTGGCGCAGGGGGAGCTGTTCGCCCCACCTGCTCGGCTACCCGCGGCGGAGGTATACGTTCCGCCACGCTCCCCCGGACTGTCGGCGATGCCACGGTCGGGACCATCTGTACGGGAGTTCGTGCGGCCGGCCGCGTTGTTACCCGCCACCGCGTCCGCGGGCCAGGTCCGGGCGCTGCTGACCGGGTCGCCGGACGTGTCCGGGGTGCTCCTGGTGGACCGGAGCGGCGTCCCGGTGCGGTCGGTGCACCGTTCCCGCTTCCTGCTGTCGATGTCGGGCCGCTACGGCCATGCCCTGTACGCGGACCGGCCCGCGGCCAAGCTCGGAGACCCTCCAAGGACCGTCGGCGTCGACGCCACCGCGTGGGAGGTGCTGGACGTGGTCGCGGACGGCGGCAGCAACCGTACGTCGGACGATGTGGCGGTGGTCGACCGGTACGGCCGTTGCGTGGGCGTCGTTCGACTCGCGGACCTCGTACGAGCCCTCGCCGAGAATCGCGTCGAGGAGGCCGCCGGGCTCAACCCGCTGACCCGGCTGCCCGGTTCGGACGCGATCACCGGTGAGGTGGACCGGCGGATCGCGGACGGCCGCAGGTTCGCGCTGAGCTGGCTGGATGTGGACCACTTCAAGCAGGTCAACGACGGAGCCGGGTTCGCGGCGGGCGACGAGCTGATCCGGTCCGTCGGACGGGTGCTGCAGCACGCGGCGACGGACACTCTCCGCGTGGGCCACATCGGCGGGGACGACTTCCTGGTGCTGGCAGATCCGGAGGGACTCGATCCGCTGGCCACGTCGGTGCTGGACATGCCCTGGTCCGCGGGTGGACTCGCCATCACGCTGTCCCTTGCCACGGTCCTGTGCGAGCCCGGAAGCGTGGCGGACCACCGGCAGGCGGCCGCCTGTCTGGCGCCGCTGAAGAAGGCCGCGAAATCACTGAGCGGAGCGAGCTGGGTGCTGGGCCGGGCAGGACTCCCCGGGCACGAGATCCTGCGCGGTGTGGACGAGGCGACGGCCCGGGCCGAGTGGGCGGTGGCGGAGCCGGGCAGAGGGTGAGACGCTTCTCCTACCAGGTCGGCGGAGGCCGAGGCGGCGTCCGCCGAGGCCTCAGTGCAAACATCATCATCGGCCCCGTCGGGTCCGGCAGGAACTGGCCTCCCTGCCGCCTCAGCGGAGCCCCCGGTGCCCGTCCCGCCCGCGAATGGCGTGCCGCGAGCCCGGTCGACTGCCATCCGCGACCGTGGGCACGCCCTGAACCGTTGACGTCCGCGACCTTGACGCCCCCTGGACGCCGGTGAACACTTCCCGGTGTCAGTCGACATCGCCGTACATTCTCGGCGTATCCACGCACTGCGCCGCGCGGTTGCGCCTGGACCAGAGCCCTTTCCCCACGGGCGAGTCGGCTGCGACGGCACGCTCGTCACGGACGCCGGGCGGGGCGCGGGACCCTTCCCTGCCTTCGGCTGAAGTAGCCAAGGGAAACGCACCCTGCACGGAGGTTCGGGGTCGATCACCCCGGGCCACGGCCAAGGAGCCGCCATGACCAACGGAGACATATTCGTCGGCGAGATGATCGGTACGGCGATCCTGATCCTGTTCGGCGCCGGCGTCTGCGCCGCCGTCACCCTGAGATTCTCCAAGGCACGCGCCGCCGGCTGGGTGGTGATCGCGTTCGGCTGGGGCTTCGGTGTGCTGGCAGGCGCCTACACCGCCGCGCCGCTCTCCGGCGGTGTGCTCAACCCGGCCGTCACCTTCGGTCTCGCCGTCGACACCGGCGTGTGGGACAAGGTCTGGGTCTATCTGCTCGGCCAGATCACCGGCGCCATGATCGGCGCAGTGCTGTGCTACTTCACGTACTTCGCACAGTTCCAGGCCAACGTGCGGAAGACGGGTACCACAGAAGGCACGGCGGACGAACCGGTTCCGACCCTCGGAATCTTCTCCACGATCCCGGAGATCCGGAACCCGATCGCCAACCTGATCACCGAGATCCTCGCCACCATCGCGCTGGTGCTGCCCCTCCTGGCGCTGGTCGGCAACAACAGGCACGTCGAGGGCATCGGCATCGGACAGATCACGGGACAGGCCGACGGCATCTACGGCTCCGGCATCGCGATCCTGCTCGTCTCACTGCTGGTCGTCGGCATCGGCCTCTCCCTGGGTGGCCCGACCGGGTACGCCATCAACCCGGCACGTGACCTCGGACCGCGCATCGTGCACACCTTCCTGCCGATCCCGAACAAGGGCACGTCCGACTGGGGCTACTCGTGGATCCCGGTGGTCGGTCCACTGATCGGCGGCCTGCTCGGTGGCCTCATCTACAACGCAGCCTTCTGAATCAGCCCAAGGGGTAGCCATGACGGACAACGCCGAAAAGTACGTCGCCGCAATCGACCAGGGCACCACCTCCAGCCGCTGCATCGTCTTCAACCAGAACGGCGCCATCGTCGCCGTCGACCAGCGCGAGCACCGCCAGATCTTCCCCAAGCCCGGCTGGGTGGAGCACGACGCCACCGAGATCTGGTCCAAGGTGCAGGCGGTGGTCGCCGGCGCGATAGCCAAGGCCGGACTGCGTGCCGACCAGCTCAGCGCGCTCGGGATCACCAACCAGCGCGAGACGACGGTTCTGTGGGACCGCGCGACGGGCAAGCCGGTGCACAACGCGATCGTGTGGCAGGACACCCGTACGGCGGCGCTGTGCAACCAACTGGGGGGCTCCGACGGTCAGGACCGATTCCGTGAGCAGACCGGGCTGCCGCTGGCCAGCTACTTCTCCGGCCCGAAGGCGGCCTGGCTGCTGGACAACGTGCCCGGCCTCAGGGACCGCGCCGAGCGCGGCGAGATCGCCTTCGGCACCATCGACTCCTGGCTGATCTGGAACCTCACCGGCGGCACGGACGGCGGGCAGCACGTCACCGACGTGACGAACGCCGGACGCACCATGCTGATGAACCTGGAAACCCTCCAGTGGGACCCCTCGATCCTGTCCGCCATGAACGTCCCCGAGGCCGTCCTCCCGGAGATCAGGTCCTCCTCGGAGGTGTACGGAACCGCCGTCGGACAACTGGCCGGGGTGCCGGTCGCCTCCGCCCTGGGCGACCAGCAGGCAGCCGTGTTCGGGCAGGCCTGCTACGACGTCGGCACCGCGAAGAACACCTACGGTACGGGCAGCTTCCTGCTGCTCAACACCGGCAACCGGCCGGTGCCGTCGAAGAGCGGGCTGCTGACGACCATGGGCTACAAGATCGGCAGCGAGGCGCCCGTGTACTGCCTGGAAGGGGCAATAGCCATAACGGGCGCGCTGGTCCAGTGGTTCCGCGACCAGCTCGGCATCATCAGCACCGCCGACGAGATCGAGCCACTTGCGGCGAGTGTCGAGGACAACGGCGGCGCGTACATCGTGCCCGCCTTCTCCGGTCTGTTCGCGCCGTACTGGCGTTCCGACGCGCGCGGGGTGGTCACCGGACTGACGCGGTACGTCACCAAGGCGCACCTCGCTCGCGCGGTGCTGGAGGCGACGAGCTGGCAGACGCGCGAGGTCGTGGACGCCATGTACCAGGACTCCGGTGTGCACATCACGACCCTGAAGGTCGACGGCGGCATGACGAAGAACAACCTGCTCATGCAGCACCAGGCGGACGTGCTCGACGTGCCGGTGATCCGGCCCAAGATCTCCGAGACGACCTGCCTGGGTGCCGCGTACGCGGCAGGGCTGGCCACCGGCGTGTGGAACGACCTGGACGAGCTCAAGGCGCACTGGGCGAAGGACGTCGAGTGGACGCCGGCCATGACCGCCCAGGAGCGGGACCGCGAGTACCACCAATGGCGCAAAGCGGTGGAGAAGAGCTTCGGCTGGCTGGAGGACGGCGAGAGCTGACCGCGCTCCGAAGGCGGTCCACGCGTGTGTGCGCTCCACGTGAGCCACGCGCGCGTGCCATGAGCCACGGCTCGTACCCCGGTCGGCGGGGGTACGGGCCGTGCCCGTTCACCGGGCTTCAGGTGGTCACGGTCTGCCGGCGGTCCGCCTGGTAGGCCATCGCGTGCTGGACGACACCGATGAGGATCTCCTTGACGGACTCCCGGTCGCGGGCGTCGCATAGCAGCAGCGGTACGCCGTCGTCGAGGTCGAGGGCCTGTCGGATGTCCTCCGCCGGGTAACGGGCGGATCCCTCGAAGCAGTTGACGCCGACGACGAAGGGTATGGAGCGCCGCTCGAAGTAGTCGACGGCCGCGAAGCAGTCCTCCAAACGCCGGGTGTCGGCAAGCACGACAGCGCCCAGCGCACCCTCGGACAGCTCGTCCCACATGAACCAGAACCGCTCCTGGCCGGGCGTGCCGAAGAGGTACAGCACCAAGTCCTCGCGCAGGGTGATGCGCCCGAAGTCCATGGCCACGGTGGTGGTGCGCTTGCCCTCGACACCGCTTGTGTCGTCGACCGGGCGTCCGGCCTCCGTGAGCAGTTCCTCGGTGCGCAGTGGCCTGATCTCGCTGACCGCCCCGACGAGGGTGGTCTTGCCCACGCCGAAGCCGCCGGCCACCAGGATCTTGAGCGTGACGGGCTCGACCGGAGGCTTCCCGCGCTCAGAACGCCCGAAGATCATCGATCTCTTCTCCTGCTTGATGGGGGTCGCGCGACGGTGGGCCGTAGCCTCCGCCGCCAGGGGTTTCGATGACGAGTACATCGCCGGCTCCGACGTCCGCCGAGTCGCTGGCGCCGAGTGCGGTGACCGTGCCGTCCGCGTGCTCGACGCGGTTGGCTCCCAGTGCGCCGGGTTCGCCGCCCGCCATACCGTAGGGCGGGACCCTGCGGTGCTGGGACAGGGTGGAGACGGTCATGGGCTCGTGGAACCGGATGCGGCGCACGGCGCCGTCCCCGCCGCGCCACTGCCCGGCCCCGCCACTGCCGCGCCGTACGGCGAACTCGTCGAGCTGTACCGGCAGTCGCCACTCCAGCACTTCGGGATCGGTGAGCCGCGAGTTGGTCATATGGGTCTGGACGACGGGCGCGCCGGGGAACCCGTCGCCCGCTCCGGATCCGGAGGCCACGGTCTCGTAGTACTGATGCCGTTCGTTGCCGAAGGTGACGTTGTTCATGGTGCCGGAGCCCTCGGCCTGGACGCCGAGCGCGGCGTAGAGGGCGCCGGTGATGGCCTGGGAGGTCTCCACATTGCCCGCGACGACCGCTGCCGGGGGTTCGGGGGCGAGCATGGAGCCGGACGGCACGACGATGTCGAGGGGGCGCAGGCAACCGTCGTTGAGCGGGATGTCGTCGGCGACGAGGGTGCGGAAGACGTACAGCACCGCCGCGTTGACGACCGAGCAGGGGGCGTTGAAGTTCGTGGTCAATTGCGGGGAGGTGCCGGTGAAGTCGACGGTGGCGCAGCGGTTCTCCCGGTCCACGCGCACGCGTACCCGGATGGTCGCGCCCGAGTCGGTCTCGTAGGCGTACTCGCCTTCGTCCAGGGCGTCGATGACCCTGCGTACCGCTTCCTCCGCATTGTCCTGGACGTGCTTCATGTACGCCTGGACGACGTCGAGACCGAAGTTCTCGATCATCCGGGCGACTTCCTCGACGCCCTTCCGGTTGGCTGCGATCTGGGCGCGCAGATCGGCGAGGTTGGTCTTGGGGTTGCGCGACGGGTAGCGCGCCTCGGTGAGCAGGCGGAGGGTTTCCTCCTCGCGGAAGCGGCCGTTCTCGGCGAGGAGCCAGTTGTCGAAGAGGATTCCCTCCTCCTCGATGGTGCGGCTGTCGGCGGGCATGGAGCCGGGGGCGATGCCGCCGATCTCGGCGTGGTGGCCGCGTGAGGCGACGTAGAAGAGGATTTCCCGCTCACCCTCCGTGTTCGTCGTACTTCCCGTGTCGAAGACGGGGGTGATCACAGTGACGTCGGGCAGGTGAGTACCGCCGTGGTACGGGTCGTTGACGGCGTAGGCGTCGCCGGGGCGCATCCGGGAGCCGCGGCGCCGGATGACCTCCTGGACGCTCGTGCCCATCGAGCCCAGGTGGACGGGGATGTGCGGGGCGTTGGCCACCAGGTTTCCGTCCGGGTCGAAGAGCGCGCAGGAGAAGTCCAGGCGCTCCTTGATGTTGACGGACTGGGCGGTGGATTCGAGGCGGGCGCCCATCTGTTCGGCGATGGACATGAAGAGGTTGTTGAAGACCTCGAGGAGAACCGGGTCGGCTTGCGTGTCGAGATCGGAACTCTGCGTAATCACCGTGCGTTCCATGACCAGATGCCCGTCGTCGGTCGTCGCGGCTTGCCAGCCGTCGTCGACGACGGTCGTCGCACTGGCCTCGGTGATGATCGCCGGACCGGTGACGGTTTCGCCGGGATCCAGGTGTTCTCGGCGGTGGAGGGGTACGTCGAACCAGGTTCCGCCCGTGTGGAGGGGGACGGTGCCCGGGGCGGCAGGCCTGTCTTCAGGGGCGGCTTCGTGAGGGGCGAGAGCGGAGAGATCGGGGGGTTCGGTGATGCCGGTGGCTTCGACGGAGAGGGCTTCGACGACGATCGGGCGGTCGAGGGTGAAGGAGTACGTGGCGCGATGACGTTCTTCGAAGGCGCGCCTCATCGTGTCGGGCTCGGTGAGCTCGACGGTGAGGGTGGTGTCGGTGCCGTCGTAGCGGAGTTGGGCGCGGCGGGTGATCCGGATGCGGTCCTCGGGGATGTCCTCGTCGAGGAGTTCGGTGCGGGCGGCTGCTTCCAGGTCGTCCGCGGTCTTCAGGATCCCGGGCATCGAGGCGGCCCGCAGAGGTGCCTCGACGGACTGTTCGCGCATGGCCGTCGTGTCGGCGAGGCCGATGCCGAGCGCGGAGAGGACGCCGGCCATGGGGGGCACGAGAACCGTGCGAATGCCGAGCGAGTCGGCGACCATGCACGCGTGCTGGCCGCCCGCACCGCCGAAGGTGGTGAGGGCGTAGCGGGTGACGTCGTGGCCCTTCTGGACGGAGATCCGCTTCACGGCGTTGGCGATGTTGGCGACCGCGATCTGCAGGTAGCCCTCGGCGACCTGCTCGGGCGTTCGGTCGTCGCCGGTCTGCTCGCGGATCTCGTTCGCGAGGGCTGTGAAGCGCTCACGTACGAGGGCGTCGTCGAGAGGCTGGTCCCCGTTGGGTCCGAACACCTTGGGAAAGTGAGCGGGTTGGATGCGGCCGAGCATGACGTTGGCGTCGGTGACCGCAAGTGGCCCGCCGCCCCGGTAGCAGGCGGGGCCCGGGTCCGCGCCCGCCGAGTCCGGCCCTACGCGGTAGCGGGACCCGTCGAATTGGAGGACCGACCCGCCACCGGCCGCGACGGTGTGGATGTCCAGCATGGGGGCGCGCAGCCTGACACCGGCGATCTGTGTGGTGAAGACGCGTTCGTACTCACCCGCGAAGTGCGAGACGTCGGTCGATGTACCGCCCATGTCGAAGCCGATGACGCGGTCGAACCCGGCGAGCTGCGACATGCGGGCCATGCCGACGATCCCGCCTGCGGGCCCGGAGAGGATGGCGTCCTTGCCACGGAACTGTCCGGCTTCGGCGAGGCCGCCGTTGGACTGCATGAACATCAGCCGCACGCCTTCGAGTTCATCGGCGACGTGCTGGACGTAGCGGCGCAGGACGGGCGAGAGGTAGGCGTCGACGACGGCGGTGTCCCCGCGCGGGACGAGCTTCATCAGGGGGCTGACCTCACTGGACAGCGAGATCTGCGGGAAGCCGATGCGGCCGGCGAGCTCTCCGACGGCCTGTTCGTGGGCGGGGTGGAGGTGGCTGTGCATGCAGACCACGGCGACAGCGCGGATCCCGTCGTCGTAGGCCTCCTGGAGGGGGCCGGCGAGGGCGTCCAGGTCGGGAGCGTGAAGGAAGGTGCCGTCGGCGGCGATGCGCTCGTCGACCTCGACGACCCGCTCGTACAACAGCTCGGGCAGTTCGATGCGGCGGGCGAAGATGCGGGGGCGGTTCTGGTAGGCGATGCGCAGGGCGTCACGGAAACCGCTGGTGATGACGAGAAGGGTCCGCTCGCCCTTGCGCTCGAGGAGGGCGTTGGTGGCGACCGTGGTGCCCATGCGGACGGCTTCGATGGGGTCCTCGGAGCCGTCCAGCAGGTGACTCACGCCCGCCACGGCCGCGTCGGAGTATCGCGCCGGATTCTCCGACAGCAGCTTGTGCGTCAGCAGACGGCCGTCCGGGCGTCGCGCGACAATGTCCGTGAAGGTGCCGCCTCGGTCGACCCAGAACTGCCAGCCTGTCACGTCACTACCCCGCTTCCGCGCCGCTCACAGCGCCCGCAGGCCGTTGATCACGTCGCGCAGAATACTCTCGTCCACCAGCTCGGCAGGCGGTACCGGCCGGTTCACATGGACGAATTCCGAGTCCACGAGATCTCCGACGAGGACCCGTACGACGCCGATGGGCAGATCGAGCTCGGCGGAGAGTTCGGCCACGGACTGCGGGGCGTCACGGCACAGTCCGACGATGTCCACATGTTCCGGGGACAGCGTCGAGTCGGTCTCCGGATCGTCCCCCTGCGGTTCCGCTACGACCACCGCGATCAGGTCGAGACGGTGCTGGGCTGCACTGGTGGTGCGGCCGCGCGTCATGGCGTACGGACGGACGACCGGTCCGGCCTCGTCGTCGAACCAGTGGCTTCTTCCCTGACCGTCAGCGCTCATGCCATCCCACTACCCGCCTGCGGGCAGATCGGTGCGCGGAGCGGTACCCAGATGCACGCCGACACGCTTGACGAGGAGAGTCATCTCGTACGCGACCAGACCGACGTCGGAGTCGGCGTCCGAGAGCACCGCGAGGCAGCTGCCGTCACCGGCGGCCGTCACGAACAGGAAGGCGTCATCGAGCTCGACGACGGTCTGCCGGACGTTGCCCGCCTCGAAGTGACGGCCCACGCCCTTGGCAAGGCTGTGGAAGCCGGACGCGACGGCAGCCAGGTGCTCGCTGTCCTCACGGGTCAGGTCCTTGGACACCCCCGTCGGCAGGCCGTCGCCGGAGAGCACGAGGGCCTTGCGAATGCTGGCGACGCGGTCCACGAGGTCGTCGAGGAGCCAGTTGAGCTCTCCGGCCTGGTTGGTCGCGGTGTGGCCGGTCGCTTTCGGTGCGGTCATCGACCGTCCCCCTTAGTCGTTCGTTGTGGTGCTGTGCCGCTGTGGGCGTCGTCGCCCGCGGCGTTCTCCTGGCGGCCGCGCTGCCAGCCGCGCTGGAGGGAGGCCATTCGGCTGCGGACCTCGTCCGCGTCCCGCTCGGAAGGCTCCGCCTTCTCCTCGGTGCGCGGTGCCGGGCCCTGTTTGAGCTGCGGAGCCAGGCTGGCCTGGCGTACGCGCCGGGGCAGCGCTCCCGCGCCGGAGCCGGCCTCCTGGGGCGGGGCGGTCGGGTTCGGGGCGGAATCGGAGCCGCTCGATGCGATCGCGGGACGACGTGTGCGCCGCGGGAGCGCCGGGGGCTCCGTCGGCTCACCGTGGTCGTACCCGGAGGGCGCTGCGTCGGTACGGTCACCGATCCGCCCGGGCGCGCCGGCTCCCTCGCCATGGGATCCCGTACCGCGACGGCGGGACGGCAGCGGAGCGAGGCCGTTGGACTGCGGACGACTCGGACCTGTCGACGACTCGGCGTCTGCCTTCTCCCACCGGGAGCGCTGCTCGGTGACAGGGCGTCCGTGTGAACTGACCAGCTTGGGCGTCCCGCGGCGGGCCAGCGGGACAGGCGCGCTCGCGTCGTTGTCCGGGTCGGCGTCGTCCGGCCCGCCGTGGATGCCGGAGACCGGGTGCGGGGTGCCGTGCGGGCCCGTTGCTTCGTCCTCCATGGGGGCGAGGGTACGACGCGGGCGGAAGAGGCCGCCGCGTTCGCCGTCCTCGTCGCCGAGCGCGTCCGGGAAGTCACCGAGGGCGCCGAGATCGACCGGGGCCTCCAGCTCGACCGGGCCGTCGAGCAGCGCGGCGGGCAGGCCGGGCACGCGGGCCGGCACCTGGGAGAGTGCCGTCCGGCGCGACTCCTCCAGCTCGGCCTCCTTCGAGGGCGTGGGCCGGTCGAGACGGAACCCGATGCCGTTGGTGTCCGGGACGTCGTCGGTGAGCAGCGCGTCGGGGATGAACACGACGGCGGTGGTGCCGCCGTACGGCGACGGCTGCAGCGAGACCCGGACGTTCTGCCGCTGGGCGAGCCGGCTGACGACGAACAGGCCGAGCCGGTCGGTGTCGGAGAGCTCGAACTCGGGAGTCTCGGCGAGGCGGAGGTTGGCGTCCAGCAGGACGTCGGCCGCCATTCCCAGACCGCGGTCGTGGATCTCCAGAGTGAAGCCGTTGGCGACCCGCTCGCCCAGGACCTGGACGGCGGTGTGCGGCGGGGAGAACACCGTGGCGTTCTCCAGGAGTTCGGCCACGAGGTGGGTGATGTCCGCGACGGCCGGGCCCGTGACGGCGACGCGGGGCAGGCGGCGGACCTCGATGCGCTCGTAGTCCTCGACCTCGGCGACCGCGGCGCGCACGACGTCCATGAGCTGCACGGGCCTGCGCCACTGCCGGGAAGGAGCGGCGCCGGAGAGGATCACCAGACCCTCGGCGTGCCGGCGCATACGGGTGGTCAGGTGGTCCAGGCGGAACAGGTCGGCCAGTTCGTCGGTGTCCTCGGTCCGGCGTTCCATGGTGTCGAGGAGGGTGAGCTGCTTGTGGAGGAGGACCTGGCTGCGGCGGGCGAGGTTGACGAAGACCTCCGAGACCCCGGCGCGCAGCTCTGCCTGCTTGACGGCGGCCTCGACGGCGGCGCGCTGCAGGGTGTTGAGGGCCTGTCCGACCTCGCCGATCTCGTTCTTGTCGTACTCCAGGCGTGGGACCTCGGTCTCCACGTCGACCTGCTCTCCGGCGGAGAGACGCCGCATCACACTGGGCAGGCGTACGCCGGAGGCCTCGTGGGCATCGAGGCGCAGCTGCCGCAGGTCGCGGACGAGGCTGCGGCCGATACGCACGGAGAGGAAGAGGGAGAACAGCAGGGCGAGCAGGCCGAGGACGCCGGCGAGGGCCGCCTTGACGATGACACTCATCGCTACCGGGCTGACGCGGTCCTGATAGCGGGCGCCCGCCTCGTCGTTGAGTTTGCTGAGCTCCTCGAGAACGCCTCCGGCGACGGTGTCCCAGCGCTTTGCGTCGACCGTGCTGGGCCTGCCCGGCTCGGCGGAGATGACGTCCTGCTCGGCGACTCGCAGCGGAGCGGTGGAGGCGTTCTTCCAGAAGCGCTCGTAGCGGACGCGCTCGGACGAGGGCAGGTCCGTCAGGCTGACCTCGTACATGAGGGTGCGCTGGGCGACGAGATCGGAGACATCGCGTATCTCGTCCCGGGAGAGCTTGCCCACCACCAGGGCGGAACTGAGCAACGCGTCCTCGCGGGAAAGCAGTTCGCGGGCGCGGGTGACGTTGAGAAGGGCGCGGGCCTGCTTGTCCATGGCCACGTTGTCGACGCCGTCGAGGGAGGCCAGGAGGGTGTAGCCGGGGTCCACGAGAAGGTTGTACTGGTGGAGGGCGTCGGCGCGGCTCACCGTGCCGTCCTCGACGCTGCGACGCAGGGGATTGATGCCGTCGAAGGCGTCCAGGACGGCAGTGAGGCGCTCGCTGTCGCCCTGGTCCAGCCCGTCGCGGACGTCGGGATCCTTGGCGTTCTTGCGGATCTCGGCGACGGCGGCGTCGGTGGCGTTGCGGGTGGCCCGCAGTGCGGACAGTGCGTCCGAGGCCCGGCGGTCGGCGAGATAGACCAGCGCCTGACGTCGTTCCTGCTGCAGGACGCGGACGGCGTCCTCAGTGGAGTAGCCGATCTTCTCGACGAGGGACGACACCGTGAAGAGCTGCGCCGCACCTCGCCCTGTGAGTACCGTGGCGAAACCCCAGATCGCGGTGAGGGACACCAGCGGCACGAGAAGCAGCGCCACCATCTTCCGGCGGATCGACGTCCCGCGAAAGCGCATGGCCTCCCCCAGCTCAAACCCCCACCCGGTCAGGGGGCACACATGTGCGTCAACAATCGGCGCGAGCCTACTACCGACGCACACGTAACTCGAAGAGAGATCCGGAATCTGAACTTCCGCACCGGTGGCGAGACATGGGGAGTTGTCCGGCCATTGGGGGAGATTGCCTCCCGCAATCCGGCGGCACCCCGGAGGACGAATCGGGCCGGCCTGTCCGGCCAGTTGGCCGGAAATCTACCTTCCTTGGGAATCTTCAGGACGCGCCGATCGTCCTTCTCTACGAGAAATGGGGGCGGATTGGGCCACAGGAGCCGCATCCAACCCCCGGGCGGCGTAAAACAGCGCAAGCCGGGCAACCGCTGGGGAGCTGAGTCTTCGGATGCGGGCGAGCGGTCTGCTGACGGTGGGGAGTGAGACGGTGACGGGCACGGTGGAGCGGCACGTGGCGCCTGAGGACGGCGATGCGACGCGCCGGACAGTGCGACAGGGTCCCGAGGCACTGGATCGCGACATTCCGGCATCCGGAGGCAGGGCCGCCGAGCGCGCCGCGGCTCAGGAGCAGCCGTGTTACCAGCCGTTGTGGATCGAGGAGCCCGCCCGCCGGCGCCGGATGCCTGATCCGGTGCGTACGGCCGCGGTGCGAGCGGTTCTGATAATCGCCTTGACGATGATCCAGGCAATGGTGGCGTTCCTGTGCACGCTGGCCGGATCATGGCTGGCGTTCCCGATGGTCATCAGCAGCGTGACGAGCACCGTGGTGGCGACGTGGGCCGCGCTCGACGTCTGGGTGACGCGCCAGGTGTGGAACCAGCGCAACGGCGTGGTGTCGGCCCCCAGCAGCACCGCCCGGTCCCTGCGACGCGAGCGGCGCATAGCACGACGGCAGGCGCGCGCCGCGGAGCGGGCTCAGGAGCGCATACGCCGGCAAGCCGGGACGGGGCGGTTGTCGCACCCTTGAGATAGCCGGCACAGACGGGCACTGACCCGCGAGGACAGACTCCACGCTGCTTTCCCGGCTCGCCGGCCGTGCGGCTAGGGAGTCGCAGGCGCCGCCGGGCGTTTGAACATCCTTGTGGCCGTGATCTCGCTGCGCACCGCCTCCCCCGCCTGGGGCTGCTGCGGCAATCCCGGGCGGAGATGCTCCTCCACGCTGATGTACTTCAGGCCGGCCCTGAGGTCGGCGTCGTTGCGTAGCCGGATGACCAGCGGGAACTCCGCCAGGGCGGTCGTGTCGAACAGGCCGGTCGTGTAGAGGAGTTGGACGCCGAGGGCGTCCGAGACGGCTCGCTGCAGCTCCAGGAGGTAGGTGGCGTTGGCACGTCCGATGGGGTTGTCCAGGAACAACGTGCCGGCGTGGCGGTGCTTGTCCCGGCCCCGGTCGTTGGACCGCAGGGCGGCCATCGTGCAGTACAGGGCGATGGCCGCCGTCAGCAGCTGTCCGCCGGAGAACACGTCGCCCATCTGCCCGACGGGCACCCGCTCGGCACGCAGCACGGCGTCCGGCTTGAGGATCTCGACGGCGACGCCCTTCGGCTGAAGCGCCGCGGCAACGCCGCGCAGGAGCAGGGACATGCCGTCTCGCCGCAGGTCCGAGTTCTTCTTCACCGCCGCGCGCGTGGCCTCGTCGATGACCTCACCGAGGCGTTCCGTGAGGGTGGCCTGGTCGGGCTCCTCGAAGCGGATGCGCAGGAACTCCTGTCCGGACCACTCGCCGAGGCCCTCGGGCAGACGGGACAGCCGCTGGGCGGACCGCAGGGTCGTCAGCGCCGACTCGACCAGGCCGCGGAGGCGGTCCACGATGGAATCCCGGTTCCGTTCCAGCTGGGCCAACTCGTCGGTGAGCACGCGCAGTCGGGGCGCGAACGCGTCCGCCCACTTCTGCGCGTGTTCGGGCAGTGCCGAGGCGGGCAGCTCGCGGATCTGCTGGCGAGCGGGGGTACGTACCTGCTCGTAGCGCGTGGAGTTGGCATGCCGTACGAGCACGTCGCTCGCCTCGCGGACGGCGGCCTCGGCGGCGGAGAGGTCGGCGGCGCAGCCGCGCAGCGACCGGCGGGCCTCGGCGGCGGAGTGCCGGGCCTCCTCAGGGCTGCCGGGGTACGGCTCTGGCGCCTCCTGCTCCTCGTCCGAGGTGTGCTCCCGCAGCAGGTCGCGCAGCATCGCGGCGATCTCGTCGAAGCCTCCGGCGGCGTCCTCGGCGGCGCGGTGGGCTTCGAGGAGCTCCGCGTGCGCCTCGCGGGCCCGGGTCAACGCCTCGGTGCGGGAGGCGAGTTCGGTGGTCGCCGTGCGCAGCAGCGCCTGCGCGTGCTCGGCGTCGCGCGGCTGGAGCTCCTCGGACAGGTCGGTGTGGGTCTCGCCGTCCTCGGGCGCGTGCCGTTCGGCCTCGCCGCGAAGCCGTCCGAGCTGCTCGCTCGCGCTGGACATCCGGGTCTCCAGGAGCTGGACGAGCTCCTCCGCGCGCGAGGCAGCCGCCTGCCGGGAGGGCCCGTCGGAGCCGTCGGGCGACTGAAGGAGCTGTTCCGCCCGGGTGCGGACCTTGTTGCTCAGCCGGTCAAGTTCCGCGCGGGCCGCGCTCTCGTCGCTCTCCGCGCGGGCCTGCTCGGCGCGTAGATCGGCGCCGACGCCGACCTTCTCGTACACCTGGGAGGCGGCCCGGTATGCCTCGCGCAGCGCGGGCAGGGATGCCCTCGGGGCTTCCGTGTCGGTGTCCGGCACGTCGTCGGGGGCGCCCGCGATCTCCGAGCGCTCGGCCCGCAGGGCACGCGCGGTGCGACGCGCGTCGTCGGCGGCGCGCTGGGCGGCGCGGCGATCCTCGTCGGCGGCGCGGGCGCGCTCCAGGCAGGTCTGCGCGCGGGCCTCGGACTCGGTGGCCTCGTCGGCGAGTTCGCGCAGCTTGACCTGCCAGCCGGCCCGCTCGCGCAGCCGGAACGCCAGCCCGGCCAGGGCGTCGGCGGCTCGCCGCGCCTTCTGGGCGCCCTCCTGACGCTCGTCGCGGACCTGCGCGGCCTCGGCCGCGGCTTCGTCGGCCTCGGACCGAACGGTCCGCGCCTCGGCCAGCTCCGCCTCGGACTCCTCGGCGAACGCGCGCGCGTCCCGGGCTGTCTGCGCCAGTTCGACCAGCCGGCCGGCCGGGCAGCCGGTCCGCCACGAGGCGAGGCGCGCCGCCAGTTCCCGGTCCTTGCCCAACCGCGCGGCGAGTGTGCGGATCTCTTCGTCCCGCTCGGTGGCCCGCGCGCGCAGCGCCTGCCTTTCCTCGTCGGCGGCGTGCTCGTCGTGCATGGCGGGGTTCGGCGGCACGAGGAAGACGTCAGGAGAGGTGCCGCTCGGGGAATCCGGCGCCGGGGTCGGGGCGAGCAGGGCGGCTGCGGTGCCGACCGCCACGGCGGAGCGGGGCAGCAACGCGGCGTCGCTCAGTACCTCGCGGGCACGCGCGTGCGTGGCGGGGTCGGTGATGATCACGCCGTCGACCAGTTCCGGACGGGCGGCCAGCACGCGCGCGTGGTCGGCCGGGTCGACCGCCTGCGCGAGGTAGCGCCAGCCCGGCAGCGCCGGGATGCCCTGCTCGCCGAGGAACTCCACGGTGGCCAGCACGTCCGGGCCGGGCGGCAGCAGTCCGCCGTCACCGAGCGCGCCGAGGATCCGGGAATCGTCGGCGGCTGCCGTCCGCAGTTCGAAGAGCTGCCGCTCGGCGGTGGAGACGCGGTCGTCGAGCAGTTCGCGCAACTCGTCGGCGAACCGGTCCAGCTCTTCCGGCGTGAGGGCGCCCTCGTCGACCGAGCCCTGAGCGACCGCGTCAGCGGCGTCCTGCGCGGCCGTGCCCCCCTCGCCGTCGTCACCCGCGCGAGGCGCAGGTACGGCCCCCGGGGCAAGAACGGCCCGGCGCTTCGCGCCCGATTCGCCGGTCAGGCCGATCAGTTCCCCGAGCCGCTCCTCCGCCGCCAGTCCCTCGGCGAGACGGCGCTCGGCGTCGTATGCACGCTCCGCGGCGGCTGCCGCGTCGGCCGCGCGGGCCGCCGTCAGCTCGGCGCGGGACTCGGTCGAGGCCGCCTCGCGCGCGTGCTCCGAAGCACGCCGGGAGGCCTCACGGGCGGTGTCCCAGGCCGCGACGGCCGTCTTCTCGGCGTCGCTCGCCGCAAGGGCCGCGCGGGCGGGGTCGGCATCGGGCGCGCTGTCGTCGAGCCAGCCGGCGCGCACGGCCTCGGCGGTCTCCTGCTCGACCTCGGACAGCCGCTGGCGCAGGTGCCCGACCTCGCTGCGGGCGCGCTGGGCCTCGGTGGCGGCGGCGGTGGAGTCCCGGTACGCGGACTCGCCGACCTCCTGGAGGGCGGCGGACCGCTCCTCCCCCTCGTTGGCGAGGCTCTCGGCGCTCTCCGCGGCCGCGTGCAGGGCCCGTACGAGATCGACGGCGGCCTTGGCGCGGGCAGCCAGCGCGGGGGCCGCGTCGCGCTCGGCCTCCTGGATGGCGGCGGCCACGCGCGCGACGCGGTCGGCGGCGGCGCGGTGCCGCAGGGCGGTCTCGGCGGCCTGCCAGGCCGAGTGCAGTGTGCGGGCGTCGGCGAGCTCGCGCTTCTGCGCCGCCGCCGACTTCTCGGCAGCCGCGAGTGCCAGCGAGGCATGCCGGTAGGCCAGTTCTGCAGCGATCAGCGCGCTGCGGTCCCGGCCCGCCTCGGCGTGGGTGACTGCGGACGCGGTGGCGGTGGCCCGCTGGGCGAGGTCGGCGGCCCGCACGCGCTCCTGGACGCCCCGCGCGGACAGCCGCCGGGCCAGGGTCCGGGTGCGCCGCTCGGCACCGGCGTGGATGTCACGCGCGCGTGAGCGGACCTCGGCGGCCTCGACGATGCGCCCCAGCAGGTCCACGGAACCGGCGGTGAAGTCCCGCTCGGCGATCAGCTCGGCGCGCCGGCCCAGCTTGTTGCCGAAGCCGCCGACCAGGTCGGCGAGGCCGTCGGTGTCGCGCGTGTCCGTCACGGCCCGCAGCAGCAGGTCGGTGAAGTCGGAGTCCTTCTTGACCGCGAAGAGGCCGGCCGCCTCACCCTCGTCGGCGTTCATCTCCCGCTGGTAGCGGAACAGTTCGGGATCGAGGCCGAGGTCGCCGAGATGTTCGATCCAGCGGTCGTGGATCTCCTCCCAGTGCACCTCCAGATGCGGGTACGCCTTGCCCGCCTCCGTGATGGCGTCCCGGAAGCCCTTCATGGTGCGCCGCCGTCCCCGCGCGCCCGACTGCCCCTCGGCGGGCGGCCGTACGGCGGTGGACTCGGCGACGGGCAGGTTGTCCAGGCTCAGCCCGGGGCCCGGGCGGAAGGAGTACCAGGCCTCGGCGAACTTCCGCGGGTCGTTGGAGACCTGGCGGCCGCGCCACTCGCTCGCCTTACCGACCACGACGCACTCGCCGGTGAGCGTGTGCTGCCACTCCAGCGCGACATGCCCGCAGTCGTCGGCGAGCAGGAACTTACGCAGCACGCCGGAACTGGCGCCGCCGAGCGTGTTGCGATGCCCCGGCAGCATCACGGAGAAGATCAGCTTGAGGAGGACCGACTTGCCGCCGCCGTTCTCCAGGAAGAGCACCCCCGCGGGAGCGGGCCGGCGCGGCGGCCCGACGGGCTCCTCCTCGAAGAACTCCGCCTGCATGGGCGCGGGATCGGGCACGGGCTCCCCGACACCACGCAGGTCAAGCACGGTGTCGGCATAGCGCGCACCGGCCGGTCCGATGGAGTAGAGGCGGACCCGGGACAGCTCGTACATGGCGGACTCTCGTAAGTCTTCGTCAGATCGGGGGAGTTCGGGACTTGGGACGGATTCGAGGATTCAGGCGGGTCGAAGGTTCAGGCCGGTTCGGGGATTCGGGTGGGTTCGGAGGTGCAGGCCGGTTCGAGGATTCAGGCGGAGTGGAACGGCAGCCCTGCCTCGGCCACCAGCTCCAGGTCTTCCGTGTCCTCGGCGGCCAGCAGCGTCGGTGTGCCGTCGGTGACCGGGACCACACCCAGCTCCAGCAGTTCGGCCATGGCGGCGCTGCCCGCCATGTCACGGACCTGGAGTTGGTAGCGGGCGGTCGTCCGGTAGGTGCCGCCGCTGTCGTCGCCCGTCCGCTGGAGGAACCCGGAGTCGGTGAGAAACGCGGCCGCCTTGCCGACGATGCCGGTGGTCGAACCGGCCAGTCTGCGCGCGTCCTTGGTGGCACCGGTCGCGCTGCGTCTCACCCAGATCCGCCAGGCTGCCTCCAGGCCGGGCGCGTCCGTGGCGGGGTCGGTGTTCTCCCCCTGCTCGTCCGCGCGCTCCTCCAGCCGGCGGCAGGCCTGCCGGACGAAGGCGTCGACGCCGTTGACCGTCACGCGCCCGATGTAGCCGTCGTCGGCCAGGTCCTCGGGCCGCGGGAACGCCATGGCGGCGATGGCGAGATGGGCCAGCCCGTGCAGGAACCGGTCGCTGCCGTCGGCCGACGTACGACGCGCGTAGTCGCCCATGCGGACGGCGAACACGGAGTCCTCGGCGGCGGTGACGGCCATCCCCGCGCGCGGGGACACCTCCAGCACCACGAGCCCGAGCCCGGCGGCCACGGCGTCCGCGAGCCGCGCGAACGGCGGGTCCTCCCGGTACCGCCGCAGCAGCTCCGTGTATTCCTGATCGCGCGCGGGCTGCAACTTCGGCTGCAGCCCGAAGGCGACCAGCCGGGCCGCGTCGGCGGCGTCGGCAGGGGTCACGGCGGCGGTCGCGGATGGGGGCGCGGCCTCCGTGTCACTCCACTCGGCGTGCTCGCTCACGGTCGGGGCTCCTTGCTGCGTTCCAGCTCACTCATGCTGCTTCCGTCCTGTCAGCCGCCATCCCGGCCGCGTCCAGCAGGGCCGTCCCCACGATCAGGTCGGCGCCGCCGAACTCGGGATCCTCCAGCTCCGTCCCGTCGTCCACGGCGAACAGCAGCTTCTCCTCGCCCTGGCGGTAGGCCGTACCGACCGGCGGACTGGCCGCGTGGACCGCCAACAGCGCCACGAGGTAGGGCAGCTCGGGGTCCTGCCGACGGGCCTGGGCCAGCAGCCCCGACAGCCTGCGAGGGGCGTCGGCCGGCAGGTCCAGCAGCTCCATCGCCGCGGCCAACTGCTCCTCGCTGAACCGGCTGTCGTCCGGTGTCGCGATCAGGTCGGGCTCGGGCATCTCGGCGCCCAGGTGCTCCCGCTCCACGGGCGGCGTCAGCAGTATGTCGACGAGATCACCCACTCGGGTCGACACCGGCGTACGCAGTCCCGTCCCCCGCGCGAAGAAAGCGTCCGTGACCCTCACGGACTGCTCCAGGGGCAGGGGCAGGACAGGGGCGACGAGATGGCCGTACAGGTCGATCCCCGAAGTCGTCATCGGGGTGGCGAAGGCCTGCCGGTCCTGCTCGGCGCGGAACAGCGGCCCGGCCTCCAGCAGGCGGGACTGCAGCTGGGTGTGCCGCCGGATGCAGTCCTTGACGATGTCGACGAGCTCGGCGGCACGGCGCTTGTGCTCCGGGTCCTCGGTCTCGTCGCGTGCCTTGCGGATGTTGGTCAGGATCGCGTTCTCATGACGGTACCGGTCGGCGACATGGTCGAGCGCCTCGGCGATCATGTCCGGCACGGCGTTCAGCCAGTCGACCGCCCGGACGTTGCGCCGGGTCGCGTCCAGGGCCCTGCGGAGCGTCTCCGAATACTGCACGGTCCGGTACCGGGCCTGCTCGGCGGCCAACTGGGCATCGGCGAGCCGGCCGCGGTTGATCAGCACCTCGAGCTTGACCTCGGCGGCGATCTGAGCACTGGTGACGTCGGTGTCGAGGGCACCGACAAGGACGTTGACCGCCTCGTCGGTCGTACGCAGATACACCGTGCCGCCGGGGCCCGGCACCTCCTCGATCAGCTTGAAGTCGTAGTCACGGCGGACATAGCTGCCGTCCGGCGCGAACGTGCCGTACACGGCACGAAAGCCGCGGTCCACACTGCCGACGTTGATCAGGTTCTCCAGGACCCAGCGGGCCACCCGCTCGTGCTCGGCGACGGGGCGCCGCGGGGCCTGGGCGGCGATGCGCGGGATGAGGCGGGCGACTATCTGGTCGTGGTCGGCACCCGTGTCGAAGTCCATGTTCAGCGTGACCAGGTCGATGACGGAGAGCGCCACCTCCGCCATGCCGTACACCGAGTACTCCCCGGCGAGGTTGGCCTTGCGTGCATCCAGGTCGTGCAGCGGCGCCGTGCAGGCGAGCGCGCGCAGCCGCCGGGCCAGCCCTTCGTCGGCGGCCGGGCCCGGAGCAGGGCGCGGCCCCGCGCTGAGCTGGGGCGGAACACGGTCCGTCGATGCGGGTGAAGTCACGGTGCACAGACTAGGTCCTAGGTCTGACAACGACCCAAACGACGCCGATCGCCCACGGCGGCACCGTATGTCGACCCGGCCCCGCGCCCTGGCGGTATGCCGACGCGGCCCCCGACCTAGCGATATGTCGATAAACCCCGCGGCCCACGCCCTGCGCCCCGCGCCCCAGCCGCATGGCGGCAGAGCCCCGCCCTTAAGCGAGCGTTTCGCCCTCCCCCACCCGCCGCCGATACACCTCGACCACCCGCTCCAGCGAGTCGTCGAGATAGACGGCGAGTATCTTCTCGGCCCCGCTCCGGTCCCCCGCTTCCAGCGCCCGGAGGATCTGCTGGTTGCGGGCGAGGTACGGCTCGTGCAGCCGGTGTGGATCGTCGACGACGTGGAACGCGAGCCGCAGCTCGGCGAAGACGCTGCGCATCAGTTCGTCGGTGCGTTCGCTGCCCGCGAGCGCCACCAGTTCGCGGTGGAAGTGGATGTTGGCCGTCCCCAACCCTTTCCAGTCACCTTCGCGCACCGCGCGCTGCCCTTCGGCGACGGCTTCGGCGGGCCCCTCCAGGGGGTACGGCGGTTCGCCGAGCCCGCGTACGACGGCGCACTCGACGAGACGTCGGGTGCGGTAGATGTCCTCGACGTCCTCCACCGTCAGGACCCGCACGAACACGCCCCGGTTCAGCTCGTGGACGAGGAGCCGTTCATGGGTGAGCAGCCGGAACGCCTCGCGCAGTGTGTTGCGGGACACACCGAGTGCCCCTCCGATGCTGTCCTCCGACAGCCGGGTGCCGGGCGCGAAGTAGCCCTCGGCGATGCGGCTTCTGAGGATGTCCGAGACCCGCTCCGCCGTGCTCGTACGGCCCAGGAGGGCACGGTCGTCGGCCAGTCCGGCCAGCTGCTCTGCCATGCCCGGAATTCAACCGCAGACCCGAGAACGAAACAACAGGGGTATTGAAGGATCGTTCAACGATCCTCTACCTTGCTGCTCACCGTTCAGCTCAGTCCGGCTCAGTTCGGCTCAGTTCCGCACCCCCGTCCCCTCTCTGCGAGGTGCCCATGAGCACGACCCCTCCACCGCAGGCCCTGAAAGACACCCACACCACGGGCGGCGAACGCGCCGACGACGACGGCGCGTTCGGCTGGCTGCGCGCCCTCGGCCCGCGCGGCCGACGTGCCTTCGCGGGCGCTTTCGGCGGATATGCCCTTGATTCGTACGATTACTTCACACTCCCCCTGAGCATGGTGGCGCTGGCCGCGTACTTCGGCCTGGACAGCGGCCAGACCGGCCTCTTCACCACCGTCACGCTCGTGGTCTCCGCGATCGGCGGCGCACTCGCCGGAGTGCTGGCCGACCGGATCGGCCGGGTCAAGGCCCTGATGATCACGGTCATCACCTACGCGGTCTTCACCGTCGCCTGCGGTTTCGCCCCCAACTACGAGTGGCTGCTGGTCTTCCGCGCCCTCCAGGGCCTCGGCTTCGGCGGCGAATGGGCGGTCGGCGCGATCCTGGTCGCCGAGTACGCGAGCGCCAAGCACCGTGGCCGCACGCTCGGCGCGATCCAAAGCTCGTGGGCCGTCGGGTGGGCCCTGGCCGCGATCATGTACACCGTTGTCTTCTCGCTCGTGGACGACGACCTGGCCTGGCGCGTGATGTTCTGGACCGGCGCGCTGCCCGCGCTGCTCGTCATCTGGATGCGGCGTAGGGTGCACGACGCCCCCGAGGCTGTCGCCGTACGTGAACAGAGCACCCAGAAGGGTTCGTTCGCGGCCATCTTCAAGCCCAGGCTGTTGCGTACGACGATCTTCGCCGGGCTGCTCTCCACGGGCGTCCAGGGCGGCTACTACACCCTCGCCACCTGGGTGCCGACCTACCTGAAGACCGAGCGTAACCTGTCTGTCGTCGGCACCGGCGGCTATCTGACCTTCCTCATCTCGGGCGCCTTCATCGGCTATCTGACCGGCGGCTACCTCACCGACCTGCTGGGCCGCCGGCGCAACATCTGGCTGTTCGCACTGCTCTCGGCCGTCTGCATCCTGGCGTACGCGAACATCCCCAGCGGCTCCAACACCCTGCTCCTGGTGCTCGGTTTCCCGCTCGGGTTCTGCATGTCGGCGATCTTCAGTGGCTTCGGGTCCTACCTGAGCGAGCTGTACCCGACGGCGGTGCGTGGTACGGGACAGGGCTTCACGTACAACACCGGCCGAGCTGTGGGCGCGGTCTTCCCCACCATGGTCGGCTTCCTGGCCGACAGCTGGGGTGTCGGCGGCGCGCTGGTCTTCGGCGCGATCGGCTACGGCATCGCCGCACTGGCCCTGCTCGGGCTGCCGGAGACGCGCGGGAAGGAGCTGGCGTGAACCGCACGGAGGACCGTCCGCTCCCCCTCGAAGAAGACCGTCCGTCCGCCCTCACGACGGACCGTCCGCCCACCCTCGCAGCAGACCGCCCGCTCACCCTCGTCGACGAGCACGCGCACGCGTGGAGCCCGCAAACGGCACGCGCCCGCTTCAGGGAGGGCCTCGCGGGGCCCACGGCCGGGGTCGCCGCGGGACACACCCAGGTCAACCTGATCTCGGTGCCCGCCGACTGGGCGTACGACATGCTGCTGTTCTGCCAGCGCAATCCCAAGCCCTGCCCGGTCCTGGACGTCACGGACGCCGGGTCCTGGACGACCGTCCTCGCCGACGGTGCCGACCTGCGCACGGATCTGCCGCGCTACCGGGTGTGGCGGGACGGCGAGTTGGTGGACGAACCGACGGACGTACGCGCGCACTGGCGTGACGACCTGGTGTCGTTCCTCATCGGCTGCAGCTTCACCTTCGAGTGGGCACTGGCCGAGGCGGGCGTCCCGATCCGCCACGTCGAGCAGGGGCGCAACGTCCCGATGTACGTGACCAGCCGCCAGTGCCGGCCGGCCGGTCGGCTGCACGGCCCGATGGTGGTGTCCATGCGCCCGGTGCCGCCGGAGCACGTCGCGGCGGCGCTGCGGGAGACCGGTCTCCTCCCGGCGGTGCACGGCAGCCCCGTCCACTGCGGCGATCCGTCGGCGCTGGGCATCGCCGACCTCGGCCGCCCCGACTTCGGCGATCCGGTCGAGGCCGAACCGGACGACATCCCGCTGTTCTGGGCCTGCGGAGTGACCCCGCAGGCCGCCGTGATGGCCTCGCGCCCGCCGTTCGCCATCACCCACGCACCGGGCCAGATGTTCCTGACCGACGCCCGCGACCAGCAGTACCGCATCGCCTGAGAAGTCACCCGACAGGAGAAACGACGGACCGATGACCTCCATCGACCTCAACGCCGACCTCGGCGAGGGCTTCGGCCGCTGGCAGCTCACCGACGACGAACGGCTGCTGTCGATCGTCACGAGCGCCAACGTGGCCTGCGGCTTCCACGCCGGGGACGCGGCCACCATGCGGCGGGTGTGCGAGCAGGCGGCCGAGCGCGGGGTACGGATCGGCGCCCAGGTCTCCTACCGGGACCTGGCGGGGTTCGGGCGGCGCGCGATGGACGTGCCGCCCGCCGAACTGGCGGCCGAAGTGGCGTACCAGATCGGCGCCCTGGCGGTCTTCGCGCGGGCGGCGGGCACGCGTGTGTCGTACGTCAAGCCGCACGGAGCGCTCTACAACCGCGTCGTGCACGACGAGGAGCAGGCCGGCGCGGTCGTCGACGGTGTGCTCCTGGCGGACGCCTCGCTGCCCGTGCTCGGTCTGCCGGGCTCTCGACTGCTGGAGTTGGCCGCCAAGGCCGGGCTCCCGGCCGTCAAGGAGGCGTTCGCGGACCGCGCGTACACGGAGCAGGGCACGCTCGTGCCGCGCGGACAGGAGGGTGCCGTGGTCACCGACCCCGAGGCCGTCGTGGAGCGCTCGTTGGGCCTGGCCCGCGCGGGCGTGGTCACCTCCCACTCCGGAGTTCCCGTGGCGGTACGCGCGCGCTCCCTGTGCCTGCACGGGGACACGCCCGGCGCCGTCGAACTGGCCCGGCGGGTGCGGGCGCGGCTGGAGGAGTCGGGTGTGCGGGTGGAGGCCTTCGTATGAGGGCGCTGCCCGTCGGCGACGACGCCCTGCTCGTCGAGGTGGCCTCGGGCGAGGAGGCCCGGGCGCTGCACGCCGAGCTGCTGCGCCGCCGCGCGGAGGGCTCGCTGTCCGTCCGCGAGATCGTCCCCGCGGCCCGCACGGTCCTGCTCGACGGGCTCGCCGACCCGGCCCGCCTGGCCTCGGAACTGACCACCTCCGAAGTGCCGCCCGCTCCCCCACGCACGCGTGAGGTCGTCGAACTCCCGGTGCGCTACGACGGCCCGGACCTGGCCGACGTCGCCGCGCACTGGGGCGTCTCCCCGGCCGAGGTGGGCCGCATCCACGCGGACACCGAGTTCAGCGTCGCCTTCTGCGGCTTCGCCCCCGGGTTCGGCTATCTGACCGGCCTTCCACCGCGCTACGACGTCCCGCGCCGGGCCACGCCGCGTACGGCCGTCCCCGCCGGTGCGGTTGCGCTGGCGGGCCCGTACACGGGCGTGTACCCGCGCTCGTCGCCGGGCGGCTGGCAGCTGATCGGCACCACGGACACCGTGCTGTGGGACCACACGCGCGTGCCGGCCGCTCTGCTGTCGCCGGGCACGCGCGTGCGCTTCGTTCCGGTGGGGAGCTCATGACCGACCGCGCGCTGTCCGTCGTACGCGCCGGGGCGCTCACCACAGTGCAGGACCTCGGCCGGCCCGGGCACGCCCACCTCGGCGTGCCCCGCTCGGGTGCCCTGGACGGGCCGGCGGCGGCGCTGGTCAACCGCCTGGTCGGCAACGCCCCCGAGGCCGCCGTACTGGAGAGCACGCTCAACGGCTGTGCGGTACGGCCCCGTTCGCCGGTGACCGTGGCGGTCGGCGGCGCCCCGTGCCGGGTCACGGTGGACGGACGTCCGGTCGCCTGGGGTGCCGCGGTGCGCGTGCCCGCCGGTGCGCTCCTGGAGGTCGGCGCGGCCGTGTCGGGCGTACGGAGCTATGTCGCCGTCTCCGGCGGTATCGCCGTCGAGCCGGTCCTGGGCAGCCGCTCCACGGACCTGCTGTCCGGCCTCGGCCCGCCGCCTCTCACGGACGGCACGGTGCTCCCCCTGGGCCGGCCGACGCCGCTGCACGCGCGCGTGGACGTCGCCCCGCAGCCGGCGCCCCCCGGCGAACTGGTCCTACGGGTGACGCCGGGCCCGCGCGACGACTGGTTCACCCCGGCGGCCGTGCGTGCCTTCACCTCCCGCCCCTACCGCGTGTCCGCCGCGAGCAACCGCATCGGGCTGCGCACCGAGGGCCCCGCCCTGGAACGGGCGCTCACCCGCGAACTCCCCAGCGAGGGCGTGGTCCTGGGCGCGGTCCAGGTCCCGCCCGACGGCCTGCCGGTCGTGTTCCTGGCCGACCACCCGACGACGGGCGGCTACCCGGTGATCGCCGTCGTCCGCGCGGCCGACCTCCCGGCCGCCGCACAAGCGGTGCCGGGCACGCCGGTCCGCTTCGTGGCCGTACGCCGTCGCTGACGCCCGACACACGCCGTCGCTGACGCCGCCACCTCCCGCCACGCACGCGTGCGCCGCGCCCGCCCCGGTGCAGGCTGCCGCTCCGGGGACCGAGCGCTGTTCCGGCAACCGTTACGCCGCTTCAGGTGCGGGCTGCGGCTTCTGGACCGAGCGCTGTCCGGGCACGGGCACGGACAGTCCCTCCGGCAGGGACAGGTGCTCGGGCACGGACCGACGATCGGGGATCAGGCGATGCTCGGCCGCCGGCCGACGGTCGGGCACCGACCGGTGCTCCGGCGCCGTCGCATGCTCGGGCAACGCCACCGACTCGGACCGCGACCCGGGCCCGGCCAACGCCACCGACTCGGCCACCGCCGTCGGGTCCGGCATCGACAGCACGGCCAGCGCCCTGGACACCGACTGTGCCGCGCGCAGGTCGAGCCGATCACTGGTGCCCCTCGCGCGGTGCCGCATCTCGACGGCGGCGAGGCGGATCAGCTGGGGCAACAGGTCGTTGCAGCGCCGGATCATCCAGGCGGTACCGGCGGTGGCCAGCCACAGCAGGCTCGCCGACTTGGTGGGCGGCGGGAACTCGGGCTCGGGCGAGGGCCCCGGCTGCGTCGCGAGGCCCCGGTGGGCGAGCATCGCGTGGAAGCGCAGGGCGATCTGCCGGTGCCCGCGCTCCCCGGGGTGCAGCCGGTCGGAGCTCCACATAGCGCGCTCCATGATCCAGGCGTCGTCGACCGAGTGCAGATGCAGCGCCCCGTACCGCTCGGACAACGTGTGGACCACCGTGTTGACGGCCCGCTGCCGACGAGCCAGCGGGTTGCCCAGGACTCCCGGCAGTCCCAGCATCGTGCCCGGGTCGGGCAGGCATGCCGTGAGCACCGCCGCGCCCTGACGGGTGAAGGACGCATAGACCTTGTCGAGGCGCTCGGCGATCTTCTCTATGTCGAAGGTACTGCGCAGCGTGTCGTTGACGCCCACCAGGACGGACGCGACGTCGGGCCGCAGGGACAGCGCCGTCGGCAGCTGCTTCTCCAGCACGTCCCGCGTCTGTGCCCCGCTGACCGCGAGGTTGGTGAAATCGGCAGCCGGCTCGGACAGTCCGCCGGCGAGCAGCGCGGCCCAGCCACGCCACCCGTTCCCCACGGGATCGCCCACCCCCTCGGTCAGCGAGTCCCCGAGAGCGACGTAGCGCAGCGGTCTCATGCCGCGCCCTCCGCACGGGCGAAGGGACGTACCGGCACCGCCGCTTCGTGCGCGGTGAGGAAGGCGTCCACCGCCGTGCCCCAGCCGAAGCACTCCGCACGCGCGCGTGCCTCCTCGCGGCGCTCGCGCTCGGGACGGTCGAGGAGCATCTCGACGGCGTCCGCGAAGGCGTCGCCGTTGTCCGCCGCGGTGGCTCCGGCGGAGCCGATCACCTCCGGCAGCGCGGACGACGCGCTCGCCACGACAGGCGTGCCGCAGGCCATGGCCTCCAGCGCGGCGAGCCCGAACGTCTCGGCGGGCCCGGGGGCCAGGCAGACGTCGGCGGAGGCCTGCAGCGCGCCGAGCAGGCTGCGGTCGGCGACATGGCCGAGGAAGGTCACCGGTAGGTCGCGCTCCTGCGCCCGCTTCTCCAGGCCCGCGCGCAGGGGCCCGTTGCCGGCCACCACGAGTACCGCTCGCACGCCCCGCTGGCGCAGCGCCTCCAGGGCGTCCAGCGCGGTGCCGGGCCGCTTCTCCACGGAGAGCCGGGAGCACATCACGAGCAGCTTCTCGTCCGCACGCGCGTGGGTCTCACGCAGGGCCGCGTCCCGCAGGGTGGGCCGCCGGTTCATCAGGTCGACCCCCAGCGGTGCCCGGACGACGTTGCGGGCGCCGATCCGTACGAACTCCCGCTCGGCGAACTCGGTGGTGCACACGACCTTCGAGTAGGTGTGGGCGGTACGGACGTTGAGGGCGTCGGCAGCCCGCCGGGACAGGTTCTCCGACAGGCCCCAGGTGCGCAGCACACCGTCGGCGGTCTCGTGGGAGACCATCACGGCGCGGACCCGCGCGCGGCGGGCCCACTTGCCGGTCCACCGCAGTGTCGTCCGGTCGGAGACCTCCAGCCGGTCGGGCGCGAGCTCCTCCAGGAGGGCCGCGACCCGCCGCTTGTCGACGAGCACGCGGTAGCCGCCGGTGCCGGGCAGCATCGGGCCGGGCAGGGTGATCACGCGGCCCTGCTCGGTCGCGCAGTCGCTGTACTTCTCGCCCGGCACGATGAGGACGGGGTCGTGGCCCGCCAGCTTGAAACCCTTGCCCAGTTCGCGCAGCGCGGTGCGCAGCCCTCCGGAGGCGGGCGCGACGAAGTTCGCCAGCCGGACGATGCGCAGCCCGGTGTTCGTCGCCGGGTTCGCGGACGGGTTGCCTGAGGGGTTCACCGAGGAGTTCACACCGCCACCGCCGGCCTCCGCGCCTTGAGCACGGCCTCGTAGTGGGCGATGAGCTGGTCGCCGATGGCCGCCCAGGTGCGGCCGTCGACCGTCGCGTGCCCGGCGGCGCCGTACGCGGCCCGCAGCGCCGGGTCGGCGACCAGGGAGCGCACGGCGTCCCGTACGGCGTCGGCGTCGCGCGGGGGCACCAGCAGCCCGGTGCGGCCGTGGTCGACCAGGTCCAGCGGACCCCCGGCGGCCGGCGCCACGACGGGCACGCCGCTCGCCATGGCCTCCTGCACGGTCTGGCAGAAGGTCTCGAAGGGACCCGTGTGGGCGAAGATGTCGAACGAGGCGAAGATCCGCGCGAGGTCGTCCCCGCCACGGCGGCCCAGGAAGATCGCGCCGGGCAGCGCCTCGGCGAGCGCGGGCTGACTCGGCCCGTCGCCGACGATCACGACCTTCACGCCCGCCAGTCCGCACACGCCGGAGAGCAGCTCGATGTGCTTCTCCGGGGCGAGCCGCCCGACGTAGCCGACGATGACCTCACCGTTCGGGGCGAGCTCCCGGCGCAGCCTCTCGTCGCGCAGCTCGGGGCGAAAGCGTGCGGTGTCCACGCCGCGTGCCCACAGCTTGAGCCGGGGCACCCCGTGGGCCTCGAGGTCGCTCATGGACGCGCTGGACGGGACGAGGGTGAGGTCGGCGGCGGAGTGGACGGACCTGATGCGCCGCCAGGCCGCCGCCTCGCCGGCGCCCATGTAGGTGCGGGCGTATCCGGCCAGGTCGGTCTGGTAGACGGCGACGGCGGGGATACCGAGCCGGGCGGCGGCGGCCATGCCGCGGACGCCGAGGACGAAGGGGCTTGCCAGGTGCACGATGTCGGGCTGGTGCTGGATCAGCGCGGCGGCCAGGCGCCTGCTGGGGAGCGCGACCCTGACCTGGGGATAGCCGGGAAGCGGTAGGGAGGGGACGTGGACGACGGGGCAGGGCGCCAGGGCGGCGGCCGCCTTGTTCCCGGGAGCGGGAGCGGGTGTGACGACGAGGGGAGCGTGACCGCGGTCGACGAGGTGTCGGGCGGTCTGGAGCGCGCAGTGGGCCACGCCGTTCACATCGGGGGGAAAGGATTCGGTCACGATGACGACACGCATACCCGTGTTGTCGCCGTGCTGGACGTGGCCGCGTCAACGTGGATCTTTCCAAACAAGAAACGTCCCATGAGCGTTCCGCTCCGCGACCGAGCGGGTCAGGTTCCGGCCATGCACACCTGACCCGTCGGCCACCCCGAGTTCACCTTGCGGGCGGATCTCCGCGGACGTTCACCGTGCGGTCACATGTCCCGGCCGGTGATCAGCCGGCAGTCGTGTCGGGGCCGATCCGGCTGCGTACGGCCGTCTGGACCTCGGCTTCCTCGGCCGGATCGGCGGCGAGCCGGCGCAGTCGCTCGACGACGCGCGTGTCACCGGTCTCGGCGTGCCGGGCGGCGATCTCGCGGGTGGTCTCCTCGCAGTCCCAGAGGCACTCGACGGCGAACCCCGAGGCGTACGAGGGGTCGGTGGCAGCGAGGGCGCGAGCGGTGCGGCCCCGTAGATGGGAGGACGCCGTCTCGCGGTAGATGTGGCGCAGCACGGGGGCCGCGCAGGCGATGCCGAGCCGTCCGGTGCCGTCGACCAGGGTCCACAGGGTCGGGGCGTCAGGACCTTCGCCCCGTACGGCCTCGCGCAGCGCCGCCAGGACCAGGTCCTTGTCCGTGGCGCCGCCCCGGCAGGCGAGCATCCGCCCGGCGGCGGCGCCGAGTGGATCGGGCCGCCGGGCCCAGCCGCGCGCGCGATCGATGGCAGCGACGCTGCGCATCCGCTCAAAGGCGTCGAGAGCCGCGTCCACGACCGCCGAGGTGCCGGTGATCACGGCTGCCTCGATCAGGTCGAGGGCATCGGGATCGTTGGTGTCGGCCAGGTAGCGCAGGGCGGTGCAGCGGGCTCCGTCGGTGCCGTCCTTGGCGGCGGCAATGATCTCGGGCCGGTCCTCGGGGCCGGCCACGGCCATGAGGCACCGCGCGGCCGGCACATGGAGCGCGGCTCCGCGCTCGAGGCCCTCCTGAGCCCATTCGAAGACCGCCTGCACGCTCCACCCCGGACGGGGCCCGGTAGGTCGCATCTGCCGCTGCCAGCGGTCGAAGCAGCCGGCTTCATGAGCGGCACGCACACGCGTGGCGATCGATTCGCGCGGATCCTCGGCCCACAGCCGCCATGGCCGTGGCTCAAAAGCATCGCGTACGACGGCGGCCAGCTCGGCCTCGCCCTCGGGATCGGCCGGGAACCGCGCCAGCACGGGCGCGGCGAGGGCACGCAGTCCCGCGTCGTCGTCGCGGAGCGCGAGTTCGTCCAGGGCCCAGGCCCAGTTGGAGCCCGAGGCGGCATACCTGCGCAGCAGCGCGAGGGCGTCCAGCCTGCCGTACGAGGCGAGGTGGCCGAGAACGGCCAGGGCCAGCCCGGTGCGTGACTCCTCGGAGTCGAGGGCATCCTCGACGTCGAAGAGATGGGCCTCGATCTCGTCCAGCTCGCCGTTCAGGTCGAGGTAGAGACGGGCGTAGTACAGGGAGCGGTTCTCCACCTGCCAGTCGTGGCGGGGGTCCCGCAGCACACAGTGGTTCAGAGCCGCGAGCGCCTCGGCGCGCGGGGCGGTGAGCGCGTGCAGGGTGCCGTCGCCGCGGCCCCGCTGAAGCAGGCCGAGCAGCGTACCGCTGGGCGCTATGACCGGTTCGAACATGGGAAACAGCCTCACATCAAGCGTCGACGCAACCGGGGTTCTTGCTTCACCTGGCCGCGTGACAACACGTCGGGGCGCCCGCCGTTTCCTGCTTGCTGTAGACCATCTTCCTCTGCCTCTCGTCGGTGGCCCATGCGGGCCGATCACGGCCCGCGCGGTGCGGCAACACCTGCCCAGCCATCGCGTCCGTGAATCACGACGTCATGATGACTCGGCACTTCCATCTGCCGCGACCGAAATTTCGGCGGCCCTGTACCGCCTCCCCCGTTTTCTGCGTTTTCGCTGGTCAGAACATTCGGATCAGTGTGCGCCGAACAGTTCGAGCAGTTCCGTCTTGGCGAACATCCGGGCCGTGTCGACGGCCGACGGCGTCCCGGAGGCCGGGTCGGCGCCGCCCTCCAGCAAGGCCTTGATCACTTCCGTCTCACCCTTGAAGACGGCACCGGCGAGCGGCGTCTGCCCCCGGTCGTTGACGTGGTCGGCCTCGGCACCCCGGGCGAGCAGAGCGCGCACCGCCTCGGCGTGACCGTGATAGGCGGCGAGCATCACGAGGGAGTCGCCGCGGTCATTGGTGAGGTTGGCCGGAACGCCTGCGTCGACATACGCCACGAGTGCCTCGGTCTGCCCCTGCCGGGCCAGATCGAAGATCTTGGTCGCCAGCTCCACGACCTCCGGGTCGGGGGCATCAGTCATCGGCCGGACCGCCTCTCACTACGTACACGGGGACTGCGGGGAACTGCTGGGAACTGCGGGGAGCACGGGTACGACCGCGAGCGGTGCTCGGCCGTACGAGTGATTCGCCAGGGTACTGGCTCGCGCGGCACATGACCTGACGCGCTCGCGGCAAAGATCATCGCAGACACGGCCGGACGCAACACCCAAGCTCATCCGCCTCAGGACACTCCGCCATCAGAAGGAAATCTGCCGAATTTCACCCAGTTGCACCTTTTATCGTATGGATACATCCTGTGAGCCTGGAAGTACTCATGGTGACTGTCCCCACCCGAACCAGGAGCACTCACATGATCCTCTCCATCTCAGGCGTCGTACTGCTCGGCATCATCGTCTTCATCTTCTTCCGCAAGTGTGGACTGAAGGCGTCCCACGCCCTGATCTGCGCGCTGTTCGGCTTCTATCTGGCAAGCACGGCCATCGCCCCGAGCATCAAGGCCGGCGGCGAGAGCCTGGCGAGCCTCCTGGGCGGCATCCAGTTCTGACGCCGCCCCTCCCGCCCGTACGCACCTCCAGGAGACCGCAGTGGCCCGCCGCCCCCTCCCCCGCATCCTGAGCACAGGCAGCGCGCAGATCGCCCGAAGCCGGGAGCTGGCCCGGGCGCAGCTCACCCGAAGCCGGGAGCTGGCCCGGACGGCGAGCGACAGCGCCTCTGACGTTCTCCATCCACTGATCACGATCACCCGCGGTCTGCGCCGGCTGGCCTCGGCCGGGCGGCGCAAGTGGGCCGACACCCCCAAGGACAAGCGCGGACCGCTGCTGTTCCTGGTGGCCTCGGTGATCCTGGTCGTGGCGCTGGTTCCGTACGGGCCGCTGCTCGCCGTCATCAGCCTGATGGCGGCGGCAGCCTGGCAGGGCCGGGACCGCAAGCCCTCGACGCCCGAGGGACCCGACGAGTCCCAGACGGAGCGGCTGAGGGCGCTGTACGAGGCCCTGGTCCCGTACTTCTCGGCCGCCGAGGACCCGGCCCCGCTGTACAGCCACGGCGGCGAGTGGGAGAAGGCCTTCCCGGAGTTCGCGTTCGACGGCACGGGCCGCGTCAGCAGCCTGCTGATCCGGTACCCGGCCTACTTCACCGACGGCGAGGCGGAGTCCCGCGCGCGGATCGAGCACCTGCTGACCGCGAAGTCCGGCCGCGGCCGGGAGTACCACTTCGCCTGGGACGAGGAGGGCAACGAGCTGACGGTCACCGTCCTGGCCGCACTGCCCACCGACATCGCCGCACAGCGCTTCGTCACGACCCCCGGCGAGACCGTCCTCGGCTTCACCGACCCCACCCACGTCCAGCGCACGCTCCCGCTCACCCACGGCGTCGAGCAGCGCGACGTACCGCCGGTCGTCTGGCGCACCGGCCTCCGCTCCACCGAGCCCCATCTGCTGGTCATGGGCCAGCCCGGCAGCGGCACCTCGACCCTGCTGCGCTCGATCGCCCTGCAGGCCCTGCAGTACGGCGACGTCGTCATCGTCGAGGGCGGCAGCACCGGCGAGTACGCCTGTCTGATCGGGCGCGACGGCGTCCTGGCGGTCGAGTGCGGTCTGTCGGGGGCGCTGGCGAGCGTGGAGTGGGCGGCGACGGAGACGGAGCGGCGCCTGATCGCCGTGAACCGCGCCCGCCAGGCGGGCAACCCGCCCCCGGACGACACCAAGCGCCCGCTGTGGATCCTCCTGGACCGCCCGACCGCGTTCACCCACCTGGCCGCGGCGGACCACCGCAAGGACCCGCAGTCCCTGCTCCAGGTCCCGCTCAGGCACGGCCGCGCGGTGGGCGTCACGGTGGTCGTGGCCGAGCAGTGGGACGCCATGGACGCCCTGTCGGAAGCCGTACAACAGCACACCCGCGCGCGTGTCGTGCTCGGCCCCGCGACGGCGGAGCAACTCCGGACCGTCCTGGGCGCTCCCCCGCACACCACCCCGGTCGCCGACGTCCCGCCCGGCCGCGGCTACGCCCGCCTCGGCGCGGGCCCCGTCCACCGCCTCCAGGTCCCGGCGACCCCGGACCCGTACGACGACGCAACGAGCGACGCCCACCGGCAGGCCGTACTGGACCTGCTGCCGGAGCGGACGACGCCGGTGGAGGCGGAGGCACTGCCGAAGCTGGAGAAGCCGGAACAGCAGCCGGAGCCGGTACCGGCGGACGCAGTGGTGGCCGAGACCTCGTAGGAGCCGACGCAGCGGACGCGAAAAGCGGCGCAGCCGAGCGGCCGCCCGCCGGGTGCCCACGCGTCACACTCTCCGCAGCCGACGCGGACAGCGCTGCCTCCGGCCAGCCTCCCGCCGTAACCTGCGCAGCCTGCGGGCAGTCGTGCCGCCCACCGCTCACGCCACGAACGGCCTCACCGCATCGCCGCCCCCGGAAGCCCCGCTCTCCACCAACCGCGCCGCCGCCCCCAACCGCACCGCGGCCTCCTCGGCCACCGCACCGCCCACGGTGAACGGCAACCGCACATATCCCTCGAAGGCCCCGTCCACCCCGAACCGAGGCCCGGACGGCACCCGCACCCCCACCCGCTCCCCCACTTCCGCGAGCCGCGACCCCGACAGACCGCCCGTCCGCACCCACAGCGTGAGCCCGCCCCGCGGGACCTCGAACTCCCAGTCGGGCAGCTCCCGCCGCACGGCCGTGGCGAGAGCGTCCCGGTTCTCCCGGGCCTGGATGCGCCGCAGGTCCACCGCCTGCTCCCAACCTCCCGTGCCGAACAGCCAGTTCACGGCCAGCTGCTCCAGAACCGGCGTCCCCAGGTCGGCGTACGCGCGCGCGGCCACGAGGCTGCGGATCACATCCGGAGCCGCCCGCACCCAGCCGATCCGCATCCCCGCCCAGAAGGCCTTGCTGGCCGACCCGACGGTGACGACGGTCGACCCCGCCGGGTCGAAGGCGCACACGGGCCGCGGCATCTCGATGTCCGGATCGAGCCACAGCTCGCTCATCGTCTCGTCGGCGACGAGCACCGTCCCCGCCGACCGCGCCGCGTCCACCAGCCGCCTGCGCTGGTCGTCGTCGGCCAGTGCCCCGGTCGGGTTGTGGAAGTCGGCGACGACATAGGCGATCCGGGGCGCTGCGTCCCGCAGGACCTGCCGCCAGCGGTCCATGTCCCAGCCGGTCAGCCCCTCGGCCATGGCGACGGGCACCAGCCGGGCGCCCACCTCCCGCATCAGCTGGAGGATGTTGGCGTACGACGGCGACTCGACCGCGATCCGCTCGCCTCGGCCCGCGAACAGATGGCAGATCGCGTCGATGGCGCCCATCGCCCCGGTCGTCACCATGATCTGCTCGGGCATGGTCGGAATCCCGCGCGCGGTGTACCGGTCGGCGATCGTCGAGCGCAGCGCGGGCAGCCCGGCCGGATAGTCGCCGTGGGTGTGGGCGTAGGGCGGCAGCTCCTCCAGGGCGCCCTGCACGGCACGGGTCAGCCACGGCTCGGGGGCGGGCAGCGCCGCGCAGCCCAGGTCGATCATCGAGCCCAGCGCCTCGGGCGGCAGCGGCTCCAGCCCGCGCGCGGGCAGCGGGTTCCCGGCCGGTACGGCGGTCCAGCTGCCGGCCCCGCGCCGGGACTCCAGGAAGCCCTCGGCGCGCAGCGCCTCGTACGCCGCCGCCACCGTCGTACGGCTCACGGACAGCGCGAGGGCCAGCTCACGCTCGGCGGGCAGTCGCGCGGCGACCGGGACGCGGCCCTCCAGGACGAGCAGCCGGATACCGTCGGCCAGCGCCCGATAGGCGGGCGGGCGCTTGCTGCCGGGGCCGGCGGGGCGGTCCTGCTGGGACGTGAGAAGCCGGGCAAGCTGCGCGGCACCCACCGCAGAAGTCCACTGCGCCATGATTTCCAGTCCACCTTCCCCGAATTGGCCATGGAGGGCGATGCCTCCCAAGCCACAGGGTGTCATGCAGCAGGCCACTACCACCACAGGGGCGCGTCTTGTCCAGACAAGGGACCACAAAGCGGCATCTCGTACGGCGGCTGTCACAGCTCTACATCGGGCTCGCGCTCTACGGCGCGAGTTCGGCGCTGCTCGTCGAGGCGGGCCTCGGCCTGGAGCCCTGGAACGTGCTGCACCAGGGCCTCGCCGAGCTCACCGGCCTGACGATCGGCGTCGTCTCGATCATCGTGGGCGCGGCGGTGCTGCTCCTGTGGATCCCGCTGCGCCAGCGCCCGGGCCTCGGCACGGTCTCCAACGTGTTCGTGGTCGGCATCGCCATGGACGGCACGCTCGCCCTGGCGCCCGAGGCGCACACCCTGGCCGTCCAGATCCCCCTCCTCCTGGCCGGGATCCTGCTCAACGGCGTGGCCACCGGCCTCTACATCGCCGCCCGCTTCGGACCGGGGCCCCGGGACGGCCTGATGACCGGCCTGCACCTGCGCACCGGCCGCTCGATCCGCCTGATGCGCACGGCCGTCGAGATCGTGGTCGTCGTGACGGGCTTCGCCCTGGGCGGCACCGTCGGTATCGGCACCCTCCTGTACGCGGTGTCCATCGGCCCGCTCGCCCAGCTCTTCCTGCGCGTGTTCGCCGTCCCGTCGGCATCGGACGGCAGCACGGTCGTTGCCACCGGGCAACCCCGGCGCGCGATACTGCGTCCGTGAGCACCACGCGCATACGCCACCCTTATCTCGACCACCCCGGCCCGATCCCCTTCGCCCATCGGGGCGGGGCCGCGGACGGCCTGGAGAACACCGTGCTGCAGTTCCGGCGCGCGGTCGACATGGGCTACCGGTACATCGAGACCGACGTCCACACCACGCGCGACGGCAAGCTGGTCGCCTTCCACGACGCGACCCTGGACCGGGTGACCGACGGGGCCGGCCGGATCGCCGACCTGCCCTGGGACGACGTACGGGACGCGCGCGTGGCGGGCAAGGAGCCGGTGCCGCTCTTCGAAGAGCTCCTGGAGACCTTCCCCGACGTGCGCTGGAACGTCGACCTCAAGGCCGAGCCGTCGCTCCACCCCTTCCTCGACCTGATCGAGCGCACCGGCGCCTGGGACCGCATCTGCGTCGGCTCCTTCTCCGAGGCGCGCGTCATCCGCGCCCAGCGACTGGCAGGGCCGCGCCTGGCGACGTCGTACGGCACCCGGGGCGTGCTCAATCTGCGGCTGCGCTCCTGGGGCGTGCCCGCCGCGCTGCGCCGCTCGGCGGTCGCCGCGCAGGTGCCCGAGACGCAGTCGGGGATCCAGGTGGTGGACCACCGCTTCGTACGCGCCGCCCACGCGCGCGGGCTGCAGGTGCACGTGTGGACCATCAACGATCCCGATGCGATGCACCGGCTCCTGGACCTGGGAGTCGATGGCATCATGACCGATCACATCGACACATTGCGCAAGGTCATGGAGGACCGGGACGTCTGGGTCTGACCGTCTGGGTCTGCCCCCCGTCCGGACTCCGCCCGCGCGCGGGATCATCACGGGATAGCGAGGGCGCGGGTGGGCACCGACACCGTGCGGACGGAGGCGGCCGACGATGCCGCCGGGCGCCGGCGCGAGCAGCGCGGCTGGTACTTCTACGACTGGGCGTGCTCGGTCTACTCCACGAGCGTGCTCACGGTCTTCCTGGGCCCCTACCTGACGTCGGTCGCCGAGGAGGCGGCGGACGCGGACGGGTTCGTCCACCCCTTGGGCATCCCGGTGCGCGCGGGCTCCTTCTTCGCGTACTCGGTGTCCCTGTCGGTGATCGTGGCCGTCCTGGTGATGCCCCTGGTCGGCGCGGCGGCGGACCGAACAGGCCGCAAGAAGCCCCTCCTCGCGGCGGCCGCCTATCTGGGGGCCACGGCGACCGCGGCCATGTTCTTCCTGGACGGCGACCGCTATGTGCTCGGCGGCCTGCTCCTGATAGTCGCGAACGCGGCGCAGTCGGTCGCGATGATGCTCTACAACTCCTACCTCCCGCAGATCGCCCCACCCGAGGAGCGCGACGCGGTCTCCTCCCGGGGCTGGGCCTTCGGCTACGCGTCGGGCTCGCTGATGCTGGTCATGAACCTGGTCCTGTACCTGGCACACGACTCCTTCGGCGTCTCCGAGAGCATGGCCGTCCGGATCTGCCTCGCCTCCGCCGGCCTGTGGTGGGGCACGTTCGCGATCATCCCGCTGCGCCGCCTGCGCGACCGCAGGTCCGCCGAGAACCCGGCGAAGGCGAGCGCCACGAACGCGCAGCCGGCGAAGAAGCCGACCGCCCAGGGCTTCCGGCAACTGGCGGCGACCCTTCGAGACATGCGTCGCCACCCGCTGACGCTCGCCTTCCTCCTCGCCTACCTCGTCTACAACGACGGCATCCAGACGGTGATCTCCCAGGCGTCGATCTACGGCTCGGAGGAACTGGGCCTCGGACAATCGACGCTGATCGGTGCCGTGCTGCTGGTCCAGGTGCTGGCGGTGGCGGGGGCGCTGGGGATGGGGCGGCTGGCCCGGATCTACGGTGCGAAGCGCACGATCCTCGGCTCGCTGGTCGCGTGGACCGTGACGTTGGCGGCCGGGTACTTCCTGCCGGCCGGGGCACCGGTCTGGTTCTTCGTGCTGGCGGCCGGCATCGGGCTGGTCCTGGGCGGCAGTCAGGCGCTGTCCCGGTCCCTGTTCTCCCATCTCGTCCCGCCGGGCAAGGAGGCCGAATATTTCGCGGCGTACGAGATGAGCGACCGGGGCATGAGCTGGCTGGGCCCGCTGCTGTTCGGGATCACCTACCAGCTGACCGGAAGTTATCGGGACGCGATCATCTCCCTGGTGGCCTTCTTCGTCATCGGGTTCGCCCTGCTCGCAAGGGTTCCGGTGCGCCGGGCGATCAGCGACGCGGGCAATCCGGTGCCGACCACGATTTAGCGTTCCGAGTCAAAGGGCGGTAGTGTACGCGTTTGGCCTGCCAGGCGTACCGTTACTGCGCGTCAAAGATGCCGAAACGCTGGGTTATATCTGCTAGCAGATGTGACAAACCGGGCGCCGGTGGGTACGACATTGGTCAGCAAGGCTGCGGCTACGACGGCGACGCATCACCCGGAACGGGACACGGAACGGGAATCTTTACCGCCGACCGGACGTTGACCGGATGACGACGACAGCGACACCTGTCCTGTGGGCGACAAGCCCGGGAGGCACGATTCATGAGTGAGCGAGCTCTTCGCGGCACGCGCCTCGTGGTGACCAGCTACGAGACGGACCGCGGCATCGACCTGGCCCCGCGCCAGGCCGTGGAGTACGCATGCGAGAAGGGGCACCGGTTCGAGATGCCCTTCTCGGTCGAGGCGGAGATTCCGCCGGAGTGGGAGTGCAAGGTCTGCGGGGCCCAGGCACTCCTCGTGGACGGCGACGGCCCTGAGGAGAAGAAGGCCAAGCCCGCGCGTACGCATTGGGACATGTTGATGGAGCGGCGTACCCGCGAGGAACTCGAAGAGGTCCTCGAGGAACGGCTCGCCGTTCTGCGTTCCGGGGCGATGAACATCGCTGTTCATCCCCGGGACAGCCGCAAGTCCGCGTAGCGGGACGCCGCAAAAACAACACACGCCAAGAACCGCAGGTGCCGTACGTCAGCTTGACGTACGGCACC
>NZ_JBSGVW010000053.1:0-50479 GCF_053608645.1 Streptomyces sp. NPDC055013
CAGCCGCGTTCCCGGCGAGCGCGGCCGCGGCGGCCCCCACCAGCCCGGCGTCCGTGCCCATCTGGGCCGGGGTGATCGTCAGGCGCCGCACGAAGGACAGGGTGGCGTAGTCATGGAGGGCCTTGCGGAGCGGGGTGAAGAGGACGTCGCCCGCCTTGCCCACTCCCCCGCCGATCACCGCTATGTCGATCTCGACGAGGGTCGCGGTGGCCGCGATCCCTGCGGCGAGGGCCTGTGCGGCCCGTTCGAAGGAGGCCACGGCGACCGGGTCGCCGCCCCGCGCGGCGGCGGCCACCGCGGCGGCGGACGTGTCGCCGTCCGGGCCCGGCTGCCAGCCGTTCTCGATCGCGCGCCGGGCGATGTTGGGACCGCTCGCGATGCGCTCCACGCAGCCCCGCGAACCGCACGGGCACAGATCGCCGTCCAGATCGACGCTGATGTGACCGATGTGGCCTGCGTTGCCGGTGGGCCCGGGGTGCAGTCGGCCGTTCAGGACCAGGCCGCCTCCGACGCCCGTCGAGACGACCATGCAGAGCGCGTTGTCGTGCCCCCGGGCGGCTCCCTGCCAGTGCTCGGCCGCCGTGATGGCCACACCGTCGCCGATCAGCTCGACGGGCAGGCCACCGGCCGCCTCTCGGACGTGCCGGACCAGCGGATAGTCGCGCCAGCCGGGTACGTTCACCGGACTCACGGTGCCCGCGGAGGCGTCCACCGGTCCCGCGCTGCCGATACCGAGGGCGGTGGCGCGTCCCCACAGGGGCGATGCGGTGAGTTCGCCGACGACCTCTTCGACGGCCCGCATCACGGTGTCGCCGTCCTCCCGGGCGGGCGTCGCGCGCTGAGCTCGGACCGCGATCTGGCCGTGGCCGTCCACCAGCGCTCCGGCGATCTTGGTGCCGCCGATGTCGAGCGCAGCCACGAGGTCGGTGTGCATCAGTGTCAGTTCTCCCCGTCAACCATTCGGATCTCCCCGTCAACCACGGGAATTGGGCGAGCCGGTCTCGCGGTGGGGGCGCAGGCCGGAGATTGCGGTGGACAGTGTCCCCTGGATCTGACAACGTTGTCCAGGCTCTATGCTCGACGCCACATCCTCATACAAACCCATGGACCGACGCATCCCCATGGACAGACGCATCCGCGCGGACCGAGCGAGCCTCATGGATCGACTCGCCCCGTGGACGACGACAGGACAGGACACCGCATCGTGGCCGAGACCATCCGCCGCTCCGACCGCCTTCCGGAGAACCGCTACGGCAACCGTCCGACCATGAAAGACGTCGCGGCGCGTGCCGGAGTGGGCCTGAAGACCGTCTCGCGCGTGGTCAACGGAGAGCCCGGCGTCACCCCGGAGACGGAGCGTCGCGTCCAGGAGGCCATCGACGCCCTGGGCTTCCGCCGCAACGACAGCGCGCGGGTGCTGCGCAAGGGCCGTACGGCGAGCATCGGCCTGGTCCTGGAGGATCTC
This sequence comes from Streptomyces sp. NPDC055013, assembly GCF_053608645.1. Taxonomy (NCBI): domain Bacteria; kingdom Bacillati; phylum Actinomycetota; class Actinomycetes; order Kitasatosporales; family Streptomycetaceae; genus Streptomyces; species Streptomyces sp. NPDC055013. Next base: position 1,466 of record NZ_JBSGVW010000053.1, read on the forward strand.
GCGGACCCTTTCTACGGCCCGCTCAGCCGGGCGGTCGAGGAGGTCGCCCGAGCGCACGGCGCCCTGCTCATCAACGGCTCCAGCGCCGAGGACCCGGACCGCGAGCAGGAGCTGGCGCTGGCACTGTGCGCGCGGCGGGTGGACGGGCTGGTGATCATTCCGGCCGGTGACGACCACCGGTACATGGAGCCCGAGCTCAAGGCGGGCGTCGCCACCGTGTTCGTCGACCGCCCGGCCGGGCAGATCGACGTGGACTGCGTCCTGTCCGACAACCACGGCGGTGCCCGCGACGGCGTCGCGCACCTCATCGCCCACGGCCACCGCAGGATCGGCTTCATCGGCGACATGCCCCGCATCCACACGGCCGCCGAGCGGCTGCGCGGCTACCGGGCCGCCATGGAGGACGCGGGCATACCGGTGCAGGACGCCTGGATGTCCCTGGGCGTCACCGACCCGGAGCGGGTGCGCAGGGCGGCCGAGGAGATGCTCTCCGGACCCTCCCCCGTCACCGCGATCTTCGCGGGCAACAACCGCGTGACGGTCACCGTGATCCGGGTCCTCGCCGAGCAGTCCCGTCGTGTCGCCCTGGTCGGCTTCGACGACATCGAACTCGCCGACCTGCTGCAGCCCGGCGTCACCGTCGTCGCCCAGGACGCGGCGGCTCTCGGTCGTACCGCCGCCGAGCGGCTCTTCCGCCAACTGGACGGCACGCTGGTCACCCCGGAACGCATCGAGCTGCCGACACGGCTGATCACCCGCGGCTCGGGCGAGCTGCCGCCGGCGGACTGAGCGGCCCATGGACCACGGCATGAGCAGCTCGCGGCCGGTGCAGGACCGCACCCTGGAGGCGCTCGGCCTGGCGGAGGCCCCGCGCGACCATCCGCTGCGCTATCCGGGCGCCTGGCCGTCGGACTCCGGACTCCTCGACGGGGACCGGCTGCTGCCCCTCGACCGCCTGGTCTACGACGACCGCGTGCCCGTCCTCGCGGTCGGCTCCAACGCCTGTCCTGGCCAACTGCGGCGCAAGATGGCCGCTTTCGGAATCGTCACTCCCCTTCCGATGGTGAAGGTGCGGGTGACGGGCATCGAGGTCGGTGTCTCCGCGCACGTGAGCCGCATGGGGTACATGTCCGCGTCGCCCTTCGAAGCACCGGGCCACGTACGGGAGTTGTTCATCACCTGGCTCGACTCCGAGCAGCTCGCGGTGATCGACGCCAGCGAGGGCGTGCCGGCGCCGGACGGAAACTTCGGCCGCGCCTGGCTGCCGGCACCCCAGGTGCGGATCGAGACGGCGGACGGCAGCGCGCTCCCGGGCACCTTCGTGTACGTCAACCGCCATGGCGTCCTGCACGACGGCGCCGGCGCGCCGCGCACCCACCCCGGCCAGCATGCGCTGATCGCGGAACTCCTGCTCGGCTCGGCCCGGTTGCGGGAGCTGTTCGGGGTCACTCCCGAGGAGTTCTGCGAGCGTGCGCGAGCCGACGCGGGACTGTGCGACCAGGGAACGCGGCTGCTCGTGGAGGAACGGCTGGTGACGACCTCCGGCCTGGAGAAGTACCTTCGGGTCGACCGGAACTGAGCTCAGCAGACAGGGAGTCCCGGCACCGGCTCGTCGTTGTTGCCGCCCTCGAGGTAGACGTCGCTGACGAAGACGTTCGTGTTGCCGCTGTCGTCGTCCGTCTTGGCCCACCAGACGTTGGTCCACTGGCCGGACGTCTCGCGCCGGCCCAGGTTCTGCTGGCAGTAGAAGTAGTTGGTGCCCGCGTTCAGGATGCCGACCTCGGTGCCGGAGGCGGTGTAGGACTTGGCGGTCTTCCAGACCTGGCAGTTGTACTTGCCGCCGCCGATGGCGAAGCAGGACGGGTCCGGCGTGGTGCCCCCGCCGCCTGTGGTTCCGCCACCGCCTGTGGTTCCGCCACCGCCCGTGGTGCCGCCGTCGCCGGAGCCCCCGCCCGTGGTCCCGCCGTCGGTGCCGCCTCCGCCCGAGGGCTTGGTCGGGGACGAGGTGGTGGGGCGATCGGTGGGCTCGCTCTCCGCCTTGTCGCTGGGGGACTTGGTCGCGTCGGGTGACTTCTTGTCGTCGTCCTTCTCGGTCAGGCCTCCGTCGCCCGAGCGGTCGGCGTCGGGGCTGCCGCTCGCCTCGGCGGACTTGTCCGTGGCGGCGACCGCCGACGTGCCCGGCTCCTCGGCCTTGGCGTCGCCCGAGTTGTTCAGCAGGGCGACCGTGACCCCGCTGGCCGCCAGGACCACGGTGACGGCCACGGCGGCGAGCAGGGCACGGCTCTTGCGCCGGGAGGAGCTGCCGGAGGAGGTGACCATGGGGCCGGTGGCGGCCGAGTCGTGCGGCGAGGGGCTGGGGCTGCCGAAGCCGTGCGGGGGTTGACCGGAGTGCCCCGGCACACTGACGTACGGCGATGCGGCCGGCTGCCCCGGGGCGCCGGGTCCGTGTCCGGGTACGGGCGGGCCGGGATGGCCTGCGGCGCCGAAGCCCTGTGCCGGTGGCGTGACTTGGCCGGGAGTCGCGGGCCCGTTCGCACCCTGCCCCGCGGTCCCGAAGCGTGGCGCCCCGGGCAGGTTCGACGCGGGCACGCCCTGCTGTGGCGTGTCGGCGCTCTGAGGTCCTGGCGCACTCTGGCCCTGGCCGCCGTACCCCTGTCCGGCAGGCCCGGTCGGTGCGGGTGCCCCGAATCCGGGTGGCACCGAGGGGACGTTGCGCTCCGTCTCGTCCCGCGCGGGCCCGGAGTCCGCCGGGCCCCGCAGGGCCGCCGTCGGCGCGTCCATGCCTCCCGACTCGGCCACCGCCAGGAGGAGTTCGCGTGCCTCGTCGGCCTCTGGGCGGGACTCGGACCGCTTGTCCATCAGCCGCGCCAGGACGGGGCCGAGTGGCCCGGCGTTGACGGGCTCCGGCAGGGGCTCGGAGACGATCGCGGTGAGCGTGGAGAACGTCGACGTACGACGGAAGGGGGCGGAGCCCTCCACCGCGGCGTACAGCGTGGCGCCCAGGGCCCAGACGTCCGAGGAGGGGCCCGGGTCGGCGCCCTGGGCGCGCTCGGGGGCCAAGTAGTCCAGGGAGCCGACGAGATGGCCGGTGCGGGTGAGCTGGGTGGCCGCGCCGTCGCCCGGGTCGTCCATGGCGGCGATGCCGAAGTCGGTCAGGACGACCCGGCCGGAGCGCTCCAGCAGGATGTTGCCGGGCTTGACGTCGCGGTGCAGGACGCCGGCGCGGTGGGCGGCGGCCAGCGCGTCCATGACCTTGGCGCCGATCCCGGCCGCCTCACGCGGGTCGAGGGTGCCGCGCTCGCGCAGCACCGCCTCCAGGGAGGGACCGTCGACCAGCTCCATGACGATCAGCGGGCGTCCGTCGACCTCGGCGACGTCGTGCACGGCCACGACGCCCGCGTGCTTGACCCGGGCCGCCGCGCGGGCCTCGCGCTGCATCCGCAGCCGCAAATCGGCCAGTTCGGGACCGTCGGCGTCCGAGTAGGTGCGCAGCTCCTTGACGGCGACCTCGCGGCCCAGCACCTCGTCGACGGCCCGCCAGACCACGCCCATGCCGCCGCGCCCGAGTTGCGCCACCACGCGATAGCGCCCGGCCAGCAGCCGACCGGTCTCGTCCGCCTGTCCGTTCTCCCCCGATGACACCGCTGCCCCGTTCCTGTGACACCACTGACATGCCTTGCGTGGCGTACAGACTACGGGGCAGGGGTGACAACACCAGCCGGTCGTTGCGAATGTGACAGGGCCGCTACTTCGCGGAGGCCGTCAGGTCACCCCGCCGGGGCGACGCGAATCCCTCCAGATCCGCACGGGTCAGACCGGTCAGCCGGGCGACCTCGCCGATGTCGAGGGCACCGCAGTCCAGGCCGCGCAGCAGATAGCCGCTGAGCGCCTTGGCGGTGGCGGGCTCGTCCATGACGTCACCGCCGGTCCGGTTGGCGTACCGGGCGAGGCGGGCGGCGGCCTGCTCGAAGCCCTCGCGGTAGAAGGCGAAGACGGCCGCGTAGCGGGTCGGGATGTGGCCGGGGTGCATGTCCCAGCCCTGGTAGTAGGCGCGGGCCAGGGCGCGTCGGGTCAGGCCGTAGTGCAGTCGCCAGGCGTCGTGGACCTTCGCGGTCGGGCCGACCGGCAGGACGTTCGTCGAGCCGTCGGAGACGCGTACGCCGGTGCCCGCCGCCGCGACCTGCATGATCGCCTTGGCATGGTCGGCGGCCGGGTGGTCGCTGGCCTGGTATGCGGCGGAGACGCCGAGGCAGGCGCTGTAGTCGAAGGTGCCGTAGTGCAGGCCCGTTGCCCGGCCCTCGGCGGCCTGGATCATCCGGGCGACGGTGGCGGTGCCGTCGGTGGCGAGGATGGACTGGCTGGTCTCGATCTGGATCTCGAAGCCGATCCGGCCGGGCTCGAGCCCGCGCGCCTTCTCGAACTCCTCCAGGAGCCGCACCATGGCGGTGACCTGCTCGGGGTACGTGACCTTGGGCAGGGTCAGCACCAGCCCGTCGGGCAGGCCGCCGGCCTCCATCAGGCCGGTGAGGAAGACGTCGAGGGTGCGGATGCCCTGGTCGCGTACGGGCGCCTCCATGCACTTCATGCGGATGCCCATGTACGGGGCGGCCGTGCCGTTCTCGTACGCCTCGGCGATCAGCCGTGCGGCGCGGGCGGCGTCCTCGTCCTCGTCGCGGCCGTGGTAGCCGTCCTCGAAGTCGACGCGCAGGTCCTCGATGGGCTCGCGCTCCAGCTTGGCCCGCACACGCGCGTGGACCGGCTCGGCGAGTTCGTCGGACAGGCCGAGCACGGCGGCGAAGGACGCGGCGTCCGGGGCGTGTTCGTCGAGGAGCGCGAGGGCCTGGTCGCCCCAGGAGCGGATGGTGTCGGCGGCGAAGACGTCACCGGGGACGTAGACGGTGTGGACGGGCTGGCGGGTGCCGGGGTCTCCGGGGTAGCGGCGCTCCAGCTCGGCGTCGACCGGTGCGAGGGAGGCGCTGATCTCCTCGCTGACGGCACCCGCGAGGCTGGTCGCCACCTTCTCCTGCTGGCCCTGACCCATCCCACATCCTCCTGACTTCCGCGATACGGAATCAACAATCCGTAGAATGAAGTTATCCGGCGACCTTCCGGCTGGTCAACACCATGTCCACGGGGAGTCACTCACCCAACCCGCCATGTTCACGCCCATCACAGGGCGCGGTATCACACTTCCATACGCATGCCCCGCACGACTCGTCCGGTAGTTCCCACCGAAGGAGCCTCAGTGCCGAACCACAGCCGAGTCACGCGCCGTCTGGGCCTGAAGGCCGCATTGGCCGCGGCGGTCACCGCGCCCCTGTCCAGTACAGCACTGCCCACGACGTCAGCCTCGGCGGGCGAGCGCCCGGCCGCCCGCCGGCACCTTCAGGTCATGTCGTTCAACCTGCGCTTCGCGAGCACCACCGAGCCGAACAGCTGGAGCGTGCGCAGACCGGTGATGCGCGAGCTGCTGCGCCGTGAGGCCCCGCACGTCCTCGGCACCCAGGAGGGGATCTTCTCCCAGCTGCTCGACATCGACTCCGACCTCGGCCGCCGCTACGACTGGGTCGGCACCGGCCGGCTGCACGGCAGCCGCGACGAGTCCATGGCGCTCTTCTACGACTCCCACCGGCTGCGTCCGACCGAGTACGACCACTTCTGGCTCTCCGACACCCCCGACGTGATCGGCTCCAACACCTGGGGCGCGGCCTTCGCCCGCATGGTCACCTGGGTCCGGTTCCGCGATCTGACCGACGGCGGACGGGAGTTCTACGTCCTCAACACCCACTTCGACCACGTGAGCCAGTACGCGCGCGAGCGCAGCGCCGCCCTCATCGCCGAGCGGATCGCCGGCTTCGACCGCTCCCTGCCGGTCGTGGTGACCGGAGACTTCAACGTCGCCGCCCACAAGAACACGGTGTACGACACGCTGCTCGGCGCCGGTCTCGTCGACACCTGGCACACCGCGTCCGAGCGCAGCGAGCTGTACGCGACCTTCCACGGCTACAAGCCGCTGACGCCGAACGGCGACCGCATCGACTGGGTCCTGAGCACGCCCGGTGTCACGGCGCACCGGGCGACGATCAACACCTTCTCCGACGACGGCCAGTTCCCGAGCGACCATCTGCCCGTGCAGGCGTCCCTGACCCTGGGCTGAACGAGCCGAGGCCCCCGTGACCGCCGGACGGTCACGGGGGCCTCGGAGTGCCCGTTTCGGGATCAGCCCTTGCGGGTCTTGATCTCCTCGGTCAGGGTCGGGACGACGTCGAAGAGGTCGCCGACGACGCCGTAGTCGACCAGGTCGAAGATCGGGGCCTCGGCGTCCTTGTTGATCGCCACGATCGTCTTCGAGGTCTGCATACCGGCGCGGTGCTGGATCGCACCGGAGATGCCGGAGGCGATGTACAGCTGCGGCGAGACCGACTTGCCGGTCTGACCGACCTGGTTGGTGTGCGGGTACCAGCCGGCGTCCACGGCGGCACGCGAGGCACCGACGGCCGCGCCGAGCGAGTCGGCGAGGGCCTCGATGATCGCGAAGTTCTCGGCGCCGTTGACGCCACGGCCACCGGAGACCACGATCGCGGCCTCGGTCAGCTCCGGACGGCCGGTCGACTCACGCGGCGTGCGGCCGGTGACCTTGGTGCCGGTCGCCTGGGCGGAGAAGGACACCGACAGGGCCTCGACCGCACCGGCGGCCGGAGCGGCCTCCACGGCGGCCGAGTTCGGCTTGACCGTGATGACCGGGGTGCCCTTGGAGACACGGGACTTGGTGGTGAAGGACGCGGCGAACACCGACTGGGTGGCCACCGGGCCCTCGTCGCCGGCCTCGATGTCGACGGCGTCGGTGATGATGCCGGAGCCGATGCGCAGCGCCAGACGGGCGGCGATCTCCTTGCCCTCCGCGGAGGACGGCACCAGGACGGCGGCCGGGGAGACGGCCTCGACGGCGGCCTGGAGGGCGTCGACCTTCGGGACGACCAGGTAGTCGGCGTACTCGGCGGCCTCGTGGGTGAGGACCTTGACCGCGCCGTGCTCGGCGAGCGTGGCGGCGGTGTCGGCGGCGCCGTTGCCCAGCGCGACGGCGACCGGCTCGCCGACTCGGCGGGCCAGGGTCAGCAGCTCCAGGGTGGGCTTGCGGACGGCACCGTCCACGTGGTCGACGTAGACGAGAACTTCAGCCATGGGATTGCTCTCCTGCGGATTGCGAAGTCTGAGGGGCGGAAGGGGTGTTGAGCCTCAGCGGGCCGACGGACCCTTAGATGAACTTCTGGCTCGCGAGGTACTCGGCGAGCTGCTTGCCGCCCTCGCCCTCGTCCTTGACGATCGTGCCGGCGGTGCGGGCCGGACGCTCGGCCGCGCCGTCCACGACGGTGTACGCACCCTCCAGGCCGACCTCCTCGGCCTCGATGTCGAGGTCGGACAGGTCCCAGGACTCCACCGGCTTCTTCTTGGCCGCCATGATCCCCTTGAAGGAGGGGTAGCGGGCCTCGCCCGACTGGTCGGTGACCGACACGACGGCCGGCAGGGAGGCCTCGAGCTGCTCGGAGGCGGCGTCGCCGTCCCGGCGGCCCTTGACCGTGCCGTCCTCGACGGAGACCTCGGACAGCAGGGTGACCTGCGGGACGCCCAGGCGCTCGGCGAGCAGGGCCGGTACGACACCCATGGTGCCGTCGGTGGAGGCCATGCCGGAGATCACCAGGTCGTAGCCGGCCTTCTCGATCGCCTTGGCCAGCACCAGCGAGGTGCCCAGGGCGTCGGTGCCGTGCAGGTCGTCGTCCTCGACGTGGATCGCCTTGTCGGCACCCATGGACAGCGCCTTGCGCAGCGCGTCCTTGGCGTCCTCCGGGCCCACCGTCAGGACGGTGATCTCCACGTCGTCGTCGGAGTTCTCGGAGATCTGCAGCGCCTGCTCGACCGCATACTCGTCGAGCTCGGAGAGCAGACCGTCCACGTCGTCCCGGTCGACGGTCAGGTCATCGGCGAAGTGCCGGTCGCCAGTGGCGTCGGGCACGTACTTCACGGTGACAACGATCCTCAAGCTCACGCCGGCTCTCCTACTGCGTCGACATTTCTGTGCTGCCTACTTGCAGGCAGCATAGGCGCCCCAAGCGGCCGATCCCGTTCGGGGCGACCCGCGCTCCGAGCGAAATATTACTCGTCAGTACACCCAGTTCATTCCCGCTAAGCAAGCGCTTTGAACTGTGACCTTTGCAACGCAGCGTAATCGGAAACCGACGGCTTCGCAGAACCGTGGGCAGCCGGTTCCGTCACATCGGTGTGGTGAGGTCAGTCACGCAGGCCGTTGAACCGGCCCTGGTGGTACAGAAGCGGACGCCCGGGACCCGTGGAATCACCCAGGACGACCTCGGCCAGCACGATGCGGTGATCGCCGGCCGGGACGCGCGCCACGACCCGGCACACCGTCCAGGCAAGGACGTCATCGAGGACGGGGACACCTTCCGGGCCCTCGCCCCAGGCCGTGGGCGGGCCGAAGCGGTCGGCGCCGCTACGGGCGAAGGTGGCGGCGAGCTCCTGTTGGTGCTCGCCGAGTATGTGGACGCCGACATACTCCGTGGCGGCCATCGCCGGCCAGCTGGACGCACCGGTGCCGATGCCGAAGGAGAGCATCGGGGGATCCGCGGAGACGGACGTGACAGAGGTGGCGGTGAAGCCGACCGGGCCCGTCGCACCGCGGGCGGTGATCACCGCCACTCCCGCGGCATGCCGCCGGAAGACGGAGCGGAGCAGGTCGGGAGAGGCGAGCCGATGGGTGCCGAGGCCGGACGTGGCCGTCATGGAGTTGTCCTTCTGCAAGGGGAGGCGTGGCGATCCGTGGGTGCTCAACAGCCCGGACAGCGCGCGCTCGCGGTGCGGGCCAGATCGACGTGAGCCCGTCCGAAGAGAAGGAGTTCCTCAGGCATAAGGTCAGGCTGACGATAGGTGGTACGCACAGTCAAGTGGGTTCCGGGATGTGGGAGATGACTCACCCTCGGCTCACAGCCCCTCAGACCGCTTCGCCCAGTGCGGCGATGATGTCCGCCTTGCGCGGCTGGCCGGTGGCCCGTCGCACGACGTTTCCGGTGGCGTCGAGGACCAGCACGGTCGGCGTCTTGAGGATGTCGAGGCGGCGTACGAGGTCCAGGTGGTCCTCGGCGTCGATCTCGACGTGGGTCACCCCCGGGACCATGCCGGCGACCTCCCCGAGCACCCGCCGGGTGGCCCGGCAGGGGGCGCAGAAGGCACTGGAGAACTGCACGAGGGTGGCGCGCTCGCCCAGCGCCGCGCCCAACTCGGCCGCCTCGAGCCGCTTTCCGTCATCGCGCCCGCGCACCCGTACTCTCCCGCTCCGCCGCCGCTGCAGCACTCCGTAGGCACTCGCCGCCGCGAGCACCACCACGCACACCACCAGTCCGGTCATCACCCTGCTCAAGCGTTCACGAGACTGCAAAGATTCCCGACTCCCCGGAAGCCTTTCCATTGCGGAATGCTTGATTCATGGACATTGATGTGAGGGGGCCGCGCTTCGGGGCGGCCGTGACGACCGTGGTGCTGGCGGTCGCCCTGGTCACCGGAAGCGCCTGGCTGCTGGCCTGGCAGACCCTGGCGTTCGCACTGGGCGCGGCGGGTGGGGTGGGCCGCTCGCCCTACGGCTGGCTGTTCCGCACAGTCGTACGGCCCCGGATCGGCCCGCCGACCGAGTTCGAGGCGCCGGAGCCGCCGCGGTTCGCCCAGGCGGTCGGGCTGCTCTTCGCGGGCCTCGGGCTGGTCGGGTACACGCTCGGTCCGGATTGGTTGGGACTCGCCGCGACCGGAGCCGCGCTCGCGGCCGCTTTCCTGAACGCCGTCTTCGGGTACTGCCTGGGCTGCGAGACGTACCTGTTGCTGCGGCGGGTGACGGTGCGCGCCGAGTAAAGACGACACAAAAGCCCGAGGTGGATCAAGGGTCGACGTGACGAGGATCTCGCCATTCCCAGGCACTTGGGCTTGGCCCTCGGCCGTTCTTGGGGCACGATCTGCGACAAGCCGTAAACCTACGGCTGCGTAACTTTTCCACTGGGAGCCTCCTTCCCAGGCAGAGAAGGAAGGGTCCACCCCGTCCATGGCAGAGCTTGTCTACCGTCCCGTCGTCGGTTTCGCCCAGACATTGTTCAAGGCGTGGGACCTCAAGATCGACTGCAAGGGATCGGAGAACATTCCGCGCTCGGGCGGCGCCGTGCTGGTGAGCAACCACATCAGCTACCTGGACTTCGTCTTCAACGGCCTGGCGGCACTCCCGCAGAAGCGCCTTGTGCGCTTCATGGCGAAGGAGTCGGTGTTCCGGCACAAGATCTCCGGCCCGCTGATGCGGGGGATGAAGCACATCCCGGTGGACCGCAAGCAGGGTGAGACGGCGTACGCCCACGCGCTGGACTCGCTGCGGTCCGGCGAGATCGTCGGGGTCTTCCCCGAGGCCACCATCTCGCCGTCCTTCACGCTGAAGAGCTTCAAGTCGGGTGCCGCCCGGATGGCCCAGGAGGCCGGCGTACCGCTGATCCCGATGGCCGTGTGGGGCACACAGCGCCTGTGGACCAAGGGCCACCCTCGCAACTTCAAGCGCAGCCACACCCCGATCAACATCCGGGTCGGCGAGGCGATCGAGGCATCCAAGGACAAGTACGCGGGCGCGATCACTCGCCAGCTGCGCGAGCGCGTCCAGGAGCTCCTCGAGGCCGCCCAGCGCGCCTACCCCGTCCGCCCGAAGGACGCGGAAGACACCTGGTGGATGCCGGCCCACCTTGGTGGCACGGCACCCACGCCGGAGCAGGTGCGCGAGGCCGAAGCCCGCTGACGCCCGGCCCGTTCAGCAGGTCGGGGGACGCACCGAGATGTGCGCTCCCGGGCTGAACTTCGCCAGGAGCTCGGCGAGTTCGGCCGCCGCCTGCTCGGCCTCGGCGACCGGCATGGGCGACAGGGTCTCCAGGAGGAAGATCCCTGAGACGGAATCCTCGGTGAGCCGGGTGCGGGGGCCCTGGCGCCAGTTCCAGCGGCGGCAGGTCACGCCCGCGTCGTCGCGCCACACGACCTCGCCCGCGTCCGGGTGCTCGACGACCTCCTCGCCGCCGGCGACGGTCACGAAGTCCTCTTCGCCGGTGGCGCGCACCAGGCGCATGCCACCCTCGATGTGGTCGATGTCCTCGCCGCCGACGGGGACGAGGTGGGCGACGCTGATGGCGTTGTAGACGTCCACCAGCAGGTTGATCCGGGGCAGTCCCGCCTCCGACAGTGCCCTCTTGGCCAGCGCCTCCGCGGAGTTGCGGGTCCGGGACGGCTTCGACCCGAACGCCGTGTAGATCTCGCGCCAGGCCGCCATGTGCGGGTCCTCGTGCGGAGCGCGCCCGTCCAGGCGTCCGGCGAGTCGGCGGGCCGCCTCGTCCAGGAGCTCGGAGCTCGCCTCGGTACTGGGTCCGTTGACCAGGCCGTGCGCCTCGACCGCCACGTGGGTGAAGCCGGGTGCCAGGGCGCGCACCTCGTCGGAGACGGTCAGGGTGAGAGTCATGGTCCGCCTTGTCTCGGGGTTCACAGTGCGGTGGGCAGGGTCTGCCACAGATACGGCCGGTCGGGGGCGGCCCTGAGGGCATCGAGCACGGCCGGGTGCGGTGCAGCATACAGGACTGGATAGTCCATCTCATTGGACGCCGGATCGGGCGTGAAGGCCAACCGCTCACCGTCGAGCGAGAACTGGGCGTCCACGCCGGGCTTGTTGCCCCGCGGATCCTGCCGATGCCAGGCACCGTTGAACCGCACGGCGACCAACCCGTGCAGCACCTCGAACTTCTGGTAGCACAGCGCCGTCGGGATGTCCTCGGCGCGCAGCAACGCGGCCAGCGCGTGGGCCTTGGCGTAGCAGATGCCGGTGCCCTGCTCCAGGACGTCGGAGGCGCGCCAGGTGACGCGGGGATCGCCGGAGTCCTGCGAGTGCGGGATGACGTCACGCACGAACTCAAAGGCCGCACGTGCATAGTCATACGAGTCGGCCACACCGTCGGCGAGCCTGGCAGCCGTCTCGCGCACGACGGGATGGTGATGGTCGATCACCTCGTCGGCGGCCAAGTAGGCAGAGAGGTCTGCGGTTTCCTGGATCATCTGCATGACTGCAGAGAGTAGGAGGCGACGGAACGGGCAGTCAATCGATTTGCACTTCAACGCATAAATATACAGAGCGACAGATTGGCCGATCCTCGCCGCAACCCCGCCCCCGCATACAACCCCTCCCCCGCGCCGCAGGTCTCGCCACCGGACAGGTCATCCACTAGGGGGAATCCATGAAGTCTCGCCTGCTCACAGGCGCGCTCGCAGGCTGCGCCCTGGCCGCGGTGGGAACCGGGCCCGTGCACGCCGCGTCCGATCAGCTGTGGATCAGCGTGCCGTCCGAGACCGTGTTGCCGGGGCCCGACGCGGACGGCGCGGCGTCCGAGCGTGTCCTCGATGTCGGGGTCACCCACGACAACACCGAGAACGGGGTGCCGACCGGCCAACTGGCCGTGGACGTCGGCGAGATCGCCTCGTTCGCGCGAGTGTCGTGGCCCGCGAACTGCGTGCCCGAGTCGGCCCTCAGGGCGGTCTGCGACTTCCCCGAGATCCCGGTGGGAACGGACGGCGTGGCGGCAGCCCGGCTCGGACTCCGCGCGCTGCCGGACGCCGACCTCAGCGCGTCCGGGTACGTGCGCTACTCGGCCTCCGCCGGGGAGCTGACGGCAGTTCCGGCGGAGACCCGGATCACCCTGGGCGACGGCCCGGACCTCGGGCTCAGCCAGGCCGCGCACCAGCGGGACCTCACGCCCGGCACGAACACCCAGGTACGGGCGACGGTCGCCAACAACGGTAACCGCACCGTGGACCGCACACTGCTGTCGATCTACTCGTCGTACGGCCTTGGGCTCGAGGAACGGCACTCCAACTGCGAGTACCGGGACCACGCCATCGGCACGTTCGCGCTGTGCGTGCTGGACGAGGCGGTGGCTCCGGGCGAGCGGTACGCCCTGACGACCGCCCTCCGTGTCGGGCGGAACGCGCTGTACGAGCGATTCGACCACTCCGTACTGCCGTATTCGGACGAGGCACTCGAAGAGGCCCGGGGCGGCGAGACGTGGACCCCGGGCACGGGCCACGAGCTGAACCTGCGCCCCGTGGCGGCGCGGCGGGCCGCCGTCGGCGCAGAGGACCTGGATCTGTCGGACAACTACCGGACCGTCATCCTCGACGCCAGGAACACCGCGGACCTGAAGCTCACCGGCAGCAAGGTGCGCGGGGCCGTCGGGGACACCGTGACCGCGCGTGTCACCGTGCACAACCGCGGCCCGGCATGGGTGGCGTCGCTGGGCGTGGGCGCCGCCGTCGCCACCGTGCGGTTCCAGGCGCCGGAGGGGACGACGGTCGTGGGCGTGCCGGAGGACTGCTCGACCCAGGAGCCGCCCGAGGAGGGGACTCCCCTGACGGTCTACCTCTGCCGGACGCCGATCCACCTGCACGACAAGGCGTCCCACAGCTTTGAGGTGCAGCTCCGGATCGACCAGGTGGTGCGCGGGGCACGCACCACCGTCGAAACCATCAACGACGATCCGGAGCTGCCCATCAGGAAGTTCGACCCGAACCTGCGCAACAACAGCGCCGCGATCGTCGTCAACGGCTGATCGGTGCCGAGGGAGGAGAAGGCCTAGCGGGCCATCTCCTCCTTCAGCGCCGCCACGAACGCGTCCACGTCGTCCTCGGTCGTGTCGAAAGCGCACATCCAGCGCACGACGCCCGCCGCCTCGTCCCAGAAGTAGAAGCGGAACCTCTTCTGGAGGCGCTCGCTCACGTCGTGCGGGAGCTTGGCGAAGACGCCGTTGGCCTGCACGGGGTAGAGGATCTCGACCCCGTGCACGGCGCGGACGCCCTCGGCCAGGCGCTGGGCCATCTCGTTGGCGTGGCGGGCGTTGCGCAGCCAGAGGTCCTTGGCGAGCAGGGCCTCCAACTGCACCGACACGAAGCGCATCTTGGAGGCGAGCTGCATGGACAGCTTGCGCAGGTGCTTCATGTGGCTGACGGCGTCCTGGTTGAGGACGACGACCGCCTCGCCGAAGAGGGCGCCGTTCTTGGTGCCGCCGAGGGAGAGGATGTCGACGCCGACCGCGTTGGTGAACGTCCGCATGGGCACGTTCAAGGAGGCCGCCGCGTTGGCTATCCGGGAGCCGTCCAGGTGCACCTTCATGCCGTGCGCGTGGGCGTGCTCGCAGATCGCGCGGATCTCGTCCGGCGTGTAGAGGGTGCCGAGTTCGGTGCTCTGGGTGATCGAGACGACCTGGGGCATCGCCCGGTGCTCGTCGTCCCAGCCGTACGCCTGCTGGTCGATCAGCTCGGGGGTGAGCTTCCCGTCGGGCGTGGGGACGGTGAGCAGCTTGAGGCCGCCCATCCGTTCCGGCGCCCCGCCCTCGTCGACGTGGATGTGCGCGCTCTCGGCACAGATCACCGCGCCCCAGCGATCGGTGACCGCCTGCAGCGCGACGACGTTGGCGCCGGTGCCGTTGAAGACCGGGAACGCCTCGGCGGTGGCGCCGAAGTGGCTGCGGACGATCCGCTGGAGGTTCTCGGTGTAGTCGTCCTCGCCGTACGCGACCTGGTGCCCGCCGTTGGCCAGGGCCAGGGCGGCGAGCACCTCGGGGTGGGCACCGGCGTAGTTGTCGCTGGCGAAGCCGCGGACGTCCGGGTCGTGATGGCGACGGGCGTCGGTCTTCGGAGGGTTCACGGCTTCTCGGTCAGCCACAGACGGTTTCCGTTCACTTCGGCGGCGGGCTTGTCCCAGACGCCGACGACGGCATCGGCCAGGTCCTTGACGTCCGTGAAGCCCGCGAACTTCGCGTTGGGGCGGTCGGCGCGCATCGCGTCGTGCACCAGCGCCTTCACCACCAGGATGGCAGCCGCGGACGTCGGCCCCTCGGGACCCCCGGCCTTGCGGAAGGCGTCGGCCAGCGCGAGCGTCCAGGCCTCGGCGGCGGCCTTGGCGGCGGCGTACGAGGCGTTGCCCGCGGTCGGCTTCGACGCGCCGGCGGCGCTGATCAGCACGTACCGTCCGAGCTCGCTGCGCTGGAGGCCCTCGAAGAAGGCCAGCGAGGTGTGCTGCACGGTGCGGATCAGCAGCAGTTCCAGGAAGTCCCAGTCGTCGAGACTCGTCTTGATGAAGGTCTCACTGCCGCGCCAGCCGCCGACGAGATGGACCAGGCCGTCGACGCGACCGAAGTCCTTCTCGATGCGGTCCGCCCAGTCGCGGGTGGCCTCACGGTCGAGCAGGTCGACCGTGTCCCCGACGACGGTGGCGCCGCCGTGCGCGTAGCTCGCCGCGTCCACGGCTTCGGCGAGCCGCTCCGGGTCGTTGTCCGAGCCGATGACGGTCGCGCCCGCCTCGGCCAGTCGCAGCAGCGCCGCCTGCCCGGCGGGTCCGCCCGCGCCGGCCACCGCGATCACCGCACCGCTGAGAGCTCCGTTCCCCGCCATCTTCTTCGCCTCCTGCTGAGCTGTGTTCTCGGTGCCGCGGTCGCTCACGCGGCGATCCGCTCGACGCTGTCCGGCGTGATGCCCCTGGTCGAGGCGATCACGTTCTTGAGTTTCTTGGACAGTGCCTCATAGAACATGCTCAGCGGAAACTCGTCCGGAAGCACGTCATCGACGAGCTTGCGCGGCGGCAGGCTCAGGTCGAGGGCGTCGGGACCCTTGGCCCACTTGGAGCCCGGGTGCGGGGAAAGGTAGCCGGAGACGAGCTCGTAGCCCGCGAACCAGTGGACGAGCTTCGGGCGGTCGATGCCGTCGCGGTACAGCGTCTCGATCTCGGCGCACAGCTGGTTGGTGACCTGCGGGGCGCGGTCCCAGTCGATGAACAGCTTGTTGTCGGTCCAGCGGACGACGTCGTGCCTGTGCAGGTAGGCGAAGAGCAGTTGCCCGCCGAGGCCGTCGTAGTTGCGCACGCGCTCGCCGGTGACCGGGAAGCGGAACATGCGGTCGAACAGCACCGCGTACTGCACGTCACGGGCCTGCGGGACGCCGTCGGCCTGCAGCTTCACGGCCTCCTTGAAGGCGGTGAGGTCGCAGCGCAGCTCCTCCAGGCCGTACATCCAGAACGGCTGGCGCTGCTTGATCATGAACGGGTCGAACGGCAGGTCGCCGTGGCTGTGGGTGCGGTCGTGGACCATGTCCCACAGGACGAAGGCCTCCTCGCAGCGCTTCTGGTCGTGGACCATCGCGGCGATGTCCTCGGGCAGGTCCAGGCCGAGGATGTCGACGGCGGCGTCGGTGACGCGGCGGAAGCGGGCGGCCTCGCGGTCGCAGAAGATGCCGCCCCAGGTGAAGCGCTCAGGGGCCTCGCGCACGGCGATCGTCTCGGGGAAGAGCACGGCGGAGTTGGTGTCGTAGCCGGCCGTGAAGTCCTCGAACTTGATGCCGCAGAACAACGGGTTGTCGTAGCGGGTGCGCTCCAGCTCGGCCAGCCAGTCCGGCCAGACCATGCGCAGCACGACCGCTTCGAGGTTGCGGTCGGGGTTGCCGTTCTGCGTGTACATCGCGAAGACGACGAGGTGCTGGAGGCCGTCCGCACGGTTCGCGGCGGGCTGGAAGGCCAGCAGCGAGTCGAGGAAGTCGGGCACCTGGAAGCCGCCCTCGGCCCAGCGGCGCAGGTCCTTCACCAGGGCCTCGTGGTAGGCGGCGTCGTGCGGCAGCAGCGGGGAGAGCTCCACCACCGCGTCCACGACACGCCGTACGGCGGCCTCGGCGTCCGTGCGCTCGGGCGCGCCCTCGGCTTCGAAATCGATCGACCCGTCCTTGGACTGCCATGGCCGGATCCGCTCCACGGCATCCTTGAGCACGGGCCACGCCGGGTGCTCCACCACCCTGGTCACAGGAGGAACCTGCTCCTCCGTAGCCGCCTGCACAAGAATTTCCGTCATGTCCCATCCTCCACGGGAGAACCTCGCGTATGGAGACCGTATACGTACGAGGTTCCTCTCAGCAAGAGGAGAGTCGGGAAATTATCCTGCACACCCCCATGGTCACCGCAACTTTTGCTGTTGGTCATCCCGATGGCGCATACCCCGTCCATGCGTGGGCATGCGCACGGATGAAGAGGTGGTCCACAGCGGCAGGTCAATCCCTGCGGGACTCGCCCACGGCCGGGTGACCATCCGGAGGGGCGCGATCCAGGTACGACATGTCCACTGCCGCAAACCCTGCGTACACGTGGGGTTCATCACGCGCCGGGCCCACTAGGCTGCGGATCTGCCGCGCGAACAGTCCGCTCCGGTTCGCGTGCACACCGAGCCGCCGTCGACGGAAGCGAGTTGAACCTTGAACTTCCTTACCATCGGTCATCGCGGAGTCATGGGTGTCGAGCCCGAGAACACCCTCCGTTCGTTCGTCGCCGCCCAGCAGGCCGGCCTCGACGCCATCGAACTCGATCTCCACCTGAGCAAGGACGGCGCCCTCGTCGTCATGCACGACACCGATGTGGACCGCACGACCGACGGCACCGGCGCGATCGCCGACAAGACCCTCGCCGAGCTGCGCGCCCTGGACGCGGGCCGCGGCGAGCGCGTCCCGGTCTTCGAAGAGGTCCTCGACGCCGTGAAGTCCCCGCTGCAGGCCGAGATCAAGGACGTCGCGGCGGCCCGGGCGCTCGCCGAGGTCATGACCAGGCGGGACCTGGTCTCCCGGGTCGAGGTGTCCTCGTTCCACGACGACGCCGTCGCCGAGATCGCCCGCCTCGTACCCGGCGTACGGACCGCGCTGATCGCCAGCCGCTACGGCACCGACGTCGTGGACCGTGCCGTCGAGGCCGGCGCGGCGACGGTCTGCCTCAATATCCGCCGGCTGACCTTGGAGGTCGTGGAGCACGCCCGCAAGGCGGACCTCAGGATCATCGGCTGGGTGGTCAACACCCAGGACCACCTGCGTCTCGTACGGGCCCTGGAACTGGACGGCGCCACCACCGACTACCCCGAGATCAAGCGCACCGGCCGTTTCACGGCCTGAACGTCCCCCGCATGAACGTCACGCCAGCTCCTTGACCAGCAGCTCGAACTGCAGGTCGGCGCGCTGCGGGATGCCGAAGCGCTCGTCGCCGTACGGGAACGGGGTCATCCGTCCCGTACGGCGGTAGCCGCGCCGCTCGTACCAGGCGATCAGGTCGTTCCGTACGGAGATCACGGCCATGTGCATCTCGGTGACACCCCAGGTCGCGCGGGCCTGCCGCTCCGCCTCCGCGATGATCACCTTGCCGAGTCCGGCGCCCTGGAGTGCGGGGCTGACCGCGAACATCCCGAAGTAGGCGTGGGCCCCGCGGTGTTCGAGCTGGCAGCAGGCCACCAGTCGCCCGTTCTGCTCGACGGTGAGCATCCGGCTGTCCGACGACCTGATGACCGCCAGCACGCCTTCCGGGTCGGTCCGCTGGCCTTCGAGGATGTCCGCCTCGGTCGTCCACCCGGCCCGGCTGGAGTCCCCGCGGTAGGCGGACTCGATCAGCGCGACCAGCGTGTCCACGTCGGCGTCGGTGGCGTCACGGAAGGTGAGTCCGTCGGCGGCGGCGGTCGCGGTGGTGTCCATGGGGCGCTTCTCCACTTCTCGGGCACGACTCGGGCACCGCTGAGCGTAACGCGCCGCTAGGATCCCGCTGCATGGTGCACGTACTGAGCGGACGGACCCTGCTTCACCCCACCGACCCCGAGCGCTCCCGTGTCTTCTACGGCGAGCAGCTGGGCCTGGCCGTCCACCGCGAGTTCGGAACGGGGCCGGAGCGCGGCACCGTGTACTTCCTCGGCGGTGGCTTCCTGGAGGTCTCCGGCCGTTCCGAGACCCCGCCGTCGCCGGCCGTCCGGCTGTGGCTGCAGGTCGAGGACCTGGCGGCCGCGCACGACGAGCTGCGGGACAAGGGCGTCGAGATCGTCCGGCCGCCGGTGAAGGAGCCGTGGGGCCTCGTCGAGATGTGGATCGCCGATCCGGACGGGACGCAGATCGTGCTGGTGGAGGTGCCTGCGGATCACCCACTGCGGTACCGGCCCGGAATCTAGGGCCGGTGTCGCCAGCCTCGGTCGGTGCGGGTCAGTTCCCGGAAACCGGCCGAGGTCAGACGGCCGATCATCGCGCCGTCGGTGGCCTGCTCATAGGCGAGGAGGCGGTCCACACCGCACAGCCGCAGCCAGTCGGCGGCCTGACCGAGCAGTCGGCGCTCCAGACCGCCCTCGCCGTACGTCGTCGGGTCGATGTGCAGATTGCCGATGTCGGCGAGGCCCGTGCCGCGCGTGTGGCGTTCGGGGCGGGACAGGGACGTGTCGACCTCGATGAAGCCGAGGGCGCGCCCGTCCGCGTACACGGTGAAGCGCGTGCCGCACTCCCCCAGCGTGCGGTCGACGGTCTCGCCCGGCCGCGGTTCGTGGGTCGGCAGGTCGGACACACGCGCGATCAGGATCACCTCGGTGTCGCCGACGTGCCGAAAGCCGGCGCGCTCGTAGAGGGCGCGGATGTGCGGCCAGGTGCGGGGCAGGCCGTGGACGGCCGGGGCGGGGAGCTCGCCGCTCGCGTACCGGGCGCGCACGTTCCAGCGGGCCAGCCGGGCCAGGCAGGCGTTCATCAGCAGGTCGGCGGCCTCGTCGGAGTCCGGCCAGAAGGAGGCCGGCGGACGGCTCACGAACCAGTCGATCTCGCCGATGTCCCGGTAGGTCCCGCCCACCTCGTCGTCCGCCCGGTAGCGCAGCAGATGGGCGGCGGCCACGACGTGGTCGCGCTGCTCGGCGACAAGGGTCACGCGCTCGCCGACCCAGGGATCGGTGATGAATTCGTCCGGCTGTCGCTCCAGAGCACTGAGCACCGTGTTCACGGAGACGGAGACGCCGGGGACGACCGCGGCGACGTGCATGTTGATCAGTTCGGTGAGCTGGTCGCGGTCGGCACGGCGAAAGGGGCGCACCTCGAGCGCGGGCATGCTGGACCTCCGGTCGGAGAACGGTGTCGGGAGGCCGCCACGCGGTGCGGTACGGGGTCGAGGGTACGACGGCGGCGCCGGGCTCCAGGGAATTCCACCGGATGGCCGGGGCCCTGGCAGGGGCTTAGCGTGCTGGAGGGGGGTTCCTGCGGGAGGAGCGCCATGAAGCTCGACAAGCCGGTGACCGGCGGGCCCTGCTGGACCGAGCTCGGGACCAGCGACCTGGCCGCGGCCCAGCAGTTCTACGAGCGGCTGTTCGGCTGGCGCGCCGAGACCGATCCGCGTCAGGAGGCGGGCGGGTACACCGTCGCGCACCTCGGTGAAGCGGCGGTGGCCGCGCTGACGCCGCTGTACCAGGAGGGGCAGCCGGTGGCATGGAACGTGTCGTTCGCGGTGCGGGACGCGGACACCGCCGCCGCGCAGGTGACGGAGGCCGGCGGCACTGTGCTGGTCGGCCCCATGGACGTGTTCGACGTGGGCCGCTTCGCGGTGGCCGTGGACCCGACGGGGGCGGTCTTCCAGCTCTGGCAGGCCCGGTCGTTCCCCGGCGCGGGGGTGCTCAGCGCACCCGGCGCGCTGGGCTGGGTGGAGCTGCTGACCCGGGCGCCCGAGCGGGCCGTGGAGTTCTACACGACGGTGTTCGGCTGGAGCGTCAACGCCTCGGAGCACTACACGCAGTGGGGGATAGACGGCGACGACTTCGGCGGCATGCTGACGATGGACGACAAGTTCCCGCACGAGGTGCCTGCGCACTGGCTGCCTTACTTCGCCGTGGTGGACGTGGACAGCAAGGCGGCTGACGCGACCGAGGCGGGCGGCACCGTTCTCATGGAGCCCACGGCCATCCCCGACGGACCGCGGATCGCCGTACTGCGGGACCCGCAGGGAGCGGTGTTCGGCGTGTACCGCGCGGCCGACGAGAAGTGACACGGCCGGCGGGGTTGAGGCCGCCCGCGCTCGGGTCAGCCGCGCAGCGCCCCCAACTGGCCCTCCAGCCGGCCGAGCAACTCGCTGAGCAGAGACGCCAGTTCGTCCTGGCCCTGCGGGTCGACGCCGGACAGGACGGCCGTCTCGTACGCGAGCTGTTCGGGCAGGATGCCGTCGACCAGGTCGCGGCCCGTGTCGGTGAGGCGGACATGGGCGACGCGACGGTCGCGGGTGTCGCCGCGGCGCTCCACCAGGCCGCGCTCGGTCAGCTGCTTGAGGCGTTTGGTGACGGCGGCGCCCGAGGAGAAGGTCTCCCGGGCCAGTTCGCTGGGGGTGAGTTCGTGGCCGGTGCGGCGCAGCGCGCCGAGCAGGTCGAACTCGGGGCGGCTGAGGCCCGCCCGGCGCAGCGGGGCGTCCTCGGCCTGCTGGAGGAGGGCGGCACAGCGGTTGATGCGGCCGATGATCTCCATCGGGGCGGTGTCGAGGTCGGGGTGGACGGTCTGCCACTGCCGGACCACGGCGGCCACCGTGTCACGTCTCGTCCCGGTCGGCCCGCCGTTCGTCGCCGTCATGGCCGTAGGCCCTCCGTCGTGTCGCCTGTGCGCTGGTCCGGGCGCGGTCCCTGGCTACGCCCCGTGGCCGCGAGCGTACGGGGTCCGCTCCGCTCGGCGCGCACGACCCGCTGCCACCGCCGGTCCGGTACGGCCACCGCGGCGACGAGGCCGACCAGCGCGCCGACCAGGGTGTCCACGACCCGCTCGGTGATCAGGCGCCCGGGCTCCTGGAACCCGGCGAACTCGGTGATGAGCAGCGCCATCGGGGTCACGCAGACGCTGCCGAGCCAGTAGTTGCGGCTGATCAGCGCCTCGGCACCGAAGTTGAGGGCGAGGCAGCACACGACGAGGGCGACCTCGCCGGTGTGGGCGAGCGGGACGAGCGCGGCGAAGAGGAGGACGCCCAGCAGGTTGCCGATGACCCGCTGGACGCCACGGCCCCAGGTGAGGCTGAGGTTGGCCTGGTACAGGCACGCCGCGGTGACCAGGGCCCAGTACGGGCGGCCGATCCCCAGGGCGAGCGAGGCGTATCCGGCGAGGGCGCAGCCGAGGGCGGTGCGTACGGCGAGCGGGGTCAGGGGGGCGAGGCGGTGCCACAACGGGGTGGCGGGCGAGGTGAGTTCGGTCCCGATGTGCGCGAGGTCGTCGACCTCCGGCACGGGCAGGGTGCCCCGCAACTGCCGGGCCCAGGTGCGCAACAGGGCCGGCTCGGCATCGGCGGGGGCGGCCAGGGCGACCTCGGCGCGGACGACGAGGCGTTCGAGCGCGCGGCGCGTGCCACCGGGGCGGCCGGCGGAGTGCAGCGCCTGCCGGGCGGCGTGCACGGCGGCGGCAGCGGTGGCGTGGGCACGGGTGTGGCGGTCGCCCGGGCTGCTCGGAGCACCTGCACCGACCGTCTCGACGTACGCGGCAGCCACACGCAGGGCACCCGCGGTGGCCCGGCGCTCCGGGCCGTGCGGTCGCAGCAGGCCCGGTGCCATGCCTACGAGCCAGGCCCAGGCGGCGGCCACGGCGGCAAGACCGACGTGGCCGGGGATCTGGACGAAGGACTGCGGGGCGAACAGGGCGGCGGAGCTGATGAAGGTGAGCACCACGTTGCCCGGCGGACCGATACGGGTCGCGTCGCACAGCACCTTCTGCACGGCGGCCAGTGCAGCGCCCACGGTGACCAGGACGACGGCACTGCTGGTGAGCGAGGCCGCGACCAGCGCCGTGGCCAGGCCGCCGAGCATGCCGAGCGCGACCCATGCCAGGGCGCGGGCCCGGGCGGCGTAGGGGCGGTTGTGGGCGTAGAGCGCGCACAGGGATCCGGCCATCGTGTACATCGCCAGGTCCAGCCGGCCGAGGAGCAGCAGGGCGACGTTGGGCGGGGCGACGGAGACGACCACGCTCAGGGCGGGCTTGAACCAGATCTCCGACGGCCGGCCGAGGCGCAGCACGCCGACGAGCGGATGGTGGCTGCTCGTACCCCTCACCAGTTTCATACCCATCATCTTAGCAAGTGTTTTACTCGTAAAGGAAACGGGTGTGGGCGGGACGTGATGCGGTACGACCTGCCGCGCTCCGTCGAATGCTCCCCGCGTACACCCTTGCGCTCGCATGCGCGCCGGACGTCCGGGGCATCGACGGACTGTCCGACACCGTCGAGCGGGAGGTGCGCGTGCACGGACCGGCTTCGTACGGCTGGCTGCTGGTCGCGCTGTGTGCGGCGACCGGAACTTACTGTCTGCTGCGGATGCGCAGCCATGTCGAGGAGCAGCGCCGGGCCGCGGGCGGCGAGGCGCTGATGGGCTTCGGGATGGCGGCGATGGCGGTGCCTGCCGCGGTGTTCACGCCGCCGGCGTGGGCCTGGCCCCTCTACGCGGCCGTGTTCGGCGCCGCGGCCCTCCAAGCCCTGTGGTCGGCCCGGGCGGGCGCACATCATCTGCACCACCTGGTGGGGGCCTCGGCCATGGTCTACATGGCGGTCGCGATGGCAGCCTCACCCGGCCGTCACGGCGGGCACGGCGCTTTCGGCAGCCCGCTCCTGACGGGCACTCTGCTCCTGTACTTCACGGGCTATGTGCTGCTGTGCGGCGTCCGGTTGGTGCCCGTGGTCGTCCCCGCGGGGGGCGGGGCCGGGGCTGGAGGCGTCGGATGGGGCGACCGGCCTGAGCTGGCGCGGGCCTGCCGGCTGTCGATGGGGATCGCCATGGTGGCCATGCTGCTGGCTCTCTGAAGTGACGCTGAGGCCCGGAAGAGCCACCGGCTCTCCGCACTGACGCCCGTGGTCTGTGTCACTTGCCGCTGCGGTCCGTACCGCTGAGCCGTGCGGCGCTCATAGGGTGCTGCCCATGATGGTCCCCGCGGCACTGTTGCTGCTCGGCGCCCTGACCGCCGTAGGCGCCCCTCGGATGCTCGCCCGGGCGGACTGGCCGGACCGTGAACCGGTGGTCGCGCTGTGGGCGTGGCAGTGCGTGGTGGCGGCCGTACTCCTGTGCTGCGCCCTGTCGATGACGCTCAGTGCGGCGGCCGCGTGGCAGGCGGTACGCGGCCATGTGTTCGCCCCGGCGCCGAGTGCCGTGGTGGAGGCGTACGCGCTCGGGGTGGGCGGCCCGTGGGCGGCGACCATCGCGGTGACGCTCGCGTGCGGTGGGCTGTGGACCGTGGCGATGCTGGTGCGTGAGGTCGCACGGGCGCGAGCCCGGCGTCGGCGGCGACGGAGCGAACTCCTCGTGCGCGCCCCGCTGTTGCCCGGCGAGACGGCCGTGAACGACCGGCTGATGATCCTGGAGGGCGAGCGTTCGGACGCCTGGTGGCTGCCCGGTGCGGCGCCCCAGCTTGTCATCACCACCGCCGCGTTGCGCCGCCTGAAGGGGCGGCAACTGGACGCCGTACTCGCTCATGAGCAGGGGCACGCACAGGCCCGGCACGACTGGCTGCTGCACTGCTCGGGTGCGCTGGCGGGCGGGTTCCCGCAGGTGCCGGTGTTCGCCGCGTTCCGCGACGAGATGCACCGGCTGGTCGAACTCGCCGCCGACGACATGGCGTCCCGCCGCTTCGGCCGGCTGACGACGGCCCTCGCCCTCGTCGAACTCAACGAGGACCGAGGCGTGTTCGGACCCTCCCCGACCGACCGGGCGCAGGTGCCGCAGCGGGTGCACCGGCTGCTGGCTCCGCCGGACCGGCTCACGGCCGGCCGGCGGCTCCGGCTGACGGCGGCTGCCTCGCTGGTACCGGTGGTACCGGTACTGGTCGCGTTCGTGCCCGGGTTGCGGGCGCTGGGATAGCCGGGGCGGCTGACGGGTACCCGGATCCGTCCGGGGGTACGTCCCCGGGATCCGCCCGGTATGTGCGGGGACGGGTCGGTACTCCTGTGGCGGGCGTCGCAAATGCATCCCCTGCATTGGCCTCTCGCCCCTTCCGTCGGCGAGGATCGCACTATGCACACCCAGTCCGTCGAATCCCCGCCCCGCCCGCCGGCCGAGCGCAGGACCGTCAGCTGGGCCGGCGCCCTGGCCGTGGGCTCCGCGCTGCTGCTCGCCCTGGTCGCGCTGCGGTGGCACCCGCTGATGAACCTCGACAGCGACGTCGCGCGGACCACGCACCGCTGGGCGGTCGACGAGAGCGGCGTCACGCAGGCGTTCCGCATCCTGACGGACTGGGTCTGGGATCCGTGGACGATGCGTCTGCTGACGTTCGCGGTCGCGATCTGGTTGGTGTGGCGGAGAGCCGCGCGCTGGACGGCCGTATGGCTGGTGGCCACATGTGCGCTCGCCACACTGGTCCAGCAGGCCTTGAAGGCCCTGGTCGACCGCCCGCGCCCCGTCTGGCCCGACCCCGTCGACTCCGCCCACTACGCCGCCTATCCCTCCGGCCACGCCATGACGGCCACGGTGGTCTGCGGCCTTGTGTTGTGGCTGCTGCATCACTACGGCGCCGACCGCGCGCTGTGGCGTACGGCCGTAGCCGTGGCCGCGATCTCCGTGGCCGGTGTCGGGCTGACCCGGGTGTGGCTCGGCGTCCACTGGCCCACGGACGTCGTGGGCGGCTGGCTGCTGGGCGCGCTGGTCGTGGTGCTGGCGGTGCGGGCACACGCCCGGTGGGTGAGCTGAACCGTCCGCGGTGACCGTCCGGGCTCCGGTGGCGATCTTCCCGCGCCGTGACATCCGGCCCCGTAGGATCCGCTGCATGACCGCAGTTCTGTTCGATTTCTCCGGAACTCTCTTCCGTGTCGAGTCCACCGAGTCCTGGCTGCGCGGAGCGCTCGCCGAGGCCCGGATGGAGCTCGCCGAGGCCGAGTTGGCCGAGGCCGCGCAGGCGCTGGAGGCGATGGGCGCCCTGCCGGGCGGGGTCGATCCGTCGTGGCTGCCCGAGGACGTCGCGAGTGTCTGGGGGGTGCGCGACAAGAGCGCGGAGCTGCACCGGGCGGCCTACACCGGGCTCTCCCGGCATGTGCCGCTCCCCGACGACCGGTTGCACGACCTGCTCTACGACCGCCACATGGCACCGGCCGCGTGGGGCCCGTACCCGGATGCCGTCGACGTGCTGCGGGCGCTGCGCGAGCGCGGCGTCGGCGTCGGGGTGGTGAGCAACATCGGCTGGGATCTGCGGCCGGTGTTCCGTGAGCACGGCCTCGATCCGTTTGTCGACGCGTACGTGCTGTCGTACGAGCACGGCATCCAGAAGCCCGACCCCCGCCTGTTCGAGGTGGCCTGCGCAGCACTGGACGCCGATCCACGCGACGTCGTCATGGTCGGCGACAACCGGCGGGCCGACGGCGGTGCGGCGGCGCTGGGCTGTGCGGTGCACTTCGTGGACCATCTGCCGGCCGACCAACGGCCGGACGCGCTGCGGCCGGTGCTGGATCTCGTGGGCGCCGCCCCGCGGGCGGACAAGTAGCCTCCGGCCACCATCCGGATACATGGGTCGAGTCCGCCCTGGACGATCCCCCGCGTCGCCCAGGGCAGACGGCAACCCCGACCAGGCCCTCCACGGGCCGGACCGGACGCGTTGAGTATAGTTGGCTGGCAGCCAGTCAACGCAGGAGTCCAGCATGTCCCCGCGCAGCGCCTCGGTCAATGAAGAGTTGCGGCGGCGTTCCCGGGAGCGACTTCTGCAGGCGGCGGTGGAGCTGGTCAGCGAGCGTGGTTACGACGCCACCACGCTGGGTGACATCGCGGACAGAGCGGGCTCGGCGCGGGGCCTGGTGTCGTACTACTTCCCCGGCAAACGCCAGCTGGTGCAGTCCGCCGTGCACCGGCTGATGCACCGCACGCTGGAGGAGGCGCTGGAGCGCGAGCCGCGTACCGAGGACGGGCGGGAGCGGATGGCCAGGGCCGTCGACGCGATCCTGGGCCTGGCCCGGGACCGGCCCGTGCTGATGCGCCAGCACATGGCGGGAATCCTGCAGGCCGAGGGCTTCGTGCAGTGCCCGGAGCAGCGGCGCCTGGCCGAGCTGCTGCGGGACACCTGCGTACGGTACGGCTCACCGGACCCGGACGCCGACTACCCGATGCTCCGCGCGCTGCTCATGGGCGCGGTCTACGCGGCGCTGGTTCCCGGGGTGCCGATGCCCGTGCCGGTGCTGCGGGCCGAGTTGTTCAAGCGCTACGGGCTGGACCGGGGGCTGGGAGTCCCGCCGGACTCGGGGGCCGTGCCCGGCGGGACGTGCGACACGGATCTGTCGCGGTTCTTCGCGACCGGGTCCGCACCCGGCTGCGCCGAGGGTCAGTCGAAGTAGTCCGGCTGTGTCTGGACGTTGAGTTCGCGCATGTGGACCCAGCGGGCCGGGGCCGTGCGCCGGTCGTCGATCTTCAGGACGTCGAAGCCGCGGGCGTACTCGTTGGAGTAGATGTAGCCGTTGTAGTAGTACGCCGACCACGAGCCGCCCGACCTGATCGTGTCCGTGGTGAGCGGGCCGCGGTCGAAGTAGGCGATCTCCTTCGGGTTGTCCGAGTCGGTGAACTCCCAGACGGAGACGCCGCCCTGGTACCAGGCCTGGACCATGATGTCGCGCCCCTTCACCGGGATCAGCGAGCCGTTGTGGGCGACGCAGTTCTCGGTGTCCGCCTGGTGACGGGGGATCTTGAAGTAGCTGCGGAAGACGAGCTTGCGTTTGTCGCCCTTGCCGACGATGTCGTAGATGCCGTCGGCACCGCGGTCCGGGCCGATCTCCGCGTTGCAGGTGGCCGCGCTGCCACCGCCCAACTCGTCGGTGAAGACGACCTTGTTCGCCTTCTGGTTGAAGGTCGCCGAGTGCCAGAACGCGAAGTTCACGTCGTCCCTGACCTGGTCGATGACCTTCGGGCGCTC
Organism: Streptomyces sp. NPDC055013; assembly: GCF_053608645.1. Taxonomy (NCBI): domain Bacteria; kingdom Bacillati; phylum Actinomycetota; class Actinomycetes; order Kitasatosporales; family Streptomycetaceae; genus Streptomyces; species Streptomyces sp. NPDC055013. The sequence goes on from NZ_JBSGVW010000053.1 coordinate 29,219, forward strand.
CGGGTCCTTGATGGACAGCAGGATGCCGTCGCCCATGCAGGCGCCGGCGGCCAGGTCCTTCGAGGGCAGCACCGTGATGTCGTGGCAGCCGGTGGTCTTGCGGACGCCGCCGGGCGGACCGGGGTTGCCGCCGCCGTCCGGCCCCTCACCGGGGAAGAGCACCGGGAAGTCCACGACCGCCGCCTTCTCGGGTGCGTGGCGCGGCACCTTGATGATGGAGATGCCGTCGTGCGGGGGCCGGCAGTCGGGGTAGCCGGCGTCGGGCGAGTACGAGGAGACGTAGACGTAGACGTTCCTGCGCTCGGGCACCAGCGTGTGGGTGTGGGAGCCGCAGGCGGTCTCGACGGCGGCGACGTACCTGGGGTTCCTCTTGTCGCTGATGTCGAAGACCTTCATGCCCTCCCACGAGGACTTCTCGGTCGCGGGCTGGGTGGTGCTGTTGCAACTGCTGTCGCTGCGCGAGGAGTCGGTGGACAGGAACAGCAGGTCACCGGAGACGGAGACGTCGTTCTGCGAGCCGGGGCACAGGACCTGGGCGATGGTCCTGGGCGCCTTCGGGTTGCTGATGTCGAAGACGTTGAAGCCGTCGTAGTTGCCGGCGAAGGCGTACCTGCCCTGGAAGGCGATGTCCGAGTTGGTGCCCTGCAGTGCGTCCTTGGGGACGTGGGCCAGGTGTTGGATGTTGTCGGAGTGGACGATCTCGTTCTGGCCGGGTATCTCGCCGTCCGCGAGGGCCTCGCGCACCTCGGCCCGGGTGCTCTCGGAGACCTCCTTCTCCGCGACGGGGCCGTCCCCCGGGTCGGGGGTCGCGACAGCCGGCTGCGCGGTGAGCAGTGCGGCCATGAGCCCGGCAGCGGCAGCGGCAACTGCCAGGCGTCTGCGTCGCGTTCGGGGATTGCTGAACAGGATCACTGTTTTTCCTCCCTTGTGCCGTTCACACTGGAACGGTTCACGCACGCCCGAGTATCGTCTTCATCATGCACATTTCAAGAGCGGGCAATAGACATGTAACGAAAGCGCATTGCCGCCGGGCGCGCTTCGCTACGGCCTCCCTGGCCGCCCTGACCGTGCTCGCGCTCGGCGGCTGCGACTCCGGTTCCGACGCCAAGTCGGACTCGCGGAGCGGGCCTTCGGTCATCGTGCCGGGCAAGCCCGGGGAGTCGAACCGGGTGCTGTCCACCGAGGAGGCGGCACGGCAACGCGCCGAGGACGACTCCCCCAACTCGGCGGACGTCTCCTATGCGCGGATGATGATCGAACACCACTCCCAGGCCCTGGAGATGACCGAACTCGCCCCGGACCGGGCCGAAGCGGCGCAGGTGAAAAAGCTCGCCGAGCGCATCGGCTCCGCACAGGGCCCGGAGATCACCGCCATGAAGGGCTGGCTGAAGAACCACGGCAAGTCCGAGAAGAGCGACGGCCACGAGCATGGGTCGATGCCCGGCATGGCGACCGAGGCACAGCTGGAGAAGCTGCGGTCCGCGCGGGGGAAGGCGTTCGACCAGCTCTTCCTCACTCTGATGATCACCCATCACGACGGGGCGGTCACCATGGCCACCGATGTGAAGGGGCAGGGCAACAACATCCAGATCGAGGAGATGGCCGACGAGGTGGCCGCTCAGCAGACGAGTGAGGTCACGCGGATGCGGGACATGCTCTGACGGTCCCGGCCGCCGCCGGGGCCGCGCTCAGCGGCTGGCGCGGCGCCGGGTCAGGAAGCCGGCGTCGCGCGCCTGCCCGATCAGCCTGAGCGACCTCCGGCGGTCCTGCCCCGTCGCGCGCATCACCGCGAGGACAGGATCGACGCCCTGCTCCTGGGCCGCCCGGTACTTCTGCGCCACCAGCCACTGCCCCTCGACGCCCCGGGGCCAGGCCGGCCCGACCGGACCGGACCCGGCGTCCTCGCCGTCCGCCCCGGGCCCGGCCCCGACCCCGCACGCCTCGGAGAGCGGGGCCTCGATCCAGTCGGCGAGCGCCGCGAGGTCGTCGAGGGACAGCGCCGGCTCGGCCCGGACGTCCTCGATGGAGACGCACCCCTCGGACACCACGGCGAGCGCCTCGACCCGGGCCCCGTCGCCGAACTCGAGCCGGACCCCGAACCACGCGGTGGCTCCGGCGTCGTCCCGCACTTCCCACGCGGGCCACACGGACACGGCGCCGTCCGTCGCACGGCGATCGGAAAGATTAAGAAAGGATGCTTCCAGCACACACGCAACGTAACCGCATGATCACATTCCATACGAACGAACACGCGTCCCGTACGGCGCACAGCACCCTGTCAGCGGAGCGGAAGCGGTGCGATGCTGGACTCGAGAGCGACTCCTGAAGACCTCGAAGGTCCCTCGGACAAGGAGTTCCGCCGTGCTGCATGTCGCCGTGGTCGGCTCCGGGCCGAGCGGGTGCTACACCGCCCAGAGCCTCGTACAGCAGGATCCCGACGTGGTCGTCGACGTCCTGGACCGGTTGCCGTGCCCGTACGGCCTGGTGCGCTACGGGGTGGCGCCGGACCACGAGAAGATCAAGTCTCTCCAGAACAATCTGCGGACCGTCCTGGAGCACGAGCGGGTGCGGTTCCTCGGCGGCGTCCAGATCGGCCCGGCCGGCGTGCCGACGGCCCGGTTGCGGGAGCTGTACCACGCCGTCGTGTACTGCGTGGGCGCCGCCACCGACCGGCATCTCGGGATTCCCGGCGAGGACCTGCCGGGCAGCTGGTCGGCGACCGAGTTCGTGTCCTGGTACAGCGCCCACCCGGACGCGATCGACGACGGCTTCGTCCTCGGCGCGCGCTCGGCGGTGGTCATCGGCGTCGGGAACGTCGCGGTCGACGTCACGCGGATGCTCGCGCGAGGTACGGCCGAGCTGAGCCCCACCGACATGCCGCAGGCCGCACTCACCGCCCTCGCCGCGAGCCGGGTGACCGACATCAGCATGGTGGGCCGACGCGGCCCCTCGCAGGCCCGCTTCACCACCAAGGAGCTCCGTGAGCTGGGCACCCTGCCGGACACCGAAGTGAGGGTGGATCCGCAGGAGCTGGCGATCGATCCGGCCTACGCCGACCCCTCCGCACTGCCCGCCCCGCAGCGCCGCAACGTGGAGGCGCTGCGGGTCTGGGCCGAGGCCCCGGCACAGGACGTCGGCCACCGCATCGCGCTGCGCTTCTTCCTGCGCCCCGTCGAACTCCTCGCCGATGCCGGACACGTGGGCGCGGTCCGCTTCGAGCGGACGGCACCCGACGGGCGGGGCGGGGTGACGGGCACCGGCCAATACGAGGACATCGAGGCGCAGTTGGTGCTGCGTTCCGTCGGCTATCGCGGAATCCCCCTGGAGGGCCTGCCGTTCGACCCCGCGACCGGCACGGTCCCGCATCTCGCCGGCCGCGTCCTGCGCGAGGGCCTCGTCGCGCAGGGCGAGTACGTGGCCGGCTGGATCAAGCGCGGCCCGACGGGCGTCATCGGCACGAACCGTCCGTGCGCGAAGGAGACGGTGACGTCGCTGCTGGAGGACGCCTCCGCGCTCGTACGGCGGGAGTTGCCCGAGGATCCGCTCACGGCGCTGCGCGGCGAGGGCATCGACCCGGTCGAGTGGCAGGGCTGGTGCGCGATCGAACGGGCGGAGGCGGAGCTCGGTGCGTCGCTGGGCAGGGGTGTGGTGAAGCTCCCCGACTGGGAGTCGCTGATGAACGCCGCGCACAGCAACGAAGCGGCAACATCTCCGTAGTCACGCTCTGTTCAGGGCGCCCTTCAACCACCCGCCCGCGAAGGCCGGTTCCGACGGTTCAGGCGCCGAGCCGGACGGCCTGTAGGGCGGCGGCGTCGAGAAGGGCGTCGAGAAGTCCCGGGAAGAGGCCGTCCAGGTCGTCCTTGCGCAGGCCGTTCATCTTGGCCGTGCCCCGGTAGACCTGGTGGATCACACCGCTCTCGCGCAGCACCCGGAAGTGATGCGTGGTGGTGGACTTGGTCACGGGAAGGTCGAACCGCGAGCAGGAGAGCTCGTCGCCGACGGCGGCGAGCTCTCGCACGATCCGCAGGCGCATCGGGTCGGACAGCGCATGCAGCACGCCTTCCAGACGGATCTCCTCGCGCGTCGGGTGCGGGAGGTCACGGCTGCTGACAGCGGGGCTGGTCACGGCGGCTCCACTTCGTCGGGTTCCCTCACTCGGGATTCCCCGTGCTCGGGTTTTTCCATTGTACGAGAGCTCTCGTAGTTTGACACTTCCCGTACTACGATGCCTATCGTACGAGTCGATCGCTGGTCCCCCGTGACGAATGGAGTCCGCCGTGAGTGCCCTCTTCGAGACCTACACCCTGCGCGATGTGACGATCCCGAACCGCGTGTGGATGCCCCCGATGTGCCAGTACTCGGCCGCGCCGGAGGGCCCCGACGCCGGCGTCCCCGACGACTGGCACTTCGCGCACTACGCGGCCCGCGCGGCCGGCGGCACGGGGCTGATCATCGTCGAGGCCACGGGAGTCAGCGCCGAGGGCCGGATCTCCCCGTACGACCTGGGGATCTGGAACGACACCCAGGTCGAGGCGTTCCGCCGGATCACCAGCTTCCTGGTGTCGCAGGGCACGGTGCCGGCGATCCAGCTGGCCCACGCCGGCCGCAAGGCATCGACCGACCGGCCCTGGAAGGGCGGTGCGCCGGTGGGGCCGGACGCCCACGGGTGGCAGCCGGTGGCGCCGAGCGCGATCCCGTTCGCCGACGGGCACCCGGTGCCGACCGAGCTGACGGTCGCCGAGATACAGGACGTCGTGGGTCAGTTCGCGGACGCCGCACGCCGCGCCCTCGCCGCGGGCTTCGAGATCGCCGAGATCCATGGCGCCCACGGCTATCTGATCAACGAGTTCCTCTCCCCGTACTCCAACCACCGCACCGACGAGTACGGCGGCTCGTACGAGAACCGCACCCGTTTCGCGCTCCAGGTCGTGGACGCCGTGCGGGAGGTGTGGCCGGACGACAAGCCGCTGTTCTTCCGCATCTCGGCCACCGACTGGCTGGAGGACGACGGCTGGACCGCCGACGACACGGTCCGCTTCGCCGCCGACCTCAAGGCGCACGGCATCGACCTGCTGGACGTCTCGACCGGCGGCAACGCCTCCGGCGCCCGGATCCCCGTCGGCCCGGGCTACCAGGTGCCGTTCGCCGCGCGGGTGAAGGCGGAGACCGCGCTGCCGGTCGCCGCGGTGGGGCTGATCACGGACGTCGAGCAGGCCGAGAAGATCATCGCGAACGGTGAGGCGGACGCCGTCCTGCTCGGCCGTGAGCTGCTGCGCAGCCCGTCGTGGGCGCGGCACGCGGCTCGGGAACTGGGCGGGGACGTGCACGTGCCGGACCAGTACCACCGGTCCGTCTGATCACGCGGCGGACGCCGCGGGTGCCGCATCGCCCGACGTGGCCGGCAGGTAGCGGGCCAGCATCCGCTCCAGCTGCGGCAGGGCACGCTGGCCGAGCACCGCGAGCGCGATCGACGCGGCGACGCCCGCCCAGGCGACCGGCCCGAGCGGTGTGCAGCCGAAGAGCCGGCTGAGGCCGGGGATCTCGACCAGGACGGCGAGGGCCGCCGCGGAGCCGAGGGCGGTGACGCGCACCAGCGGGCTGCCCCGGCGGTCGGCCAGGGTCTGCGCGAGCTGCGTGCCGACCACCGCGCACAGCGCCATCGTGGTGGAGCGGCGCGCGGTGCCCGGGGTGAAGCGGCCGATCAGCCAGGCGGACGTGGCGCCCAGGGTGGTGGTCAGGGCGCGGTGCCGGATCTTTCGGATCAGGGGTTCGCCGAGGAGTGAGGTGCCCAGGGGTTCGGTGCCTGCGGGTGCCGCATCAAAACCCTCGTCCTCCTTCGCCGGATCCGCGTCCTGCGCCGCGGTTTCCGCCTCCGCTCCCTCCGCCTCCTTCGGCGTCACGGCCACCGCCATGGCCGGGAACAGGTCCGTGAACAGGTTCACCAGCAGCATCTGGCGGGTGGACAGGGGCGCGGCGCCCGAAAGCAGCGTGCCGAGGAGGCCGAAGCCCACCTCGCCCGCGTTGCCGCCGATCAGGATGGCGATGGCGTCGGCGACGCTGTGCCACAGGGCCCGGCCCTCGGCGACCGCCTGGATCAGGACCGTCAGGTCGTCGTTGGTGAGGACGAGGTCGGCGGCGTTGCGGGCGGCCGCCGAGCCGCGGGCGTCGATGCCGACGCCGATGTCGGCGGCGCGGATGGCCGCGGCGTCGTTGGCTCCGTCGCCGACCATGCCGACCACGCACCCGGCGTCCCGCAGCGCCTCGACGACCTGGAGCTTCTGCTCGGGGGCGACGCGGGCCACGACGCCCATGTCGCGCAGCATCCGGGCCCGTTCCTCCCGGTCCGCGGACGCCAGTTCGTCGCCCGTGACCACGCCGGTGTCCTCGGGCCAGCCCAGTTCGGCGGCGATCGCCCGCGCGGTCTGCGGATGGTCGCCGGTCAGCATGACGGGTCGTACGCCTGCCGCGCGCAGGCCCTCGACAAGGGCCGTGGAGGTGGCTCGCGGTACGTCGGCGAGGGCGAGCAGGCCGGTGAACTCCAGGCCCTCCAGGGGCTGTTCCAGGACGTCCGCGGCCTTGTCCGCCGAGCCGAGCGGGCGGCGGGCCACCGCCAGGACCCGCAGTCCGCCGCCGGCCAGCTCGTGCGCCGCGTCCGATGCGGAGGAGGGCAGGTCGGCGCAGGCGGGCAGCACCGTCTCGGGGGCGCCCTTGACGACGAGTACCGCAGTGCCGTCCTGGGCCCGGCCGACGGCGGCGGCGTAGCCACGGTCGGCAGCGAAGGGCAGGCCCTCGGTCTGGGACCACTCGGGGTCGGGGCCGGCCGCGTCCAGAACGGCCTCGTCGGTGGCGTGCACCGGCCGGTCGGTGCCGCCGTTCAGCCGGGGGCAGGCACGTGCCGCGGTCCGCAGCGTGGGGTCGTCATCGTCCGGCCTATGGACCTTGCCGTCGGCGTCCGTCACGCGGACCAGGCGAAGCTTGTTCTCGGTGAGGGTGCCGGTCTTGTCGAAGCAGATGGTGTCCATCCGGCCGAGCGCCTCAAGGGTGCGCGGGGCCCGGACGAGGACTCCGCGGCGGCTGAGCCGACGGGCGGCGGCCAGCTGGGCGACGGTCGCCACCAGCGGCAGCCCCTCGGGGACCGCGGCGACGCCCACCGCCACGCCGCCGCTGACGGCCCTGCGGATCGGCGTGCCGCGCAGCAGCGACAGCGCGGTCACCCCGGCGCCGCCGGCGAGGGTCCACGGCAGGGCCTTGTCGGTGAGTTCCCGCAGCCTGGCCTGTACTCCGGCGGACGGTGGGGTGCGGGCGGCGAGGGCCACGGCCCGGGCGGCCTCCGTACGGTCCCCGGTGTCCACCACGATGGCCCGGGCGTGTCCGGCCACCACGGTGGTCCCCTCGAACACCATGGAGCTGCGGTCCGGCACGGCGGCGTCCGGCGTCGGCTCGATCCCCTTGTCCGCCGCCAAGGACTCCCCCGTCAGCGCGGACTCGTCCACCTCCAGCCCGTCCTCCCACACCAGCCGGGCATCGGCGGGCACCACGTCGTCCGCCCGGAGTTCGATCAGATCGCCGGGGCTCAGCTTGGCGGCGTCCACGACGTGCGGCTGGGACTCGGCTTCCTCGGAGGTGACGCGCGCCTTCTGCTTCTGCTTCGCCAGCAGTCCGGACAAGGCCCGCTCGGCCCGCATCCGCTGGACGCCGCCGACCAGGGCGTTCAGGTCGAGCGCGCCGATGACCAGCAGGGCGTCCACCATGGAGCCGAGGATCGCCTCGGCGGCCGAGCCGACGGCCAGCACCGGGGTGAGGGGGTCGTCGAGCTCGCCGCGCACGGCCCGGGCGAGCTGGACCGGACCGCTCAGCGGTGCGAACAGGGGATGCCGGCCCATCCTGCGGATCGCCTTGCGCGCGCCGCCGCCGACCTGCTCGGGGACGGTCGGCTCAGGGCCCGTCTCGTGGTCCAGCCGTTCGCGGACCTCGGTGGGCTCCAGTTCGTGCCAGGACACGCGCGGCCGGGGGTGCGGTGCGCGGGCCGTCGCAACCCCGAGGGCCGCGCGCCCACCGGTCAGCAGGGCCCATGCCGCGCTCGCGTCGACCGGCGTGTGCCGCAGTCCGGGCCACGGCGTGGGGCGCCCGCGCGAGGACTTGCCGATCGCCACCAGGAGTCCGGACAGGGCGGCACCGGACCGGGCCAGCACCTGCGACCTGCGCCCGACGCCGCGCGCGGCCGGAACCGCCCGCAACAGCCGCCACACATCGGCAAGACCGTGCAGAGCCAGCACGTCGGCGCCCCAGACGACGGCTCCGTCCTGGTCGGTGAGGGCGACGGCCACATCGCCGGCGAGCAGTCCGGCGAGGATGTCCTCGTCGTGCTGCGCCGGCCGCGCGACCGTGACGACGACGCTGTCCTTCTCGGCGCGCAACGCGTTCACCACGTCGCTCAACGACCGCTCGTCGCGCACCACCTGGTCGGCGAGGCTCGTGAAGTCGGCCAGGGCGGGGTCGTCCACCATCACGACCCGCAAGCCCGCGCGCCGTGCCGCGTCCAGCACGGTCTCCGCCCACGGATCCGCGTCGGCACCCGGAGTCCGCAGCGCGCTCGGATGCAGGACGACCGTGTCGGCCATCTCCAGCTGCCGCAGCCGCTCCGGGTCCCGCACCAGGACACCGTCGCGGGACAGCGCGGAACTCAGTACGGCGTGGAAGGCGGCGGGTCCGTAGCGGGCCGCCTTGGGTGAGCCGGCGAGCACCGCCTCCGCCGCCTCGGTGCCGTCGTGTTTGACCAGCAGCATCGCCGCCGCACCCACCAGACTGCCGGTCTCGGCGTGCGCGGCGTACTCCTGAGCCGGGGAGGTGCGCAGCGGCGGACGCGGGAAGTGTGCCCCGGCCACGCTGGCCCGGTCCGGTGCGGAGACCTCGTCGTGGACCTTGTCGAAGGCCGCCACGCGAGCCACTGTCTCGGCCAGCTGGAGCGAGCGCAGCGTGCCGTCCAGCACAAGAGCGGTCGGGGTCCGGCCGGCCCCGTGGACGGCAGCGTTCGCCATGGCCAGCACCATGTCCATGCGGGAGCGGCCGATCCTGGCCCGCAGCCAGCCCCGGAAGCGCGGGTTCTCCCGCAGGAGCGTCACCAGCGCGGTCACCGAGCGGGGCGTGGTCGGCAGGCGCAGGGCGTAGCCGGCGAAGGCGGCCGCGATGCCCACCCCGTCGAGGGCGAGCGTCGTGGTTGCGGCCCGCACCCCGGCGGGGTCGGCGGGGTGGGTGATCTCGTCCACCGATTTGTCGGTCCGGGCCAGACCGTGCCGGGCCGCGATCTCGACCGCCCTGTCCAGCACCTGGTCGCCGGCCGCCTCCTCGACGGCGGTCACCACCAGCCGGCTCAGCCCGCCGTCCCAGTAGGCGAGCGCCACGTCGGGCCGCTCCATCAGCGTCGCGGCGACCTTGCGAGCGGCTTGCTCCAACCCGCCCTCCAGCCGTACCCGCTCGGGCGCCTCGGGCTGCAGGGCGAGATGGGTGCGGGCGCCGGACCGCCAGGGCTGCGGGCGAAGGGGAAGCGAGTTGCGGGCGACGCGCACCGCACGCGCGGCGCTGTCGGCACCCCGTACCCCGGCCCGGGCCGTTCCGGCGACCGCCCCGGCGGCGATTCCCACCGCGGGGGCCGCTCCTCGGGCGAGCAGCCGGGGCCCGGCCGCGACCAGCTCGGCCGCGGCCGCTGTCGGACGTGTGAGCAGTCCCAGAACCATCGCTCGCCCTCGCCCTCGCAGCTCGTTCGACGTCGGCTTCCCGTGCGGCCGGGTTCCCGCAAAACGGCATGTCATCCGCGCACGGGCGACGCAAGGGATCTCTCAGGTCCTCCCTCCTCGCCGAGGGCGATCACCCCGAGACGCAGCCCGTCCCGTTGAGCGTGAAGGCGCCCGGTGCCCCGCTGTTCCCGGTGTGGTTCGCCTGGTAACCGATGCTGACGCTCGCCCCGGGCGCGAGCGCCGCGTTGTACGAGGCGCTGCTCGCCGTCACCGCGCCGGAGGCCGGGGCGTACGTGGCTCCCCAGCCGTTGGTGATCGACTGGCCCGTGGGCAGGGTGAAGCCGAGCCGCCAGCCGTTGATCGCCGTAGTGCCCGTGTTGGTGATCGTCACGGAGGCGGTCAGGCCCGTGTTCCAGGCGTTGGTGGTCGCGGTCACCTTGCAGGCGCCGGGCTGCGGCTGGGGCGCCGGGCCGCCGCTGTCGAGGCCGAAGGAGGTGAGCACCCGGGCCGCCATGCCATAGCCGTACAGGTTGTGGCCGACGCCCTGCAGGCTGATCGCCTCGACGGGTGCCCGGTCGCCGGTGCCGCCGTAGCGGGTGCGGGTCCAGCCGGACTGGGGCGTGTCCGTGGCGGCCGGGGTCTGGCTGACGCCCTGGACATCCGTCCACTGCTTGATCATCTCTCCGAAGTTGGGGTGGCGCAGGACATCGTCCTCGGTGCCGTGCCACAGCTGCATGCGCGGGCGGGGTCCGGTGTAGCCGGGGTAGGCGCCGCGCACCAGGTCGCCCCACTGCTGCGGGGTGTGCGTGACGGTGCCGTTCGCGCAGGCACTGTTCCACTCGGAGCCGTCGGTCGTGGCGAAGCAGCCGAATGGGACGCCCGAGAAGGCCGCGCCCGCGGCGAACACGTCCGGGTAGTCGCCGAGCAGGACGTTCGTCATCATCGCCCCGGAGGAGATGCCGGTGGCGAAGACGCGGTCGGCGTCGGCGTCGTAGGTGCGGGTCACCCAGTCGACCATGGACCTGATGCCGACCGGGTCGCTGCCCCCGTCGCGCCGCAGCGCCTGCGGCGAGGAGACGTCGAAGCACTTGCTGCTGCGGGTTACGGACGGGTAGACCACGACGAAGCCGTACTGGTCGGCGAGCGTGTCGTACTCGGTGCCGTTGTACATGTCCGGTCCGGAGCCGGTGCACCAGTGCACGGCCACCAGAACCGCCGGGTTGGCGGTGACGTTGTCCGGCACGTACACGTACATCCGCAGGTTGCTGGGGTTGGTTCCGAAATCGGTGACCTCGGTCAGCGTCGCGGTCGGCACGGCATCGGCGGCCTGGGTGCGGGCGGCGGCCGTGGGGGCGGCGACGAGGAGGGTTGCCAACAACGGCAGCAGGGCGGCGAGCAGCGTCCGGAGCTTCCCTGTCGCGGTCGTGCGGATGGGGGTGGGCACGTCCTTGTCCCTTCTGGTCGCGGGAGGGGCCTCACGGTGAGGCATCGTGGCATGGACACGCTCGGCATGGAAGCGCTCCCACGCCCACTTCCACGCTCGACCCGGGAGAGCCCTTACCCCCACCAGGGCTGACGATTTCTTCCACGCAAAGCGTTGACTAGAAAGCGCTTGCCGTCTACGTTCCGTTCAACAGTGTGACCGGCTCACTGCGCAGCGCCCCCACATGGCCACACTGCCCGCACACGGCGTTCTGCATGACGTTCAACGTTCACGTACATGCTCGTGTCGCTCCTCTCGAAGGGACGCACCCCATGCGAACTCTCCCCCCACGTGCACGCCCGCAAAGAACGGCACTGGCGACGGCCGCGGCAACAGTCCTGGCCGCCGCGGCCGTCATCGCCCTCCCGCAGTCGGCCGGGGCGGCCGATACCTCGCCGGTCGGGTTCGGCGCCGGCACGACCGGCGGCGGCAGCGCCTCGGCGGTCACCGTCTCGACGCTGGACGCCTTCAAGGCGGCGGTCACCGGCGACTCGGCCAAGGTCGTCCGGGTCAACGGCCTCATCCCGCTGAGCGGCCAGGTGGACGTCGGCTCCAACACCACGGTGCTGGGCGTCGGTTCGTCGGCCGGCTTCACCGGCGGCGGGCTGCGCCTGAAGGAGGTCACCAACGTCGTCATCCGGAACCTGAACATCAGCAAGCCGGTGGCGCCGGCCGACGGCGTCACCGTCCAGGAGTCGACGAAGGTGTGGATCGACCACAACTCCTTCTCGGCCGACCGCGATCACGACAAGGACCACTACGACGGCCTGCTGGACATCAATCACGGCTCGGACAACGTCACGGTGTCCTGGAACACCTTCAAGGACCACTTCAAGGGCTCACTCGTCGGCCACAGCGACAACAACGCGAGCGAGGACACCGGGCATCTGAAGGTGACGTACCACCACAACCAGTTCAGCAACGTCTACTCGCGCATCCCCAGCCTGCGCTTCGGCACCGGGCACTTCTACAACAACTACGTGGCCGGCGCGGACACCGCCTGCCACTCGCGCATGGGCGCCCAGATGCTCGTGGAGAACAACGTCTTCCGCGACACCAAGATCGCCGTCACCACGAACCGCAGCAGCGACGTGGACGGCTACGCCAATCTGCGCGGCAACGATCTCGGCGGGGCCGCGACCGAGATCTCCCGGGTCGGCACGTTCACCACGCCGCCCTACGGCTACACCGCGGAGTCCGCGTCCACCGTCGTCGCCTCGGTGACGTCCGGCGCGGGCGCCGGGAAGCTCTGACCACCCCCACCTGGACGAAGATCGGCACTTCCGATCCGAGACCCCCACAACTGGAAGAAGGCATACGGGACATGACTTCACCAGCAAAGCCCCGCGCCCGCCGGCGCGCACTGACCGGCGGTCTGACCGCCCTCGGCCTCTCGTCTGTCATGATCACGACAGTCAGCGCGCCGCCGGCGAGCGCCGCCACCTGGCCGACGCCCAGCAGCAGCCAGCCGGTGAGCTCCACCATCTCCGTGTCCGGCGTCCGCGACGGCGGCATGGTCCGCTACTACGGCAGCGGCGACCTGGCCGGTGACGGTCAGGAGGAGGGCCAGGATCCGATCTTCAAGCTCGCGGCCGGCGCGACGCTGAAGAACGTCATCATCGGCGCGCCCGGCGCCGACGGCATCCACTGCGAGGGCAACTGCACCCTGCAGAACGTGTGGTGGGAGGACGTCGGCGAGGACGCGGCCACCTTCCGGGGCGGCTCCACCTACACCGTGACCGGCGGCGGCGCCAAGAAGGCCGCCGACAAGGTCTTCCAGCACAACGGGCCCGGCACGCTGAACATCTCCAACTTCGCCGTCAGCGACTTCAAGACGCTGTACCGCTCGTGCGGCGACTGCTCCACGCAGTACACGCGCAAGGTCAACCTCAGCAACATCGAGGTGACCGGCACGGGGTCCACCGCGCGTCTGGTCGGCATCAACGTCAACCGCAACGACGTGGCGACACTGCGCGGCATCACGATCCTCAGCGACGCCGGCCGCAAGGTCGTCCCGTGCCAGAAGTACAACAACAACACGGCCGTGGGCACGGGGCCGGACAGCACGAACTGCCTGTACTCCAGCTCGGACATCACCTACCGGTAGCACCCGCTCGCAGACAGTCCCCCACGGTGAAGGCGGCCGTCCGAAGCGTCCCCGCACGGCGCTTCGGGCTGGCCGTCGTGTCGTGTGCGGTCAGTTGCCGGCACGCGCGCGTGCGCTGTCGGAGCGGTCGTGCCCGTCCCGCGCGCGTACGTCCTCCGCGAGTTCCCGTCGGTAGTCCGCGTACGCGGCGCGCAGTCGGTCGCCCGGCCAGTCGGCGGGCAGGAGTTCAGGGGGCAGTACCGGGTCGGCGAGCAGGTGCCGCACGACGGCCGCGAAGGCGGTGAAACGGTCGGACGGCCGGCGCGCGTGGGCGACCTCGGTGAGCAGGGCGCGCCCGGTGCCGGCCCAGGCGTCCAGCGGCCACAGGCTCGCGGCGAGCTCGGGTGCGGGGCGGTCGGGGCGGGCCGTGTAGCGCTGGGCCACCTGGACGAGGTCGCCCGGCAGGGGCCGGAGCAGGTTGCCCGGGCGCAGCCAGACGCCCTCGCGGAGCTCGGCGAGCCGGAGCCGGGTCAACTCGGTGCGCAGTTCCGCGCGTTCGGCGGGGCCACGCCCCGTGACGGTGACGACGACCATCTCCCAGTCGCCGTCCCAGGGCAGGGTCTCGGGGTGGACGGCGTCGTCCTGCCGCCGCTGCCGTTCCAGGAGCCGGTCGCTGAGCCGGTAGACCGTGTCGGCGCGCCGCAGGTCGCCGGCCGCGACCATCCGGCTGAGCGCGGCCCGCACGGTGGACCCCGCAATCCCGAAGGGCTCCACGCTGCGCACCAGCTCCTTCACCGGCAGCTCGGGCGGATGCAGCCCCAGCAGCAGGCTCAGGACGACCGACCGGGCGGACAGCGGGCGCAGGTCCACCTCGTCGGTCGGCGGTGACGGGTTGTTCGGCATCGCCAGGTACCTTACGTGCCGACTGGCGTATTACAGGATTGCTACAACCGCAGCAATGATGCAACACTGGTGGCATGGTCTCGATACTCGCGCAGGAACAGTCCGGAGTCGCGCCGGAGCAGTCCGGGCAGTACGGCACCCACGACGTCACCAACCAGCCCCCTCCCCTGGCGCCCTATGACGCCTCCGAGGACACGGCCCTGATCGAGGGGCTGCGCCGCGAGGGTGCCGGGTGGGCCGAGGAGGACATCCGGCGGCTGGGCCTGCGGGCCGGGAGCGCCGAGGCGCAGGAGTGGGGTGAGCAGGCCAATCGCCACGAGCCCGTGCTGCGGACGCACGACCGGTACGGCCATCGTGTCGACGAGGTCGAGTTCCATCCGAGCTGGCACCACCTGATGCGGGTCGCGGTCGGCGAGGGGCTGGCGGCCGCTCCCTGGGCGGACGAGCGGCCCGGGGCGCATGTCGCGCGGACCGCGGGCGGACTGGTGTGGGGGCACACGGAGGCGGGACACGGCTGCCCGGCGTCCATGACGTACGCCGCGGTCCCCGTGCTGCGCCGGCAGCCCGAGCTCGCGAAAATCTACGAACCGCTGCTGACCAGCCGGGAGTACGACCCGGAGCTGCGCGTGCCCACCGAGAAGCCGGGTCTGCTCGCGGGCATGGGGATGACCGAGAAGCAGGGCGGCTCCGACGTCCGTACGAACACCACCACGGCGTCGCCGACGGCCGAGCCCGGCGTGTACACGCTGCGCGGGCACAAGTGGTTCACCTCGGCGCCCATGTGCGACGTCTTCCTGGTCCTGGCGCAGGCGCCGGGCGGGCTGTCCTGTTTTCTCGTGCCACGTGTCCTGCCCGACGGCAGCCGCAACACATTCCGCATCCAGCGCCTGAAGGACAAGCTGGGCAACCGTTCCAACGCCTCCTCCGAGCCCGAGTTCGACGGCACCGTCGCCTGGCTGGTGGGGCCCGAGGGACGGGGCGTGAAGACGATCATCGAGATGGTCAACTGCACCCGGCTGGACTGCGTGATGTCCTCGGCGACGCTGATGCGCAAGACGCTCGTCGAGGCGGGGCACCATGTGCGTCACCGCAGCGCGTTCGGGGCGCGACTGGTCGACCAGCCACTGATGCGCAACGTCCTGGCCGACCTGGCACTGGAGTCCGAGGCCGCCACGACGCTCACGCTACGGCTGGCCGGTGCGGCCGACCGGGTGGTTCGCGGGGACGACGCGGACGGGACCGAGGCGGCGTTCCGCCGGATCGCCACCGCCGTCGGCAAGTACTGGGTCACCAAGCGGGGTCCGGCCTTCACCGCGGAGGCCCTCGAGTGCCTCGGGGGCAACGGCTACGTCGAGGAGTCGGGCATGCCCCGCCACTACCGCGAGGCTCCGCTCCTGTCGATCTGGGAGGGCTCGGGGAACGTCAACGCCCTCGACGTCCTACGGGCGTTGAGCCGTGAGCCGGGCACTGCGGAGGCACTCTTCGCCGAACTTGGCCTGGCACAGGGGGCGGACGCGCGTCTGGACGCGTCGGTGACCCGCCTGAAGTCCCTGCTCGCCGCGGGCTCCGAGGCCTCCGCCCGCCGCCTGGTCGAGCTGATGGCCCTCACCCTCCAGGCCTCCCTCCTGATCCGCCACGCCCCCACACCGGTCGCCGATGCCTTTTGCGCCACCCGACTGGCCGGCGACTGGGGCCACGCCTTCGGCACGCTGCCGGACGCGGCGGACGTGGACGGGATTCTGGGGCGGGCGCTGCCGGGTGTGGGATGACGGCTGAAGGCTGAGGTGCGGCCCGGGGGGGGCGGTGGCACCACAGGGCGGCCAGGAGAGAGCAGGACTGACCGGCTGAGTGCCGCCCACGGGATACGGGCAAGCCCACGCGCGGGGGGCTCGCCATCGGGTGACTCCCGGCGCCGGGCGCCGGGAGTCTGACGGATGAGGGCGTGCTGCCCGAGGGACGTGGGCCGGTGGATCAGGCGTGAGCACTGTCCGGCATGCCCCGTGGTGCGGTCCGGCAAGGGACGCGGACCACCGACCCCGCGGCCCAGCTCCGCCCGAGCCTGCCGCCGCCGTAGTCCCTTTCTTGGCGCCCCGTCGCCCCGTCGCCGCGCGGCGCCGTCGGCCAGTGCCGCGCGACGCGCCGTCTCGATCGCGGCTGGGACCGCACTGCTTCATGGACGGGTTGGATGGAACCGCTGCCGGGCCGCCTCCTGCGCCGCCGCCGAGGCAGCCACGGGCCGTGCCCCTACGGCCGTCACCCCGTCGTCCGGCCACCCCACAGCGGCCCGAAGCGTGCCCACTCGTAGCCCCAGTGGTCGATGCGGTGGCTCTCCAGACGGCTGCGAAGGGCTCGGCCGGCGAGGAAGGGGACGGAGGCGGCGCAGAGGCCTGCGAGGCCGCCGACCAGGGTGGCTCGGGTGCGGGCCTCGGAGGGGGTGGCGGGCCGGGTCACCAGACGGCCCTGCGGGTCCGTCCAGACGGTGACCGGCGTGCCGACGCCGCTGCCGGGGCGGACGCGGGCCTGGCCGGTGTGCGCGGAACCGTCCCGCGTGCTCCAGCGGACCTTCGCCCATACGTAGTCGCTGGTCGACGTGCCGGAGCGCGCGTCGAACGTGCCCGGTGCCTGTTCGGTGAGCAGGGCCACGACGGGCCGCCACTCGACGCGCTCCCGGGCCATTCCGTGCTCGACAGTGCGGGCCGTCGCCAGGCCGGCGAGCACTCCGCACAGGACAGTCAGTACCCAGGCGGCGAGGAGCACCCAGGCCTCCACCGCGTCGGCCCGGCGTTTGAGCGGATTGCGCCGCCAGCGCCACAGCCACACCTTCGGACCACGGAACGCCATCGAAGGCTTCCTCCTCATGAGGGCACGAACGTGCCTGCCGGACCGGCCGCCCTCCCATACGGGAGACGGGAGGCGGATGCTCACTGCACGTACCGGGATCGACCGTGGCACGGGTCACGCGGCCCTCGCCGGCGTCTTCGCGAAAGTGCCCGCGGCTCCCGCCTGAGGGCTATCATCGCCGCGCTGACCTGCGGCGTAAGCCTTTCCAGAGGTGACTGTCAGTGCCGGGGTGCAGACTGGCCGGTACCTGAGACAGAGACGTCGCGGAGGTGGTCGGCATGACCGAGGCAATGCTCGCCGTGGGCACGCGCAAGGGCCTGTTCATCGGGCGGAGGCGAGGCGGCACCTGGGAGTTCGACGAGAGCCCCTACTTCAACGCCCAGGCCGTGTACTCGGTCGCCATCGACACCCGCGGCGAGCGTCCGCGACTTCTGGCGGGCGGCGACAGCGCCCACTGGGGCCCGTCGGTCTTCCACTCCGACGACCTGGGCCGCACCTGGACCGAACCGGCCCAGCCGGCCGTCAAGTTCCCCAAGGACACGGACGCTTCGCTGGAGCGCGTGTGGCAGCTCCACCCGGCGGCCGCGGAACCCGACGTGGTGTACGCGGGCACGGAACCGGCGGCGCTGTACCGCTCGGAGGACCGCGGCGAGACCTTCGAGCTGGTCCGCCCGCTGTGGGAGCACCCGACCCGCTCGAAGTGGGTGCCGGGCGGCGGCGGTGAGGGCCTGCACACCGTGATCACCGACAAGCGCGACCCGCAGGCCGTGACGGTCGCCGTCTCGACGGCAGGGGTGTTCAGGACGGCCGACGGCGGTGCCAGCTGGTCGCCGTCCAACTCCGGTGTCTCCGCGGTGTTCCTGCCGGATCCGAACCCCGAGTTCGGTCAGTGCGTCCACAAGATCGCGCAGGACGCGGCGACGCCGGACCGGCTGTATCTGCAGAACCACTGGGGCGTGTACCGCAGCGACGACGCGGGCGCGAACTGGACGGACATCGGCGAGGGCCTGCCCTCCACGTTCGGCTTCGCCGTGGCCGCGCACCCCCACCGCGGCGAGACGGCGTTCGTGTTCCCGATCAACGCCGACTCGGACCGAGTCCCGGCCGACCACCGCTGTCGCGTCTTCCGTACGGCGGACGCGGGCAAGACCTGGGAGCCGCTGTCGGCGGGACTGCCGCAGGACGACCACTACGGCACGGTGCTGCGCGACGCGATGTGCACGGACGACGGGGACCCGGCGGGCGTGTACTTCGGCAATCGCAACGGCGAGGTGTTCGCCTCCGCCGACGACGGCGACAGCTGGCAGGAGTTGGCGTCACATCTCCCGGACGTGCTGTGCGTCAGGGCCGCGGTGGTCGGATGAGCCGTCGCGGCTCTGGGGCCGGCCTTGGCCACTGGTTGATCACCGCCGCCCGTGCGGCAGTAGGGTGACGCCCGTGGCACCACGACCCTTGCATGAAATCGTCGAAGCGGGCTGGGCGCAGGCCCTGGAACCCGTTGCCGAACGGATCGCCGGGATGGGCGACTTCCTGCGCGCGGAGATCGCCGCGGGGCGCACCTATCTACCGGCCGGGCCGAACGTCCTGAGGGCCTTCCAGCAGCCCTTCGACGACGTACGGGTCCTGATCGTCGGACAGGACCCCTATCCGACCCCCGGACATGCCGTGGGGCTGTCGTTCTCGGTGGCCCCCGACGTGCGTCCGCTGCCCGGCAGCCTCATCAACATCTACCGGGAGCTCAACACCGACCTGGGGCTGCCGCAGCCGTCCAACGGCGATCTGACGCCGTGGACCCAGCAGGGCGTGCTGCTGCTCAACAGGGCGCTCACCACGGCCCCGCGCAAACCGGCCGCCCACCGCGGCAAGGGCTGGGAGGAGGTCACCGAGCAGGCCATCCGCGCGCTCGCCGGGCGCGGCAAGCCGCTGGTCTCCATTCTCTGGGGCCGAGACGCCCGCAACCTCCGTCCCCTGCTCGGCAGACTCCCGTCGGTGGAGTCCGCGCATCCCTCCCCCATGTCCGCCGACCGCGGCTTCTTCGGCTCCCGCCCGTTCAGCCGGGCCAACGACCTGCTGATCGGGCAGGGAGGACAACCGGTGGACTGGCGTCTGCCGTGACCGGCCCCTCCGGATTCCTCGCCGTCGACTCAGGAGGGTCCGGCCTGCGAGTCGTCGTCGGCACCGTCGGTCGTGCGGCGACCGCCCGGCGGGAGTCCCGCGAACCGGTTCGCACCGAGGAGCGGGGCATCGACCCCGGGCATTTCATGGAGCAACTCGTGCCCATGGTGCGGGCACTGCTGGCCGAGGCCGGTGCGGACCGGTTGGACGCGGCCGCCGTCGGGGCTGCCGGGATGGCCAGCCTGGGTGATGCGCTGCGCGCCGAACTGCCGGGCGCGCTGCGGCGGGAGTTCGGCATCGGGCGGGTCGCGCTCGCCGCGGATGCCGTCGCCGCCTATGTCGGCGCCCTCGGGCCGAGACCCGGCGCCGTGGTCGCCGCCGGTACGGGACTCATCGCGATCGGCACCGACCTGGCGAACTGGCGCCGCGCGGACGGCTGGGGGCATCTGCTCGGCGACTGCGGCAGCGGCGCCTGGATCGGGCGGGCCGGGCTCGAGGCGGCGCTGCGCGCGCACGACGGGCGCTCGGGCGGATCGGCCCGCCTGCTGGCCCGCGCCGAGGAATGGTTCGGCCCGGTGCGGGAGCTGCCCGGGAAGCTGTATCCACGGCCCGACCGCCCTGCCGTCCTGGCCTCCTTCGCTCCCCATGTGGCCGCCTGCGCCGACGGCGATCCGGCGGCCGTCGACATCCTGCGGGCCGCAGCACGGCACATGGCCGACTCCGCGGCCGCCGTCTGCCCCACCACCGGAGAGCCTCAAGTCGCGCTCACCGGCGGCCTGTTCAAGATGGGGGACCCTCTCGTCGCGCCCCTGGAAGAGGAATTGGCGAAGCGCCTGCCGCACGCACGCAGGGTGCCGGCCACAGGGGATCCGCTCGACGGGTCGGTGCGCATCGCGACCGACCTCGCGACGGACACGCTCACGCTGCCGAGTGACGAGGCGATGCTCTGCGTGGTGAACGACAAGGGGGACTGATCCACCTAGGCCACCCGGTTCCACTCTGCACGTAACTCAATCAGACAAAAGCGGACGGATACCGCTCACCTGCACCCTCCCCGAACAGGGGAGCCCAAGAAGCCAGTAACATGCGTCGCCATGAGCTCCCCCACTGGGCCCGCGTCCGGCCTGCCAGTACGAATGCCGCGACCTCGTCAGCCCGGGCGGCACCGCCGACCCGAGCAGTTGGCGGCTCCCGAGGGCGCGCCCGCGCTCGTTCTCGCGGTGCCGGGCACGCCTAGCGCCGCGACCCGCAGTCTCGCCGAGGAGGTCGTGAGCATCGCCCGCTCCGAGCTCCCCGGCCTCGACGCCCGGATCGGGTACGTCGACGGCGATGACGTGGAGTTCCCCACTCTCCCGTCGGTGCTTGTGCACGCGGCCGAGGAGCGCGCCGCCCGTTACGAGCAGGCGATCGCCGCAGGGGTGGAGGCCAAGGAGCCGGAGGGCCCCGTCGCCGTCGTCGTGCCGCTGCTCGCCGGCCCGGACAGCGCGCTGCTGCGCGTCATCCGCCAGGCCGTGATGGACAGCCGCGTCGCGGCCGACCTGACCGATGTGCTGGGCCCGCACCCGCTGCTCGCGGAGGCGCTGCACGTGCGCCTGTCCGAGGCCGGTCTGGCCCGCGCCGACCGTGCCCGCCTGTTCACCGTGGCCACGGCCGCGGACGGCATCATCCTCGCCTCCGTCGGCGGCGAGGAGGCCGTGCAGGCGGCCGGGATCACCGGCATGCTGCTCGCCGCGCGCCTGGCCGTGCCGGTGATGGCGGCGGCTCTGGACCAGGAGGGCTCGATCTCGGCGGTCGCCGAGCAGCTGCGTTCCTCGGGCTCCCAGCAGCTGGCGCTGGCGCCGTACCTGATAGGGCCGGAGATCGACCCGAGCGTGGTCGCGGAGGCCGCTCACGAGGCGGGCTGCTCCGCCGCCGAGGCGCTCGGCCCGTACCCGGCGATCGGCAAGCTCGCCCTGTCGAAGTACACGTCGGCGCTGGGCATCGCCCCGCAGCAGGCGCAGGGCACGCCGGTCCGCTGACGTCGCCCATGTACACGTGACCGCACGGCTGATGTGCGCGTCGCCGCCGTCACGCCGAAGGGCCCGCTCCACGTCCGGAGC
>NZ_JBSGVW010000054.1:0-49941 GCF_053608645.1 Streptomyces sp. NPDC055013
TACATGTGGGCCGACGACGACAAGCAGTACGCCGACGCCCGCATCATCTTCGTCGACACCGAGGCCTCCAACTGGACCTTCGACCCGGTCCGCAAGCAGTACTTCTTCCACCGCTTCTTCTCCCACCAGCCCGACCTGAACTACGAGAACCCGGCCGTCCAGGAGGAGATCCTCTCGGCGCTGAAGTTCTGGCTGGACCTGGGAATCGACGGTTTCCGGCTGGACGCGGTTCCTTATCTGTACGCGGAGGAGGGCACGAACTGCGAGAACCTTCCCGCGACGCACGAGCTCCTCAAGCGGGTACGGAAGGAGATCGACGCGCACTACCCGGACACAGTGCTGCTCGCGGAGGCGAACCAGTGGCCGGAGGACGTCGTCGACTATTTCGGCGACTACGCCGGCGGCGGCGACGAGTGCCATATGGCGTTCCATTTCCCGGTGATGCCGCGGATCTTCATGGCGGTGCGACGGGAATCCCGCTATCCGGTCTCGGAAATCCTCGCCAAGACCCCGGCCATCCCCTCCGGCTGCCAGTGGGGCATCTTCCTGCGCAACCACGACGAGCTGACCCTGGAAATGGTCACCGACGAGGAACGCGACTACATGTGGGCGGAGTACGCCAAGGACCCCCGCATGCGCGCCAACATCGGAATCCGGCGTCGACTGGCGCCCCTGCTGGACAACGACCGCAACCAGATCGAGCTGTTCACCGCCCTGCTGCTGTCGCTCCCCGGATCGCCGATTCTGTACTACGGCGACGAGATCGGGATGGGCGACAACATCTGGCTCGGCGACCGCGACGCCGTACGGACTCCCATGCAGTGGACGCCGGACCGCAACGCGGGATTCTCCTCGTGCGACCCGGGACGGCTGTATCTGCCGACCATCATGGACCCGGTCCACGGCTACCAGGTGACGAATGTCGAGGCGTCCATGTCCTCGCCGTCCTCTCTCCTGCACTGGACCCGTCGCATGATCGAGATCCGCAAGCAGAACCCGGCCTTCGGGCTCGGCTCCTACACGGAACTCCAGTCGTCGAATCCGGCCGTGATCGCCTTCCTGCGCGAATACGAGGACGATCTCGTGCTGTGCGTGAACAACTTCTCGCGGTTCGCGCAGCCGACGGAGCTGGATCTGCGCAGGTTCAACGGGCGGCATCCGGTCGAGCTGTTCGGCGGGGTGCGATTCCCGGCCATCGGTGAACTGCCGTACTTGCTGACCCTCGGAGGCCACGGCTTCTACTGGTTCCGGTTGCGCAAGGACGCCGCCTGAGAGCCCGGGCGGGGCGGTTTCTCCCGCCCCGCCCGGGGCACGCATCAGTAACCACCCCGCCCGGCCCGGGGAAAGGACGTGACGCCATGTCGAAAGCCGTCACCCGCACCCTCACGACCTCACCAGGTCTCCTCGCCTCGCTGGATCCCCTGCTGCGGGAGTGGCTGCCACGGCAGCGCTGGTTCGCGGGCAAGGGCCGTCCGGTCACCGGGTTCTCACTGGTGGCGGCCACCGAACTGCTCCCGCCCGGCGGCAAGCTGGGCCTGTACCACCTGCTCGTGCGCGCGCATCAGGCCATCGCGCCGGTGCCGGGCGCACCCGAGCAGCCCGCCGACTGCTACCAGCTGTTGATAGGCGAGCGCGAGGCCCTGCCACCCCGGCTGGCGCCCGCGCTGATCGGACACGTGGCCGACGGCCCGCTCGCCGGACGCACGGTGTACGACGCCCTTTACGACACCCGTCCCACCGAGCTGCTCCTCGAGGCGCTGCGCACCGGAGCCCGGATCGGCGGCCTGCGCTTCGAGCGGGACGACAGCCAGGAGATCCGGTCCGGTCTGGTGCCGCGCCTGGTCACCTCCGAACAGTCGAACTCGTCGGTCGTCTACGGCGATACGTTCATCCTGAAGCTGCTGCGCCGGGTCGTGCCCGGCGTCAACCCCGACCTGGAGCTTCCCTTGGCGCTGGCCCGCGAGGGCTGCGACCGGGTGCCCGCGCCGACGGCGTGGATCAGGGCGGAGCTGACACCCGCCGGGGCGGCAACGGCGGACGAGGCGTATGTGCTGGGCGTGCTGCAGCCCTTCGTGCAGGGCGCCGCGGACGGCTGGGAGCTGGCGCTGCGCGAGCTGGCCAAGGGCGAGGACTTCGCGTCCGCGGCACGGGCGCTCGGGCGCGCGACCGCCGAGGTCCACACGGCGCTGGCCCGCACGCTGCCGACCGTGACCCTCGGGCGCACGCAGGTGCAGCAGCTGGTCGACGGCATGGTCGAGCGGCTCGACGCGGCCGCGCAGGCGGTGCCGGCGCTGCGGCCGTACGCGCCCGGCCTGCGCTCCGCCTTCGAGGCGCTGGCCGGCCTCGCCGCCGAGGGCTGCACCTGGACCGCCCAGCGCATCCACGGCGACCTGCACCTCGGGCAGTGCCTGCGTTCACCCGACGGGCAGTGGTGGCTGATCGACTTCGAGGGCGAGCCGTCGAAGCCGCTGGCCGAACGGCGGATGCCGCAGCCGCCGGTGCGGGACGTCGCGGGCATGCTGCGTTCCTTCGACTACGCGGCCCACTCGGCCGAACCGCCGGTACCGGGCTGGGCCGACACCTGCCGGGCCGCCTACTGCTCCGGATACGCACAGGTCGGCGGCGCCGATCCGCGGACCGATCCGGTGCTGCTGCGTGCGTACGAGACCGACAAGGCGATCTACGAGGTCGTCTACGAGGCCCGCCACCGCCCCGACTGGCTCCCGGTACCGCTGTCCGCCATAAGCCGGCTGGCCGCCGGAGCCGACACCGCGTCCCCCGCCTTCCCCGCCACCCCCTCCATCCCCTCATCCCCACCTGCGCCTAGGAGGCCCCGCCCGTGACCCCCCGCACCACTCCCTCCAGCGGTTCGGATTCAAGCAAGACGGCTGAGAAGCCGGCCGTGGAGAAGGCCCAGGAGCAGGCCGCCGAGAAGACGAGCGTCGCGAAGAAGGCGACCGCGAAGACGGCCAAGGCCGCCGAGAAGGCCGCGGACGCCATGAGGAAGGGGACGACGAAGAAGGCCGCGACCGCGAAGGCGGACGCGGCGAAGAAGACGGCCGCGAAGAAAGCCCCGGCAAAGAAGACGGCCGCCAAGAAAGCACCGGCGAAGAAGGCCGCCGCCAAGAAAGCCGTGGCCAAGAAGGCGGGCGCGAAGACCACCGCCGCCAAGAGCACGGACACCGCGAAGAAGACGGCCGCGAAGAAGGCCTCCGCCAAGAAGATCCCCGCGCAGAAGACGACGCCCAAGAAGATCCCGGCCCAAAAAGCGGTCCCGGTCGAACTCCCGGCCGCCCCCGCGGACGTGGCCGTGTCCCCCGCCCTCGACGCGGCCGACCGCGACCGCCTCCTCAACGGCACCCACCACGCCCCGCACTCCGTCCTCGGCGCGCATCCGGTGCCCGGCGGTGTCGCCTTCCGGGCTTTCAGGCCGTTCGCCCTGTCGGTGACGGTCGTCGTGGGCAGTCTGCGGGCCGAGCTGCACGACGACGGGGAGGGCTTCTTCTCGGGGCTGCTGCCCCTGCTGGAGGTGCCGGCGGGCTACCAGTTCCTGGTGGGATACGAGGGCTCGGTGCAGGAGACCGAGGACGCGTACCGTTTCCTGCCCGCACTGGGCGAGCTCGACCTGCATCTGATCGGCGAGGGCCGGCACGAAGAGCTGTGGAAGGCGCTCGGCGCCGAGCCGATGACGCACCAGGGCGTGACCGGAACCCGGTTCACGGTGTGGGCGCCGAACGCCCAGGGCGTGTCGCTGGCGGGCACGTTCAACTTCTGGGACGGCACGGGTCATCCGTTGCGCTCGCTCGGCGGCACCGGGGTCTGGGAGCTGTTCGTACCCGGCATCGGCGAGGGCGAGCTGTACAAGTTCGAGATCACCCGGCCCGACGGCTCGAAGACGCTGCGCGCCGACCCCATGGCCCGCCGGACGGAGGCCCCGCCCAACACGTCGTCGATCGTGCACGCCTCGCGGCACGAGTGGGGCGACGCGCAGTGGCTGGCGCGGCGCGGGTCGGTTCCGACGCACGAGGCGCCGTTCTCGGTCTACGAGGTCCACCTGGCGTCCTGGCGGCCGGGGCTGACCTACCGGCAACTCGCCGAGCAGCTACCCGCTTACGTCAAGGACCTGGGCTTCACCCACGTCGAGCTGATGCCGGTCGCCGAGCACCCCTTCGGCGGCTCCTGGGGCTACCAGGTCACCGGCTTCTACGCGCCCACGGCCCGGCTCGGCACCCCCGACGACTTCAAGTACCTGGTGGACTGCCTGCACCAGGCCGGCATCGGTGTCCTGATGGACTGGGTGCCGGCGCACTTCCCGCGCGACGACTGGGCGCTCGCCGAGTTCGACGGGCGTGCGCTGTACGAGCACGAGGATCCGCTGCGGTCCGCCCACCCCGACTGGGGCACCCTGGAGTTCGACTTCGGCCGGCGCGAGGTGCGCAACTTTTTGGTCGCCAACGCCACGTACTGGTGCGAGGAGTTCCACATCGACGGGCTCCGGGTGGACGCCGTCGCCTCCATGCTCTACCTCGACTACTCGCGTGAGCCGGGGCAGTGGGTCCCGAACGAGCACGGCGGGCGGGAGAACCTGGACGCGGTGGCGTTCCTGCAGGAGATGAACGCGACGGTGTACCGGCGGGTGCCGGGGGTCGTGACGATCGCGGAGGAGTCCACGGCCTGGGACGGCGTGACGCGCCCGACGCACGTGGCGGGCCCGGGTGGGTTCGGGGGGCTCGGCTTCGGGCTGAAGTGGAACATGGGCTGGATGCACGACTCGCTGGAGTACATGGCGAAGGAGCCCGTCCACCGCAAGTACCACCACAACGAGATGACGTTCTCGATGGTGTACGCCTACAGCGAGAACTACGTGCTCCCCATCTCCCACGACGAGGTCGTGCACGGCAAGCGGTCGCTGGTGTCGAAGATGCCGGGCGACTGGTGGCAGCAGCGGGCCAACCAGCGCGCCTACCTCGGGTTCATGTGGGCCCACCCGGGCAAGCAACTGCTCTTCATGGGGCAGGAGTTCGCGCAAGGGGCGGAGTGGTCGGAGGCGCACGGGCCGGACTGGTGGCTGCTGGATCCGGCGTACGGGGCGGAGCCCGACCACCGCGGGGTGCGGGATCTGGTCCGCGACCTGAACACGGTCTACCGGCACACGCCGGCCCTGTGGCAGCGGGACACCGACCCGGCCGGGTTCCAGTGGGTGGTGGGTGACGCCGCCGACGACAACGTGCTCGCGTTCCTGCGCTACGACGCGGAGGGCGTGCCGCTGCTGGCGGTGTCGAACATGTCACCGGTCGTCCGCGACGAGTACCGCCTGGGCGTCCCGGACGACGTCCCGGCCTGGCACGAGACGGTGAACACCGACGCGGCGAGGTACGGCGGCAGCGACGTCACCAACCCCGACCCGGTCAAACCGGAGCCGCAGAGCTGGCACGGCCGACCGGCGAGCATCCGGCTGACGCTGCCACCGCTGGCGACGGTCTGGCTGCGGCCGGCCTAGACGGCAGCGCCCCTCAGGGGCGCGGGGAACTGCGCGACCAGCCCCCGGCGGCGGTTGGTCGCGCAGTCCGCCCCGGCGGCCACGGCGCGAGCGCGTGCCGTCACCCCGACGCCGACAAGCCCTCGGCCAGGCCCAGCGGCAGCGAACCCGTGTGCAGCACCCCCAGCCGCTGAGTGGCCCGGGTGAGCGCCACGTACAGGTCGCTCGTGCCGTACAGCCCCGGCTCCACCACCAGCACGGAGTCGAACTCCAGGCCCTTGGACTGACGCGGGTCGAGGAGTACGACGGTCTGCGTGAGGTCGGGCTCCGCGCCGGCCGTCACCCCGTCCAGGCGGGCCGCCAGCCTGCGGTGCAGATGGCGTGGGGCGATGACCGCGAGCCGGCCCTCGGCGGGGGTCAGCTCCCCGACCGCCTTGGCGACGGCGTCCGGCAGGTCGTCGGTCGCGCGCACCCAGGGCCGTACCCCTGTGGAACGGACCGAGCTCGGCGGCTCGAAGCCGGGGTTCTCGGCACGGACCACGGCCGCCGCGACGTCCATGATCTCGGCGGGCGTGCGGTAGTTGACGCCGAGGCGGGTGTGCTCCCAGCGGTCCTCGACGTAGAGCTGGAGGATCTTCTGCCACGAGCCGACGCCCGCCGCCTCGGCCGTCTGGGCCGGATCGCCGACCAGGGTCATCGAGCGGGTCGGGCTGCGCCGCATCAGCAGCCGCCAGGCCATCGGCGACAACTCCTGCGCCTCGTCGACGATGATGTGCCCGAACGCCCAGGTCCGGTCGGCCGCCGCGCGTTCGGCGGCGCTGCGGTGGTCGTCCTCCTCGTGGCGTTCGGCGAACCGCTCGGCGTCGATGATGTCGTGCGCGGACAGGACCTCGGAGTCCTCCTCGTCCTTGTCCTCGAACTCGTAGGTGCGCGAGGCGTACGAGACGTCCAGCACGCCCTGGGCGTAGGCGACCTGCGTCTCCCGCTCCCGCTCGGCCAGCGCCCGCTTCACCCGGTCGTCCTCGCCGAGCAGTTCGGCGGCCTCGTCCAGCAGCGGCACGTCCGCCACCGTCCACGCCCGGGTCACGGGCCGGCGGATCGCGTCCGCGTCCTCGTCGGGCAGGTAGCCGATGGGGTCGGCGAGGAAGTCCGCGATCAGTCGCTGCGGGGTCAGCCGCGGCCACAGCTGGTCGATGGCGGCCCAGACTTCCGGGTTCTCGGCGATGTCGTCACGGATCTGGGTGATGTCGCTCGGGTCCAGCAGATTCGTACCGTCGAAGGGGTCCGTCCCGACCCGCTCGGCGTACAACTCGGTGAGGGTGTTGAGGATGTGGCCCTCGAAGTGCTCCCGCGCCGCGTTGTGCGGCAGTTGCGCCGCACGGGCCTTCTCACGCGCCACCTTCACCAGGCCGTCGTCGAGCATCAGGATCTCGCGGTCGTGCTCGATCGCGATCACCGGATCGGGCAGCGCCTGCCAGTCCCGTACGACCTCGGCGAGCACGTCCGCCATACCGGCGCGTCCCTTCACCGCGGCCGCCTCCCGGGTGTCGGCAGCCGTCGCCTTCACGCCGGGGAACAGTTCACCGACGGTGGCCAGCAGGACGCCCGTCTCACCCAGCGAGGGCAGGACCTCGCCGATGTAGCCGAGGAACGCGGGGTTGGGGCCGACGATCAGGACGGCGCGCTTGGCGAGCAGCTCGCGGTGTTCGTAGAGAAGGTAGGCGGCTCGGTGCAGGGCGACGGCCGTCTTGCCGGTGCCCGGGCCGCCCTCCACCACCAGCACGCCGCGGTGCGGCGCCCGGATGATCTCGTCCTGTTCGGCCTGGATGGTCTGCACGATGTCGTTCATACGGCCGGTGCGCGCGGTGTTGAGCGCGGCGAGCAGGACGGCGTCGCCGGTCGGGTCCTCGTGGCCGGTCCGCTCCCGGTCCCCCAGGTCGAGGATCTCGTCGTGCAGGGCGGAGACCGTACGGCCGTCGGTGGTGATGTGCCGGCGGCGCCTGAGCCCCATCGGGGTGTGGCCGGTGGCCAGGTAGAAGGGGCGGGCGACGTCGGCCCGCCAGTCGATGAGGATCGGCGTGCGCTCGGCGTCGTCGGTGCGCAGGCCGATCCGGCCGATGTGGTGGGTGGTGCCCGAGGCCAGGTCGATCCGGCCGAAGCAGAGCGAACCGTCCACGGCGTTCAGCGCGGCGAGCAGCCCCGAGCGCTCGGCGACGAGGATGTCCCGCTCCAGGCGGGCCTGCATCGGCGTGTTGCCCTGCCCGAGCGCGTCCGTGACGGAGTCCTCGGTGTCGCCGCGCAGCAGGTCCACGCGCGCGTACAGGCCGTCGATGAATTCCTGCTCCCGCCGCATTTCACCGTCTTGGAATTCGGTGTTTGACAATTCAGCTCCCGCCCGGATATACTGTGCTCACTGAACTTCTCCGCGACTCAATTCCACTGAAGTCGCGAACCATTGAATATACGAAAGAAATCCCCCGAGCGCAATTGCTCGGGGGATTTCTTTCGTATGGGGCGCGGTCAGTTCGTGAGGTCAGTCCGCGTCGAACACGTCGGACAGCTCCTCCAGCAGCCGCCGCTTGGGCCGGGCACCCACCATCGCCTTCACGGGCTCACCGCCCCGGAAGACCATGAACGTCGGCATCGACAGCACCTTGTACGCGTTGGTGGTCCCGGGGTTGGTGTCCACGTCCAGCTGGACCACCTTCAGCCGGTCGCCCTCCTCCCTGGCGAGGGCCGCGAGCACCGGCCCCATCTGCCGGCACGGCGGGCACCAGTCCGCGGTGAACTCCACCAGCACCGGCAGCTCCGCCCCGATCACCTCCGCCTCGAAGTCCGCGTCCGTCACCTCGGCCACACCTGCCGCCTTGATCACAGCTCCTGCCCTCCCAGTTCGCACAACGGTGGTTCCCCCTCGGCCATCGCCAGCCGCAGCCCGATCTTGGCCCGCACGGCCTGCAACTCGCCGATCAGCGCGTCGAGGTCGTCCAGCTTGCGCCGGTAGACCGCGAGCGAGGCGGGACACGAGTCACCCTCCGGGTGCCCGGCCCGCAGACACTCCACGAAGGGCCGGGTCTCCTCCAGGTCGAACCCGAAGTCCTGCAACGTCCTGATCTGCCGCAGCAGCTGCAGGTCGTTCTCGTCGTACGTCCGATACCCGTTACCGCCCCGTCGTGCGGGCAGCAGCCCACGCGACTCGTAGTAGCGCAACGTGCGCGTCGTGGTCCCGGCCCGCGCGGCCAGCTCGCCGATTCGCATGCGTACGAACGTAATCCTTGACGCCGACGTCAGGGCAACCGTGGCAGGAGAGGCTTTCTGCGCACCGGGGAGGACAGCACGATCGACGTCGTCGTACGGCCCAGCGCCGAGGTCTGTTCGAGGATCTCCTCCAGGTGGGCGGTGTCCTCGACGGCGACCTTGAGGATCCAGCAGTCCTCGCCGACGACGTGGTGGACCTCGGTGATCTCCGGGCGGTCCAGCAGTTCCAGGGTGCGGGGATGTCTGAGGGTGTAGCCGCCGTGCGGGTTGACCCGGATGAAGGCCTGGATGCCGTAGCCGAGCCGGGCGGCGGCGACATGGGCGCCGTACCCGGTGATCGCGCCCGCCGCCTCCAGCCGCCGTACGCGCTCGGTGACGGCTGCCGGGCTGAGGCGCACCCGGCGGCCCAGCTCGCTCAGCTTGATCCGGCCGTCGGTCTGGAGCAGTTCGAGGATCTGCCGGTCCAGGGCGTCGAAGGCCACCGATGTTTCGTTGGCGGCTGGGCGCAGATGCCGCGGTTCTTTCGGCGCGGCGGCCTGATCTCCCATGTCTTCCCCTTCAGGACGCGGTGCAGGGCCAGGAGAATTATGGTCATGCGACAGGCACGAGAGGTACTGGTCATCGGCGGCAACCGCTATTTCGGCAAGCGGCTGATCGCGCGGCTGCTGGCCGCCGGGGACCGGGTGACGGTTCTCAATCGCGGCTCGTCGGCGCCGCCCCCGGGCGCGGTTCACCTCGTCGCCGACCGGAACGACGAGAAGTCCCTGACGACGGCCCTGGGTTCGCGGACGTTCGACGCCGTGGTCGACCAGGTCTGCTACACGCCGCGCCAGGCCGAGATCGCCCGCCGGGTCCTCACCGGCCGCACGCGTCGCTACGTACTGACGTCGACGGTCGAGGTGTACGAGTACGAGGACTCGATCGCTCCCGTGCGCGAGCCGGACGTGGACGCGCTGAATGTGGCCGTGGACCTCGAACTCCCCTGGGACGAGCCGGAGTTCCTCGACGCCCACTACGGCGAGGGCAAGCGGCAGGCGGAAGCGGTGTTCGCCGCCGACCCGGCCTTCCCCTGCGCGGCGGTGCGGGTCGCCCATGTGCTGGGCGGGGACGACGACTTCACGGGCCGTATGACCCACTACGCGAGCCGCATCCGCAGCGGCACACCGATCGCCGTGCCGGTGGTGAATCACCCGGCGACCTACATCCATGTCGAGGAGATCGCCGACTTCCTGTTCTGGGCGGTCGGCCAGGACTTCACCGGCCCGGTCAACGCCGCCTCCCACGGCCTGCTGACCACCGAGGAGGTGTGCGCCGCCATCGCCGCGCACCTCCCGAACGGCCAGGCCGTCTTCCAGCGCGTCGAGGTCGGCGAGGTCTCCCCGTTCTCCTTCACCCGCGCCTACGGCATGGACAACTCCCGTGCCACCCGGCTCGGTTTCCGCTTCACACACGCCCGGCAGTGGCTTCCCGAGGCCGTCGCCGAGACCCTCGGAAAGGACGTCGACTGAGATGCTCCACCGCACGCTCGGCTCCCAGCGCGTGAGCGCGATCGGCCTCGGCCTGATGCCACTGTCCATCGAGGGCCGCCCCGACGAGAAGCGCGCCGTGGCGACCGTGCACGCCGCCCTGGACTCGGGGGTGACGCTGCTGGACACGGCCGACTCGTACCATCTGCCGGGCGACGGGCCCGGTCACAACGAACTCCTCGCAGCCCGCGCGCTGGCCGCGTACGGCGGCGACACGGACGCCGTGCTGGTGGCCACCAAGGGCGGCCGCGGCAGACCGGCCGACGGCAGCTGGACGGTGAACGGCGACCCCCGCCACCTCAAGGCGGCCGCCGAGGCCTCGCTGCGGCGGCTCGGCGTCGAGGCGATCGGGCTCTACCAGCTGCACAAGCCCGATCCGGCGGTTCCGTTCGAGGAGTCGGTGGGCGCGCTGCGCGACCTTCTCGACGAGGGCACGATCCGTCTGGCCGGCATCTCCAACACGGACGTCGACCAGATCCGCGCGGCCCACCGGATCCTCGGTGACCGTCTGGTCTCGGTGCAGAACCGGTATTCGCCCGCCGTCCGGGACAGCGAGGCCGAGCTTCGTCTGTGCGCGGAACTGGGGCTGGCGTTCCTGCCGTGGAGCCCGCTGGGCGGCATCTCCCGCAGCTCGCTCGACGGTCCGTCACGGGTCGGGGGCGAGGCACGCCCGGGTGCGTTCCACGCCGTCGCCGCCGAACGCGGGGTCAGCCCGCAGCAGGTGGCCCTGGCCTGGCTGCTGGCACGGTCCCCGGCCGTGATCCCGATCCCGGGCGCGAGCCGCCCGGAAACGATCCGGGACTCGGCGGCGGCAGCGGACCTGACCCTGAGGACGCAGGACCTGACCCGGCTGAACGGCACGCCCGTAACAGCGAGACCGGGCGGCTGAGAGACGGGGGATCATCTCAGCCGCCCGGCGCAATTGCCGGACGTCCGGCCCCGGTTCAGGCGGGGCCGGACGTCCGGAGAGGGGAGGGGGCCGAAGGCCCCCTAGGGGCGCGGGGCTGATTCGATGTGCGGCTCCGCCGCGTGGACGCGACCAGCCACAGACGACCTGCGGCCCGCCGACAACAGCACCCCCCGAGCTCACATCGGCCCTCCCAGCGGAGCCGAATCGCTCACGCCTTGGCGAGCTCCTTCTCCCCGCCCTGCCCCGGCACAGCCGCGGCATCGGCGTCGGCATCCACCGAACCCCCGTGCCCGTCGTCCAGGAGCGTCTCCTCGTCGAACGGAATGTGACCGGCGAGCACCTCGTCGACCCGCCCGCGGTCGATCTCCTTCGTCCACGTCCCGATCAGCACCGTCGCCACCGCGTTGCCCGCGAAGTTCGTCAGGGCGCGGGCCTCGCTCATGAAGCGGTCGATGCCGACGATGAGACCGATGCCGTCCACCAGGGCGGGCTTGTGCGACTGAAGGCCGCCGGCCAAGGTCGCGAGGCCGGCTCCGGTGACACCCGCGGCGCCCTTGGAGGCGACCAGCAGGAAGAGCAGCAGCGGGATCTGCTCGCCGATCGACATCGGCGTACCCATCGCGTCGGCGATGAACAGGGACGCCATGGTCATGTAGATCATGGTGCCGTCGAGGTTGAAGGAGTAGCCGGTCGGGACGGTGATGCCGACCACCGGCTTGCTGATGCCGAGGTGCTCCATCTTCGCGATGAGGCGCGGCAGCGCCGACTCGGAGGAGGAGGTCGAAAGGATCAGCAGGAACTCACGGCCCAGGTACTTGAAGAGCGTGAAGATGTTGAGGCCGGCGACGACCCGCAGCAGCGCGCCGAGCACGATGAAGACGAACAGGAAGCAGGTGACGTAGAAGCCGAGCATCAACACGGCGAGGCTCTTCAGGGCGTCCACACCGGCGGAACCGGTGACGGCGGCGATGGCGCCGAAGGCACCGATCGGCGCGGCCCACATCACCATGGCGAGGATGCGGAAGACGAGCCGCTGGATGTGCTGCACGCCGCGCAGGATCGGCTCCCCGGCCGAACCCATGGCCTGGAGCGCGAAACCGGCGAGCAGCGCGATGAGCAGGGTCTGGAGCACCGACTCCGAGGTGAACGCGGAGATCATCGTGGTCGGGATGATGCCGAGCAGGAACTCGGTGGTGTCCTTGGCCTCGGAGTCGACCTGCGCGTGACCGGCGTCCTTGATGGCGTCGGTGACCGCGAGTCCGGTGCCGGGCTCCAGGATGTTGCCGACGACGAGACCGATGGCGAGGGCGACCAGCGACATCGCCAGGAAGTAGACGAGCGCGATACCGCCGACGGCGCCGACCTTGGCCGCCTTCCGTACCGAGCCGATGCCCAGGACGATCGTGCAGAAGATGATCGGCGAGATCATCATCTTGATCAGGTTCACGAAGCCCGTACCGATGGGCTTCAGCTCGACCGCGAAGTCGGGTGCGGCCAGACCCACGGCGATACCGAGGGCAACCGCGATGATCACCGCGATGTAGAGGTAGTGCGTGCGGTCCCGTTTGGTTTTGGCGACGGGTGCGGCAGGTGCCTTGTCGGGGGAACTGGCGGCGGCCACGGCTGCCCTCCTTGACGTCTTCGTCGGTATCACCGGCGTGCGGCTCACGTCCGGGGTGGGGGGGTTCGCTGATCGGCTGGCGAGCCCCGGGGGGAGACGGGGTCGTACTCAGCGATGCGGTGACTATCTCCCGTCGTGTGAGGGCGGTCACCCTTCCGTTCATTTAGTTCACCGGGACCGGTCCCGGTGACGCGCGGCCAGGTTCCGCGCAGTGCGGTGGCGGCGGCCCGCGCTCGCCGTGTACGCCGACGGCGAGCCGGCCCACGCGTCGCCGCATCACGTCGGCTGCCGCCCGCCCGGCCGGCACAAAGGGCCGATGGAGGCGGTCTCCGACATTCCACATCTGACGTGGCGCGCGGGGACGTTCGCCGTGCCGGCCCTCCTGACGCTCGGCGTGGCCTCCGACGGCGCCCCGTTCTGGACGGTGGGGGTCCACAAGGAGCTGGGCTCGGCGGTGGGCTGCACGCGCCGGCGCCGGACGTCGCCCCGACCCGAGGCCTGACCGCCTCGATCGAGGGCCGGAGGATCTCGGTCACGGTTCGCCGCGGCCAGGTCCACCATCACCGGCCGGACATCCCGCTGTCCCCGGAGACGGAGCGGCTCGCGCGTTCGCGCGGCTCGATCATCGTGGGGGTCCACGACCTGACCGCAGAGACCGCGTCATGGAGTGACGTGAGTCACATTGAGTCACGGCATTGGGGCCGCGGGAACCACTTGTCCACAGGCAGGTCGGCCAAAATCGGCCATGGGGCAGACTGACGACATGCGCTTCCCCGTCCCCCGACCCCGCAGCCTGGCCGGCCAGCTGTTCGCCATGCAGGCCGTGCTGATAGCGGTGCTCGTCGCCGGGTACGCGGTGTTCACGTACGTCAGTGACCGTGGACAGGCCGAGGACGCGGCGGGGCGGCAGGCCATGGCGGTGGCGCAGTCGATAGCCGACGCCCCGTCCGTGGGTGAGGCGATTCGTACGGCCGATCCGACGGCCGAGCTCCAGCCGTACGCGCTCCGTGTCCAGCGCGATGCAGAGGTCGACTTCGTGACGATCATGAACCCCGAGGGCATCCGCTGGACGCACCCCGACGAGAAGCAGATCGGGCAGCACTTCCGCGGCCACACGGAGCGCGCCCTGCGCGGCGAGCCCTTCACGGAGACGTACACCGGCACGCTCGGCCCGTCCGTCCGGGCGGTCGTACCGATCTACGACGGGGGGAACCGGCCCGCGCAGATCGTCGGGATGGTGAGCGCGGGCATCCGGGTCGAGGAGATCAGCAAGCGGGTGCAGGACCAGCTGACGGCGCTGCTCGGGGTGGCGGGGGGCGCGCTGGCGCTGGGGGCGATCGGCACGTATGTGATCAATGCCCGGCTGCGCCGCCACACCCACGGCATGAACGCGTCCGAGCTGAGCCATATGCACGACTACCACCAGGCCGCCCTGCACGCGGTGCGTGAGGGGCTGCTGATGCTGGACGGGCAGTACCGGGTGGCGCTGATCAACGACGGCGGGCGCGAGCTGCTCGGCGTGGCCGGTGATGTGGTGGGGCAGTCGGTCGCCGAGCTCGGCCTGCCGGCCCCGCTGACCGGGGCACTGCTGGCGTCCGAGCCGCGGGTGGACGAGGTGCACCTCGCAGCGGAACGGGTGCTGGTGGTGAACACGTCACCGGTGTCGGGCGGTGAGCGCCGCGGCACGGTGGTGACCCTGCGCGATGTCACCGAACTCCAGTCCCTGATGGGCGAGTTGGACTCCGAGCGGGGTTTCACCCAGGCGTTGCGGTCACAGGCGCACGAGGCGGCGAACCGCCTGCACACGGTGGTCTCGCTGATCGAACTCGGACGCGCCGAGGAGGCGGTGGAGTTCGCGACGGCCGAGCTGGAGCTGGCGCAGGCACTCACGGACCAGGTCGTCGCGGCGGTCAGCGAACCGGTGCTGGCGGCCCTTCTGCTGGGCAAGACGGCACAGGCCAACGAGCGGGGCGTCGAACTCGTCGTCTCGCAGGACAGCCGACTGGACGACCGCCTGCTGCCGCCGTCCCTGCCGGCCCGGGATCTGGTGACGATCCTCGGCAACCTGATCGACAACGCGGTGGACGCCGCGCAGGGCAGTGTGGGGGCACGAGTGACGGTGACGGCGTACACGCAGGGCGGAGAGCTGGTCCTGCGCGTGTCCGACACGGGGGCCGGGGTGGACCCCGCCCACGCGGAGGCGGTGTTCGAACGCGGCTTCTCGACGAAGCCGGCGGGGCCGGGGGGCCGCGGGCTGGGACTGGCCCTGGTACGGCAGGCGGTACACCGGCACGACGGAGCCCTGTCGGTGACGGAGGCTGCCGGGGGCGGGGCAGAGTTCGAGGCACGGTTGCCGCTGAGCGAGGGGCGCCTGCGGGAGCCCGTGCCGGGGGCAGAACCCGTGCCCGGCGCGGAGCACCTGAGGGGCGCCGAGTCCCCGCCTGACGGCGATACCCTGCCGGGCGCCGAGCCCCAACCGAGCGGCGAGCCGCTGCCGCGCGGCGGGCCACAGCCGGGACCTGCCGCAGACCGCCGCCCACACCTACCCGCAGGCCTCGGCGGACGACCCGAGCCACTCGGGGGCACCGAGACCCCGCCGGACGGCGAGAACCTGCCGGGCGCCGAACCACACCTGGACACCGAGCCCCAACCGGACACGGAGCCACCCGCGGGCGCCGAGCCACTGCCGGACGGCGAGACCCTGCCGGGCGCCGAACCACACCTGGACGCCGAGCCCCAACCGGACACGGAGCCACCCGCGGGCGCCGAGCCACTGCCGGTCGGCGAGACCCTGCCGGGCGCCGAAGCACACCTGGACGCCGAGCCCCAACCGGACACGGAGCCACCCCGGGGCGCCGAGACCCCGCCGGACGGCGAGAACCTGCCTGGCGCCGAACCACACCTGGACACCGAGCCCCAACCGGACACGGAGCCACCCGCGGGCGCCGAGCCACTGCCGGACGGCGAGACCCTGCGGGGCACGGAGCCCCACCTGGACGCCGAGCCCCAACCGGACACGGAGCCACCCCGGGGCGCCGAGACCCCGCCGGACGGCGAGAACCTGCCTGGCGCCGAGCCACACCTGGACGCCGAGCCCCAACCGGACCGCAGGCCCCAGCCGGGCACAGAGCCCCCCGGGGCCGCCGAGCCCTTGCCCGGCGCGGAGCCGGACGGCGAGCGTCGGTCACGCGCCGAGGCCCTGCCGGACGCCGAGCCTGCGCAGCGATCCCGGCGATCTCAGCAATCCCGGCAGTCCGAACCCCGGTCGGGTTCCGATGATGCGGTGGTTTCGAGAGGTGACGTATGACGGCGGCGGCCGAGCAGGCGATTCGCGTCCTGGTCGTGGAGGACGATCCGGTCGCGGCGGACGCGCACATGATGTACGTCGGCCGGGTGCCGGGCTTCGTCGCGGTCGGCAAGGCACACACCGGTGCGGAGGCACGGCGCGCGCTGGAGCGTACTCCGGTGGATCTGCTGCTGCTGGACCTGCACCTGCCGGACGTGCACGGGCTGCAGCTGGCGCGGTCCCTGCGAGCGGCCGGGCACCACGCGGACGTGATCGCGGTGACGTCGGCTCGGGATCTCGCCGTGGTGCGGGAGGGGGTGTCGCTGGGGGTCGTGCAGTACGTACTGAAGCCCTTCACGTTCGCCACGCTCCGGGACCGCCTGGTGCGCTACGCCGAGTTCCATGCGGCGGTCGGCGAGGCGAGCGGACAGGACGAGGTGGACCGGGCCCTGGCGACACTGCGGGCGCCGGGGCCGGTGGCGTTGCCGAAGGGGTTGAGCGGGCCGACGTTGGAGCGGGTCACCGGGGCCCTGCGGGAGGCCGAGGAGGGGCTCACCGCGGCGGGCGTGGCCGAGGCCGTGGGGATCTCCCGGATCACGGCTCGGCGTTATCTGGAGCATCTGGTGGAGGCGGGGCGGGCCGAGCGGGCGCCGGTCTATGGGCAGGTGGGTAGGCCGGAGTTGGTCTATCGGTGGGTTCCGGGGGCGGGGTCGGGCCGGTAGCGGCGTGACCGCGGCGCAAGCAGCTTCCCGAACCACCGTCCAATCCCACGCACACTCATTGACCTGACTAGACCACTCCTCTTAGGTTCACCGGGCAGACAACCCCAGGCCACAACGACGTAGGCCCCAGGAGGTCATGCCCGTGCGCCCCACCGCCCGCCCCGTCCGAGCCGCTCGAACCGCCCGCCGAACCCGCCCCGCCCTCCCCGCACTCCTCGCCCTCACCCTCGCCGCCGCAGGCACGCTCACCGCCTGTGGCGGGGGTTCCGGCAGCGACCCCGACACCCTCAAGGTCTCCTTCAAGCAGTCCACGGACAACTCCATCAAGGTGATGGACACCTACCTCGCGGACGTCAAGAAGCAGTTCGAGAAGGCGAACCCGGGCAAGAAGGTCGAGTTCGTGCCGATCAAGGCCCCGGACTCGGAGTACTACACCAAGCTGCAGCAGATGCTCCGGTCCCCCAAGACCGCCCCGGACCTGGTCTACGAGGACACGTTCCTCATCAACTCGGACATCACCAGCGGGTACTTGAAGCCGCTCGACCCCTACCTCGCCAAGTGGAAGGACTGGGACCAGTTCATCGACACGGCGAAGGCGGCGGCCAAGGGGGAGGACGGGAAGACGTACGGCGT
Source organism: Streptomyces sp. NPDC055013 (assembly GCF_053608645.1). Lineage (NCBI taxonomy): Bacteria > Bacillati > Actinomycetota > Actinomycetes > Kitasatosporales > Streptomycetaceae > Streptomyces > Streptomyces sp. NPDC055013. The sequence goes on from NZ_JBSGVW010000054.1 coordinate 17,436, forward strand.
CCCGGACGGGACGGACACCCGGGGCCTGTGGTTCAGCAAGGACATCTTCAAGAAGGCCGGTCTGCCCGCCGACTGGCAGCCGAAGACCTGGGACGACGTCCTCGAAGCCGCCCGAGCGATCAAGAAGAAGGTCCCGGGTGTCACCCCCCTCAACGTCTACACCGGCAAGCCCGCCGGCGAGGCCGCGACCATGCAGGGCTTCGAGATGCTGCTCTACGGCACGAACGACGGCACCACGGACCCGCTCTATGACAAGGCGTCCAAGAAGTGGATCGCCGGCAGCCAGGGGTTCAAGGACGCCCTCACGTTCGTGGAGACGGTGTACAAGGAGAAGCTGGGCCCGGACGTCTCGGACGCCCTCGACCCCAACTTCGGTACCCGCGTGCGCGGTGAACTGCTCCCCGAGGGCAAGCTCGGCATCGACCTCGACGGCTCCTGGCTCCCGCAGGACTGGCTGGAGGGCAGCGGCCACGAATGGCCCGAGTGGTCGCAGAAACTGGGGCTCGCCCACATGCCCACCCAGAACGGCCAGGCCCCCGGCAAGGTGAGCATGTCCGGCGGCTGGACCTGGTCCATCCCGGCCAAGGCGGGCAACCCCGACCTGGCCTTCGAGTTCGTCAAGACGATGCAGACCAAGGCGAACGCCCAGAAGTGGTACATCGCCAACTCGGGCATCGCGGTGCGCAAGGACGTCGCGGCCGATCCCGCGTACGTCGACGCACAGCCAGGCATCAAGTTCTTCACCGACCTCGTCGCGTCGACCCACTACCGGCCCGCCTACCCGGCGTACCCGAAGGTGTCCACCGCGATCCAGGAGGCGATGGAGGGCGTGACGACGGGTGACGCCTCGGTCGAAGACGCGGCCAAGTCGTACGACGAGGAGCTGAAATCCGCGACGGACGACCAGGTGATCGAGAAGTGAGTCACCGCTCATGAAGACCGCCACCGGCCCCGGCCTCGCGAAGAGGCCGGGCCGGGCCCCCGCACCGGCCGCACCTGGCGCCCGCCCTCGTCACGTGCCGTTCCTGCGGGCCCTGCCCGTCACGCCCGCCGTCGTCCTCCTGGTCCTCTTCCTCGCCGGTCCCATCGCCTACTGCGCCTACATCGCCTTCACCGACCTCCAGCTCACCGGCCAGGCCGAGGACTCCTTCGTCGGTTTCGACAACTTCCGTACGGCGTTCGACGACGAGGCGTTCCGCAACGCGGTCTGGCTGACCCTCGTCTTCACCGTCATCTCCGCCCTGCTCGGCCAGAACACGCTGGGCCTGGCCCTGGCCGCGCTGATGCAGCGCGCGTCGAAGCCCGTACGCACCCTGGTGGGCGCCATCGTCATCACGGCGTGGGTCCTGCCGGAGGTCGTCGCGGGCTTCCTGCTCTACGCCTTCTTCCGCCGCGAGGGCACCCTGAACGCCGTCCTGGACTGGCTCCATCTCCCCACCCAGAACTGGCTGTTCACACTCCCGATCCTGGCGGTGTCGTTCGCGAACGTCTGGCGCGGCACCGCGTTCTCGATGCTGGTCTACTCGGCGGCGCTGAACGAGATCCCCAAGGAGATCACCGAGGCGGCGGAGGTCGACGGCGCCGGCGGCTGGCGCCGCATGTGGCACATCACCCTCCCGATGATCCGCCGTTCCATCGGCACCAACCTGATGCTCATCACCCTCCAGACGCTGTCCGTCTTCGGCCTGATCTGGGTGATGACCAGGGGCGGCCCGGGCGGCAAGAGCCAGACGCTGCCGCTGTTCATGTACGAGGAGGCGTTCCAGAAAAGCATGATCGGTTACGGCACGGCGGTCGCCCTCCTGCTGCTGGTGGTGGGCTCGTTGTTCTCCGTGGTCTACCTGCGTCTGCTGCGAACGGAGGTGTGACGCCGTATGCCTCGCACTCTCTCGTCCCGACGCACCTCTCACCGTCTGGCCGCCGACGCCGGGCTCCTGGTGGTGGCCGCTGCCTTCGTGCTCCCGCTGGCGTGGGTGCTCCTGTCCTCGCTGGACACGAACGCCGACCTCCAGGTGAAGGTCCCGGACGGCGTCACGCTCGACAACTTCGACGCGGTCCTCACCCCGGACATCACCTTCACACCGCTGCTCAACAGCCTGCTCCTGTGCGGCGGGGGCACGGCACTGACGGTCGCGTGCGCGGCGCTCGCCGCCTACCCGCTGTCGCGGTTCCGGTCCCGCTTCAACCGCCCGTTCCTGCTCACGATCCTGTTCGCGACGAGCCTGCCGATCACGGCGATCATGGTGCCGGTCTATGCCCTGTTCGTGCAGGTGAACCTCATCGACACCATGGAAGGAACGATCTTCTTCTTCGCCGCCTCTCAACTGCCGTTCGCCATCTGGCTGATGAAGAACTTCATGGACGGCGTACCGAAGGAGCTGGAGGAGGCGGCCTGGACGGACGGGGCATCGTCGCTCCAGTCGTTGCTGCGGGTCGTGCTGCCGCTGATGGGGCCCGGGGTGGCGGTGGTGACGGTGTTCTCGTTCGTGATGATGTGGGGGAACTTCTTCGTCCCGTTCATGCTGCTGCTCACGCCGGACCAGATGCCGGCCGCGGTGAGCATCAACGAGTTCTTCGGAAATCGGGGGACGGTGGTGTACGGGCAGCTGGCGGCGTTCTCGATCATCTACTCGACCCCGGTGATTCTGCTCTATGTGCTGGTGGCGAGGCGGCTGGGTGGAGGGTTTGCGTTGAGTGGGGCGGTCAAGGGGTGAGGTTGCCGGCGCGGGTGCGGGCTTCGGTGGGGGCGTTGGCGCGGGTGTAGGCATCGGCTGCCTGGAGGTAGTGGGCGCGGGTGGCGGCGGGGCGACCGGCCTGCTCATGGGCGACGGCCAGGTTGCGGAGGGCGTTGCCTGCCCGATACCAGTCTTCGAGCTCCTCATAGACCCCCAAAGCCCCGCTGTGCGCTTCGATCGCCTCCTCCACCTGGCCCGCCTCCCGCAGCGCGAGGCCGAGGTTGTTCCACGCGAAGGCCTCGCGGTGGCGGTCCCCGGCGGCCTGGTACAGGTCACGGGCGCGCGTGTGCGCCTCGATCGCCTCCTCCAACCGGCCCGCCTCCCGCACTGCGTTGCCGAGACTGTTCAAAGCGTCGGCCTCGCCGTGGCGGTTTGCGGAGGCCTGGTAGAGGGCGCGCTCGTGGGTGTGCGCCTCGATCGCCTCCCCCACCCGGCCCGCCTCCCGCAGGGCGATGCCGAGGTTGTGCCACGCGCTGGCCTCGCCGTCGCGGTCCCCGGCGGCCTGGCACAGGTCGCGGTCGTGGGTGTGCGCCTCGATCGCCTCCCCCACCCGGCCCACCTGCCGCAGGGCGGCGCCGAGGTTGCCCCACGCAATGGCCTCACCGTGGCGGTACCCTGCACGGTCGGCGGCCTCCCGCGCGGCACCAGCGACAGTGATCCAGTCGTCAAAGTACCGCCGCCACGCCAGATACACCCCCAGACTTCCGGCCAGCCGCACCCCCGCCCTCGCAAACCGCTCCTCCCGCGCCCACGACACCGCCGCCACCAGCCCCGCCCGCTCCCCGTCGAACCACGCCAGAGCCTGCCCCCGGTCCCCGAACCGCTCCGGCTCCGCCATCCCCGGCAACCACCGCAACCGGTCATCAGCCGCATCCGCCCACCGCACATAGAACCCCAGCACCCGCTCCCGAGCCCCCTCCCCCTCCTCCCGCAACTCCACATCCCCCGCCACCACACCCACCCCGAACGCCCGCACCAAGTCATGCAACCGCCACCGTGTGCGCCCGCTCCCCCGCTCGACGAGATGCGCACGGGCCAGCGCCCTCAGGTCGCGCAGTGGCGGAGTCTCGGCTCCCACCAGCGCGGCGACGACCTCGTCGCCCACCTCGGGCCCGGGCGCGAGGGCCAGCAGACGCAGCAGCCGCGCCTGCTCGGGCGGCAACCGGCGATAGGAGAGCTCGAAGGCGGCGCGGACGCTGCGCTCGCCGTCGTCGAGGTTGTCGAACTCGGCGAGTTCCGCGACGAGTTCGGTCACCGGTTTGTCCGGATCCTCCGCCAGCAGGGCGGCCGCGATCTGCAAGGCCAGCGGCAGGTGCCCGCAGAGGACGGCGAGTTGCCGAGCGCTGTCGGGATGGTCGGTGACCCGGCTGTCACCCGGGTCGGCGATCCGCAGAGCGCGGTCGAGGAGTTCGTACGCCTCGTTCGGCGTGAGCTGCCCCAAGGGGATGAGTCTCGCGCCCAGTTGGGGCAACCGGTCCCGGGAGGTGACCAGGACGTGGTGCTGAGGGTCACCCGGCAGCAGGGGCCGTACCTGGTCCGGCGAGGACGCGTTGTCGGCCAGGATCAGCACCGCGCCCCGTTCCCGGCCGCGCGCGGCCAGCGTCGAGCGGTAGAGCGCAGTCCTCTCGTCCGCCGTGGCGGGGATGTGCTCCGGCGGTGTGCCGAGGGCGCGCAGCAGTGCCTGAAGGGCCCGGTCGGCGGTGACGGGCTCCTGGTCGTAGCCGTGCAAGTCGATGAAGAGCACTCCGCCCGGAAACCGCCCCTGTGAACAGGCGAGATGGGCGGTCTCGACGGCGAGCGCGGTCTTGCCGACGCCGCCGAGGCCGGACACGGCGGCGACGAGGACCGGGGCCGCCGACGCCTCCGACCGCGCGCCGCCCGTCGAGTCCAGGTGCAGGTCCAGGGCACGCAGCAAGGCGGCTGTCTCCTCCTCGCGGCCGGTGAACCCGCCGGGCCTGGGGGGCAGGCCCGCCAGGGCCTCGGGTACGGCGGCCCCGCCCCGCTGGATCACGACCTGTACGCCGATCACCTCGCGCAGGAAGACGCCGCCGCGGAAGTCGGAGTGGTCACCGTCGTACCAGGACGACGTGCCGCTGCCCGGCGCGTGCCGTTCCATACGCCGCGCGACGGCACCGGCGACGCGCCGTGGATCGAGGGCGAGCAGGTCGGCCACGGTCTCGCCCCACTCCCGTACCGCGTCCCGGCGCGCGGGATCGGTCGCGGCCTCGGCGATGTCCGCGGCGGACGCCCCCGCGTCCAGCCCCACCGCCCGTGCCAGCCTCTCCACGGCCCGGCGTCCCCCGTCCCCGGCCGCGCCCTCGGCGAGGGCCGCCAGCAGCGCCGCCTCCATCCGCTGATACCCCCCGTCCCGCCCACCCCGCACCCAATGGCGCGGTGAGCCGGCGCCCATCTGCTGTCTGCTGCGTACGTCAAAGGTAGGGCGCCAAGGGCGAGTTCACGCCCCGTTCGCGTACCACACCACCTGCGAGCCGAGCCCGGCCACGGCGAGTGCCTCCAGTACCGACACCGCGATGAGCAGCCCGCTCCCGCCGGATGCCCAGAACACGACCAGCACCGCGAACGGAACCAAGCAGAACGCCGTCAGGTCCACCACTGTCTGGATGGCCTTCCGGGACTTGCGCCGCACGTCCACGCGATGCGCGGTCTCCCAGCCGAACGCCTCGAATCCGCCGCCGGGTTCGGCCAACTCCGCGAGCCGGGGCCCGAGGTCCTCGCGCACGTAGGCGCCGATTGCGGAGATCTTCTGGTCGTTCACGAGGTACGTCCACCCGAGCACGACACACACCGGCGGCAGCGCGAGCAGCATCGACGGCTGCTCCGCCTGGGCGGCTGCGGCAATGACGGCGGCCACGGCGGCCAAAGTCACGTACAGCAGGTTGTCCCGGAAACCGATCCGCGCCTTCTGCTCGTCCTTGACTGTCTGGTACTCGGCGAGCAGCAATTGCCCTACGGTCACGTCTTGTTCCGGCATACGACGTCCTTCCCCCTCCGCGTGCGAGGACACCCTACGGACCGTGCGGTGCGAGTGGTGCACGGTCCGTCAACGCCCCACCGGGGCCGATGACTTGCAAGTACCTTGGAAGGGTGCCGGAGACAAACCCAACCGCCGTGATCCTCACCGCCCTCGCGCTCGAATACGACGCCGTGCGCGCCCACCTCATAGCGCCGGAGGAACTCGTCCACCCCGTCACCGGCACCCGGGTCGAACGGGGCCGGCTCGCGGACACGGACTGGACCGTCGCCGCTGCGGAGCTCGGCGAGGGAGCTCTGAACGCCGCCGCGCTCACGACCCAGATCGTCGACTGGCTCAGCCCGGAGGTGCTGCTCTTCGTCGGCATCGCGGGCGGGCTCAAGGACGACATCGAGATCGGTGACGTCGTGATCGGCACAAAGGTGTACGCCGTCCACGGCGGCAAGCAGACGCCGGAGGGCTTCCGCGCCCGGCCCGAGGTCTGGCACGGCTCGCACCGGCTCGTTCAGGCGGCCAGATCCGCCCTGCGGGACGTACGGGATGTAACTGCGCACCGGAAGCCGATCGCGGTCGGCGACGTCGTCCTGGCCGACGACAGATCGGCCTTCGCCGAGCACATCCGGCTGCACTACAACGACGCGTGCGCCATCGAGATGGAAGGCTCCGGCGCCGCCCACGCGGCCCACCTGAACGGCCAGTTGGATGCCCTGGTCATCCGGGGCATCAGCGACCGCGCCAACGCCGAGAAGCACAAGGCCGACGCCTCGGGCTCACAGAAACTCGCCGCCACGCAGGCCGCGTCGGTCGCGGTGGCGGTGCTGCGCAAGCACCGGCCGCGCGGAGGTTCCGCCGACGCCGAGGAGCGTCCCCATCGACGCGACAGCGACGCCTCAGCGACGTACGGCGGAGACCACATCGACTTCAGGGGCGCCACCTTCCACGCACCCGTCACCGGCAAGCGGACCGAACGGGAGCGTTAGGCCCACCGTCCACGGCCCGGTACCGCGAGCGACGACGACACTGCCGCCCCGGCCGCCCGGCTTCACCGGCCGGTCCGCCGAGCTGGACCGTCTCCTCCCCCACCTCGCACCGACCGAGGCCGACACAGCCGCACTCCCGCTCCTCATCTTCGCCGTCACCGGCATGGGCGGCATCGGCAAGACGGCGCTGGCCGTGGAGGCGGCGCATCGGGCGAGCAGGGAGGGATGGTTCCCCGGCGGAACACTCTTCGTCGATCTGCGCGGATACGACGAGAACCCGGTGACGGCGGACCAGGCCGTGCTGGCGCTGCTCGACGCGCTGGGCGTGCGGGGCCCGGATCTACCACCGACTTCGCCCCGCCAGTACGACGCGTATCGCGCCCTCCTCGCGGAGCGACGGGACCGGACGCTGCTGATCCTCGACAACGCCTCGGACCCCGCCCAGTTCCTGCCGCTCCTGCCCGGCACGGACCACCACCGGGTACTGATCACCTCCCGGAACCGCCCGGACGCCCTCCCCGTCCGCCTCATCGACCTGGAAACCCTGCCCCCGGACGACTCCATCGCCCTCGTGACCCACGCCCTCCACGACGCCGACGAACGCGACGAGCGCCCGCTGCGGGAACCGGACGCCCTCCGCGAACTGGCCTCCCTCTGCGGCCACCTCCCCCTCGCCCTCCAGATCGCCGCCGCGATGCTCCGCAGACGACGGCATCGGGACATCGCGTCGCTGGTGACCGAGATCCAGGCGGCCGGCGACCCGACCACGGTCCTGGACAAGGGAAGCCCCGGAACGGATCTGTACGGCCGCTCCCTCGTTCTCCGCCCCGTACTGGAGACCTCGTACCACCGGCTGCCGCCCGACCAGGCCCGCCTCCTACGCCTGCTCTGCCTCGCGCCGGGCACGGAGACCGGCACGGAGGCGATCAGCGCCCTGGCCGACCTCGACCTGGAGGCCGCGCTGGGCTTGCTGGAGGATCTGGCCGCTACGCACCTCGTGACCCCTGTGCGATACGTCGGCGGGGACGGGAACGACAGAGCGACTCCCGCCCTGCGGTGGCGGTTGCATGACTTGGTGCGGGCGTTCGGGGTGGGTGTGGTGGCGGGGGATGTGGAGTTGCGGGAGGAGGGGGAGGGGGCTCGGGAGCGGGTGCTGGGGTTCTATGTGCGGTGGGCGGATGCGGCTGATGATCGGTTGCGGTGGTTGCCGGGGATGGCGGAGCCGGAGCGGTTCGGGGACCGGGGGCAGGCTCTGGCGTGGTTCGACGGGGAGCGGGCGGGGCTGGTGGCGGCGGTGTCGTGGGCGCGGGAGGAGCGGTTCGCGGGGGCGGCGGGGCGGCTGGCCGGAAGTCTGGGGGAGTATCTGACCTGGCGGCGGTACTTCGACGACTGGATCACCGTTGCCAGTGCCTGGCGGGAGGCCGCCGACCGTGCCGGGGACCGTGATGGCGAAGCCATGGCGTGCGACCACCTCGGCAGCGCCCTGCTGGAGGCCGGCCGGGTGGAGGAGGGGGCCGACGCCTACATTCGCGCCCTCGTCCTGTACCAGTTTGGCGGGGACCGCAAGAGCGAGGCCGGAGCGAGGAACAACCTCGGCCTCGCCCTGCGGGCGGCAGGCCGGGTGGAGGAAGCGATCGAGGGGCTCACTCGCGCCCGCGACTTGTACCAAGCCGTCGGGGACCGCAACGGCGAGGCCGACGCGTGGAACAACCTCGGCCTCGCCCTGCGAGCGGCAGGCCGGGTGGAGAAGGCGATCGAGGCACACACCCGCGCGCGCAACCTGCACCTGGCCGCCGGGGACCGCCACCGCGAGGCCATCGCGTGGAACAACCTCGGCCTCGCCCTGCGGGAGGCGGGCCGGGTGGAGGAGGCGATCGAGGCGCATGGCGCGGCTTTGGGAGTCTATGAGGGGCTCGAAGACTGGTACCGGGCAGGCAACGCCCTTCGCAACCTGGCAGCCGCCCATAATAGGGCCGGGAGCCCCGCCGCCGCCCGCACCCACTACCTCCAGGCAGCCGACGTCTACACCCGCGCCAACGCCCCCAGCGAAGCTGCCCAAGCCCGCACCCTGGCTGCGGAATTGCAGGACTGACTCAACCTCCGGTCACTCCCCACCCCTCCACCCCCACCTCCCCAAACCCCCGAGCCCCCTCCCTCCCCACCACAGCCCACATCCGCGTCCCTCCCCCCGGCTCCCGGGCCTCTCCGAACCCCCACTCCCCCTCGCAGGCCCGCACCACGCACCCCAACAGTCGTAGCGCCGCCCGCCTCCGCGCATCGCAGGCCGCGACGACCTTCGGGTGGCTGTGCCGGGGATGTCCGTCGTAGAGGATCACCCGCAGCGCGCCGTCCCTGAACCGCAGCGACACATACACCTCGGCACCTGGCGTGAACCGGCATGCGCACGCGGCGAGTTCGCCGACGACCTGTACGGCTGCGTCGGTCATGTCCTCCAGCCCGTGTGCGTACAGGGCAACGCGAGTCGCCGCCCGCGCAACCCGCGAACTCATCGGCCCGGCAGGCAGGGTGAGGCTGTACGCGAGGGACTCCGGGGACGGCGGCGCGGCCTCGCTCACATCGTCGGAGGCGGGACAGGCCGAGGCGGCCAAGGCGACATGCATGGCAACTCCCTTGATGCAGATGTGTACTTGACGAACCACGACAAGGTCGGTGGCCTGTCGCGCGGGCTCAGGCAGGCTCGCGCGATGCACTTCCGACGACGCCAGGCCGTAAGCGACTCGTCACCAACTGTAGGGCATGAAGGGAGTACACGTACTACCCTTTGCGGAATGCTCGGTGGACCAACCACGCACCCCAGAGGCAAACTAACCCCGTCAAGAGCCGGACACGAGGGGACACATGCCGCCGAGGAATACACCGACGGAGCGTCAGCGACGCCTCGGCGAGGAGTTGCGCAGGATGCGCATCGCGGCCGGGATGACCACCGAGCGCGCCGCCGGACTACTCGGCGTCCCGCGCACCAACGTGCCCAACATGGAGTCCGGCCGCTCCGGCATCAGCCCCGAGCGGGTACGTACGCTCGCGGGCAACTACGGCTGCACGGACCAGGCGCTCATCGAGGCGCTCGCCGCCATGGCAGGGTCCCGCGAGAAGGGATGGTGGGAGTCCTACCGGGGCCAACTCCGCGACGACTTCCTGGACATCGCCGAACTGGAGTGGCATGCCAGCCGCCTGCGCATCGCAACGACCGTGCACCTGCCCGGCCTCCTCCAGACCGAGGAGCACAGCCGTGCCGTCTTCGCCGCCGTCATCCCGCCCCTGCCCCAGGCGGCCATCGACCTCCGCACGGCGCACCGGATCGATCGACAGCAGGTTCTCGACCGCCCTGAACCCCCGTCACTCGACGCGATCGTCCACGAGGCCGCCCTTCGTATGGAGTTCGGCGGGCCGAAGGTGGCCAGGCGGCAGCTCAACCACCTCCTGCGCATGTCCGAAGGGGACAGCGTCATTCTCCGGGTCATCCCGTTCAAGGTCGGCGGCTTCCCCGGCGCCGGGCAGTCCGTGATCCACGCCGAGGCCGCCGTCCCCCGCCTTGACACCGTGCAGCTGGACAGCACGCACGGCGCTGAGTTCATCGACGCGGAGGCACAGCTCGCCAAGTACCGGGCCCAACTCGACGCGACCGAGGCAGTGGCACTAGCCCCGGACGACTCTCGAACCTTCATCCACGCGCTCGCCAACGACCTCTAGGAGCCCTCATGCCGGACATCACCTGGGAAGACCCCTTCTGCGGCGAGGGCGCCAACTGCTTCCGCATAGGCACCGACCCCCACGGCAACGCCTACATAACCATCGCCGGCCAGGAAGACACCTACCTCACCGACAGCCGCGAAGCCCTCCGCACTCTCATCCGCGACATCAAGGCCGGCAAGGCCGACCACCTACTCTGACGCGACCTCCGTCTCCGCCCCCGACAGCACCCCCGCCCGAAACGGCTCCACCCCCACGACCCTCCGCACCCGCACCGGCTCGATCAGCAGCATCACCCGCCGCTCCCCGGGGAGGAGCCACGGATACCGCTCCTCCCCGATGTACTTCCGTGCCAGCCGGTCCATGGCCCGCTCGGCCGCCTCGCCCGCCACGAAACGGACCACCCGCCCCCGGATCTCGGCCCGGTCGTAGGGGTGCTCGGTGTCGATGTGGGACAGCGAAACGTTGGGATTGAGCCGCAGGTTGTCCACCTTCACGCGCCCCATGGACGTGTTGACCATGACGTACTCGTCTTCGATGTCCGCCCACATGGGCGAAACCTGCGGCATCCCGTCCGGGTCCACCGTCGCCAGGTGCCAGAAGTTCGGAGCGAGGAGACGCTCGCGAATATGCCCATTGAGCTTGCCGTTCACCGTCGGTCACCGCCTTTCGAGGCCGTCTCCGTGACGCCCCGCGCCATCCTGTCCGCCACCCCGCTCCGCTCGACAGACGATCTTCAGCCAGCGCGGACCGACGTCCAACCCGCCAGTAGCCGTACTTTCCTACAATCCGTGATCCTGGCCGAACAGACCGTAGTCACCCCACTCCGGCCGCCCTACGTTGTGCCCCGTGCGCCGACCCCAAGCCCAACCGAACCAGCCCCACAACCGCTCCAGCCGCCGTACCCCGCCCACTCCCCCCTTCAACGCCCCCGCCGCCCGCAGACTGCGCGCCGCCCTCAACATGCGGCCCGAGCACGTCGCCTACGGCATGCGGACCTCGTACGGACTCCCTTACGTCACCGAGGACCTCGTCCTCGCCTGGGAACGCGAGATCGCGGCCCCGGACAACAGCGAGCTGACCGCTCTGGCGGGCGTGCTGTGGTGCTCGCCCAGTGAACTGCTCGGCAAGCCCCGGACATTGCGCGAACATCGCATCGCCCGTGGCCTCGCCCCCGAGGACGTGGCCCGCACCGTCGGGCACGACCTCGGCACGTACCTCCGCATGGAGGAGAGCGACGACTGGCAGGGCACCGAGCGTCAGTCCGCCGCCCTCGCCGACGTCCTCGGCCTGACCGTCCCGGACTTCATCACCGTCACCGGCCGTGACGCGAAACTGGCCGACCTGCTGCGCAGTGCCGTGACGACGCGCTGGCAGGCGTACGTGCGCCCGGTCGGGAAGATGGTGCCCCTGGACCGGCGGCTCCTGGAGGACGCCCTTCAGGAGCTGCACCAGAACTACCAGGGGCAGATGACCGCCACGCTCAGCTGGGGCGGTGGCGGGGGCGACTCCAGCGCGGCCGGCCGTGAGTTCCTGGACCGGATCGTGGAGCACTTCTGGAGGACCATCCAGGGGGACGCCACCTGACGTCTCAGTCGTTTCAGTGGTCGTTCTCCAGGTGCAGCTTCAGCAGGTCCACGCCGTAGTCGCCGCCGTTGGGCGTGCGGATCATGGTGTGGATGTGCTGCTGGGAAGGCTCCCCGCCACCCATGCCCATGCCGCCCGAGCCGGAGCTCGCAGTGGGGCCGGCCGAGGAGTTCTCGTTCCAGAAAAGCGGGGCCTGCGCGTCGTACTCGATCAGGATGACCGGGCTGTGCACCCGGTAGTAGAAGGCGGAGTCGTCCTTCGTCTCACCCATCCAGTAGAAGTACGTGTCGTCCAGATGCTCCGCGACCTCGGTCATCTTGACCTCGGCGTGCCCCTCGTTGGCGTAGCCGACGTACACACCGACGAGGTCCAGGAGCTTCTGCCGCTGCGCGGAGGTGAGGTCGGCCCCGGGCAGACCCTCGTGGGCGAGCTTCAGGTTGTCCTGGCCGGGGCCGGACTTCATGTCCTCGTTGCCGTTGGCCTGTGCGGAGACCGCCTTGGCCCGCTGGGTGGTGTTCAGGGAGCGCACCATGGCCAGGCCGGCCTTCGTCTCCGGACGGAACAGGGTGATCTTCTCGCCCTGGTAGGTGGCCGAGGTCGGCTCCGACCCCATGAAGGTCGGCGTCATGACGACCTGGTCGCCCAGGACGAAGTAGTTGATGGCGACATGGTGGCCCTCGAACTGGAAGCCCCAGGGCTTCGTCGTCGACGGGGTGCTCATGAAGGTGAAGAAGTAGTGGCCCTCGGTGAGGGTCTCCTGGCCCCCGCCCCGGGATTCGCCGAGAAGTCCGTTGAGCTTCATGATGCCGCGGGTCTGCTTGAGCCCTTCGGCGGACAGGGCCGCGCCGAGCAGGGCGTAGCCGAGGTCACGCTGCTCGGTGGTCAGGTCGCCCACCCGTACGCCCTTGCGTTCGTAGCCGTCGACGTTGCTCCAAGCCGTCCATTCGTCGGCGTCGACGTCGAACGTGCAGGACCGGCGTTCCTTGGTGGACAGCCCGTCGAGGAAGGCCTGCCCCGCCTTGACCAGCGCGTCCGTGGAAACACCGGTGGAGTGGACCGAGAACAGGTCCTCGACGACGTCGCCGTCGGTGGTGACGCCCTTGACGTCGGCGTACTTGACCTGGGTGGCTCCGGGGCCCATGCCGCCGCCTCCACCCGGCCCGCCCGAGGGCATGGCGCTCGGGGCGGCGGAGGCGGTGCTCGTCGAGTCGGACGAGCCGTTGGAGCAGCCGGTCATGGTGGCCGTCGCGGCGACGCCGCCGGCCAGCAGCGCCTTGTTCATGAACCAGCGGCGGCTGTGTTCGGCCTCAGGGGTGCGTTGTCGGTGTCCGTGCATGGACCCCAACCTCGGCGACGCACCTGAAGCGTCCCGATGGACCGTCTGTGAACGGGCCATTCATCCTGGGGTCGGTACAACCCCTCAGAAGACGGACTCGGCCTCGTCCATGCGGTCCTTCGGCACCGTCTTCAACTCGGTCACCGCCTCCGCCAGCGGCACCATCACGACGTCGGTCCCGCGCAGCGCGGTCATCCTGCCGAAATGCCCCTGATGGGCGGCCTCCACCGCGTGCCAGCCGAAGCGGGTGGCGAGGACACGGTCGTACGCCGTCGGCACACCACCACGCTGGACGTGGCCGAGGATGACCGGCTTGGCCTCCTTGCCGAGGCGGCGCTCCAGTTCGAAGGCCAGTGCCGTGCCGATGCCCTGGAAGCGCTCGTGGCCGAACTGGTCGATCTCGCCCTTGCCGTAATCCATGCTGCCGTCGGCCGGGTGGGCGCCCTCGGCGACGCAGATCACCGCGAACTTCTTGCCGCGCGCGAAGCGCTCCTCGACCATCTTGACGAGGAGGGCGGGGTCGAAGGGCCGCTCGGGCAGGCAGATGCCGTGGGCGCCGGCGGCCATGCCGGACTCCAGCGCGATCCAGCCCGCGTGGCGGCCCATGACCTCGACGACCATCACGCGCTGGTGGGACTCCGCCGTGGTCTTCAGGCGGTCCATGGCCTCCGTGGCGACGCCGACCGCCGTGTCGAAGCCGAACGTCCGGTCCGTGGACGAGATGTCGTTGTCGATGGTCTTCGGTACGCCGACCACGGGCAGGCCCGCGTCCGACAGCATGCGGGCCGCCGTCAGCGTGCCCTCGCCGCCGATCGGGATCAGCGCGTCGATGCCGAAGTCGCGGGCGATGTCGGGGGCGCTCTCGCAGGCCTCGCGCAGCCGGTCGCGCTCCAGCCGGGACGAGCCCAGGATGGTGCCGCCGCGGGCCAGGATGCCGCTGACCGCCTCCAGGTCGAGGCTGCGGTAGTGGCCGTCCAGCAGCCCCGCGTACCCGTCCTCGAAGCCGATCACCTCGTCGCCGTACTGTGCGACGGCACGGTGCACGACCGACCGGATCACGGCGTTCAGGCCGGGGCAGTCGCCGCCTGCGGTGAGAACTCCGATACGCATCGTGCTGTGTCTCCTGCTCGCTGTTGATACCGGTGAGCCAGTCCGATTGTTTCATGTCCCGAGAGGGATGTCGGGCCCACGAACCTGACGGGCGCCTTATCTACCGGCAAGGGTATTGTCAAGAGGGTTTCGCTCACCCCGGTGGGCGATTTTGCGCAGGCTCCGCCAGGCCGCCGACGGACGCTCGACAGACGCAGCCAAGCACGAAGACGACGACGAAGAAGACGAAACGGAGAGCACGCGTGACGCGCAGCGTGTACGTGACCGGCATCGACCGCGGCGACGGCCGCCAGATCGTCGAACTGGGAGTCATGGAGCTCCTGACCAGGCAGGTCGACCGGGTGGGGGTGTTCCGGCCGCTGGTCCACCACGTCCCCGACCGCCTGTTCGAGTTGTTGCGCGCCCGCTACCGCCTCTCCCAGGACCCGGCGACGGTCTACGGCATGGACTACCACGAGGCGTCCGCCCTGCAGGCCGAGCGCGGCACCGACGAGCTGGTCTCCACGCTCGTCGACCGCTTCCACGCCGTCGCCCGCGACTACGACGTGGTCCTCGTCCTCGGCACCGACTACGCCGACACCCAGCTCCCGGACGAGCTCTCCCTCAACGCCCGGCTCGCCAACGAGTTCGGCGCGTCCGTGATACCCGTCGTCGGCGGGCGCAAGCAGGCCGCCGAGTCGGTGCTCGCCGAGACGCGCAACGCCTTCCGGGCATACGAGGGCCTGGGCTGTGATGTGCTCGCCATGGTCGCCAACCGGGTCGCCCGGGACGACCGGGACGAGATCGCCCGGTCGCTGCGGTCGCGGCTGCCGGTGCCCTGTTACGTCGTCCCGGACGAGCCCGCCCTCGCCGCGCCGACGGTCTGGCAGATCGCCCAGACCCTGGACGCGAAGGTCCTGCTCGGCGACGACTCGGGGCTCGCGCGCGACGCCCTGGACTTCGTGTTCGGCGGCGCGATGCTGCCGAACTTCCTCAAGGCCCTGACCCCGGGCTGCCTGGTCGTCACCTCGGGCGACCGCGCCGACCTGGTCGTCGGCTCGCTGGCCGCGCACAGCGCCGGCACCCCGCCGATCGCCGGCCTCCTGCTCACGCTGAACGAACGCCCCGGCGACGAGATCCTCACCCTCGCCGCCCGCCTCGCCCCGGGCACCCCGGTGCTCTCGGTGCCCGGTTACAGCTTCCCCACCGCCGAGCAGCTCTTCGCCCTAGAGGGGAAGTTGAACGCGGCGACCCCGCGCAAGGCGGAGACCGCCCTCGGCCTCTTCGAGCGGTACGTCGACACCGGCGACCTGCTGAAGCGGGTCTCGGCGCCGAGCAGCGACCGGCTCACGCCGATGATGTTCGAGCACAAGCTGCTGGAGCAGGCCCGCTCGGACATGCGCCGCATCGTGCTGCCCGAGGGCACCGAGCCGCGTGTCCTGCACGCCGCCGAGGTGCTGCTGCGCCGCAACGTCTGCGACCTCACGCTCCTGGGTCCGGTCGACCGGATCCGCAAGCAGGCCGCCGACCTCGGCATCGACCTGGGCGACACCCAGCTGATCGACCCGGCGACCAGCGAGCTGCGCGACACCTTCGCCGAGCAGTACGCCCAGCTGCGCGCCCACAAGGGCGTCACGGTGGAGCTGGCGTACGACGTCGTCTCCGATGTGAACTACTTCGGCACGCTGATGGTGCAGGAGGGCCTCGCGGACGGCATGGTGTCGGGGTCCGTGCACTCGACCGCCGCGACGATCCGGCCCGGCTTCGAGATCATCAAGACCAACCCCGACGCCGACATCGTCTCGTCCGTCTTCTTCATGTGTCTCGCCGACCGGGTCCTCGTCTACGGCGACTGCGCCGTGAACCCCGATCCGAACGCCGAGCAGCTGGCCGACATCGCCATCCAGTCGGCGGCCACCGCCCAGCGGTTCGGCGTGGAGCCGCGGATCGCGATGCTGTCGTACTCGACGGGTACCTCCGGCTCGGGCGCCGACGTCGACAAGGTGCGCGAGGCGACGGAGCTGGTGCGCGAGCGGCGTCCCGACCTGAAGATCGAGGGACCCATCCAGTACGACGCCGCCGTCGAGCCGTCGGTCGCGGCCACCAAGCTGCCGGAGTCCGAAGTCGCCGGTCAGGCAAGCGTGTTGATCTTCCCTGACCTCAACACCGGCAACAACACCTACAAGGCCGTGCAGCGCTCGGCCGGCGCGATCGCGGTGGGCCCGGTGCTGCAGGGTCTGCGCAAGCCGGTCAACGACCTGTCCCGGGGCGCCTTGGTCCAGGACATCGTGAACACCGTGGCGATCACCGCCATCCAGGCCCAGACCCCCGCCCTGTCCCCCAACGAGAAGGCCACCGCCCAGTGACCGCGACCCGCGTCCTCGTCCTCAACTCCGGCTCCTCGTCGGTGAAGTACCAGCTGCTCGACATGCGCGACAGCAGCCGGCTGGCCGTGGGCCTCGTCGAACGCATCGGCGAGGAGACGTCCCGGCTCAGGCACACCCCGCTGGCGAGCGGCGGCGAGACCCGCGAGTGGACCGCGCCCATCGCCGACCACGACGCCGCCCTGAAGGCCGTCGCGGCGGAGCTCACCAAGGACGGCCTCGGGCTCGACTCGCCCGAGCTGGCCGCGATCGGCCACCGGGTGGTGCACGGCGGCAAGCGGTTCACCGAGCCGACCGTCATCGACGACGCCGTACTCGCCGAGATCGAGCGGCTCATCCCGGTGGCCCCGCTGCACAACCCGGCCAACCTCACCGGCATCCGTACGGCCATGGGTCTGCGCCCCGACCTGCCCCAGGTCGCCGTCTTCGACACCGCGTTCCACACCACGATGCCGGAGTCGGCCGCTCGCTACGCGATCGACGTGGAGACCGCGGACCGGCACCGGATACGCCGGTACGGCTTCCACGGCACCTCGCACGCGTATGTCTCCCGGGCCACGGCGAAGCTGCTGGGCAGGGCGCCCGAGGACGTGAACGTCATCGTGCTGCACCTCGGCAACGGCGCGTCCGCGTCCGCCGTACGGGGCGGCAGGTGCGTGGACACCTCCATGGGGCTGACGCCTTTGGAGGGACTCGTGATGGGTACGCGATCCGGTGACACCGATCCCGCCGTCATCTTCCATTTGGCGCGTGTTGGCGAAATGTCCATTGCGGAAATCGACACTCTTCTCAACAAGAAGAGCGGATTGATCGGCCTGTGCGGCGACAACGACATGCGGGAGATCCGCCGGCGGATCGACGAAGGTGACGAGCGGGCCCAATTGGCCTTCGACATCTACATTCACCGACTGAAGAAGTACATCGGCGCCTATTACGCGGTGCTCGGCCGGGTGGACGCGATCGCGTTCACGGCCGGCGTCGGCGAGAACGCGGCACCGGTGCGGGAAGCCGCCGTGGCGGGCCTGGAACAACTGGGCCTCGCGGTGGACGCCGAGCTGAACGCCGTACGCGGTGACGAGCCGCGGCTGATCTCGCCCGCGGACGCGCGGGTGGCGGTCGCGGTGGTGCCGACGGATGAAGAACTGGAGATCGCGACGCAGACCTACGCACTGGTCGGCCGCATCGATTATGCGGCTCCGCCGAGCGACACCGCCGAGTAACACGGCTGAGCAATGCGGAGCTCATTTGTATCTTCCGCCAGACGGAATATTCCGTAGCGAAACAAACCGATAGGATCGCCCCATGCGCCGTTCGAAAATCGTCTGTACTCTCGGCCCCGCGGTCGACTCCCATGAACAGCTCGTCGCGCTGATCGAGGCGGGCATGAATGTGGCCCGCTTCAACTTCAGCCACGGCACGCACGAGGACCACCAGGGGCGGTACGAACGCCTCCGGGCCGCCGCCCAGGAGACCGGGCGTGCCATCGGCGTGCTCGCCGACCTGCAGGGCCCCAAGATCCGCCTGGAGACCTTCGCCGAGGGCCCGGTCGAGCTGGAGCGCGGTGACGAGTTCGTCATCACGACCGAGGACGTCCCTGGTGACAAGTCCATCTGCGGGACCACCTACAAGGGCCTGCCGGGCGATGTCTCGCGCGGCGACCAGATCCTCATCAACGACGGCAACGTCGAGCTGAAGGTCCTGGACGTCGAGGGCCCGCAGGTGCGGACGATCGTCATCGAGGGCGGTGTCGTCTCCGACCACAAGGGCATCAACCTGCCCGGCGCGGCCGTGAACGTGCCTGCGCTGTCCGAGAAGGACGTCGAGGACCTGCGGTTCGCGCTGCGCATGGGCTGCGACATGGTCGCACTGTCCTTCGTCCGCGACGCCAACGACGTGCAGGACGTGCACAAGGTCATGGACGAGGTCGGCCGCCGCGTCCCGGTCATCGCCAAGGTGGAGAAGCCGCAGGCGGTGGCGAACATGGAGGACGTCGTGCTGGCGTTCGACGCCGTGATGGTCGCGCGTGGCGACCTGGCCGTCGAGTACCCGCTCGAGAAGGTCCCGATGGTACAGAAGCGGCTCATCGAGCTGTGCCGCCGCAACGCCAAGCCGGTGATCGTGGCGACCCAGATGATGGAGTCGATGATCACCAACTCCCGTCCGACCCGCGCCGAGGCCTCCGACGTGGCCAACGCGATCCTGGACGGCGCCGACGCGGTCATGCTGTCCGCGGAGTCGAGCGTGGGCGCGTACCCGATCGAGACCGTCAAGACGATGTCGAAGATCGTCACCGCGGCCGAGCAGGAGCTGCTGTCCAAGGGCCTGCAGCCGCTGGTGCCGGGCAAGAAGCCCCGTACGCAGGGTGGTTCGGTGGCCCGTGCCGCCTGCGAGATCGCCGACTTCCTCGGCGGCAAGGGCCTGGTCGCCTTCACCCAGTCCGGCGACACCGCCCGCCGCCTGTGCCGCTACCGCGCGGCCCAGCAGATCATCGCGTTCACCACGGACGAGTCCACCCGCAACCAGATGACCCTCAGCTGGGGCGTCGAGCCGCATGTGGTGCCGTTCGTCAACAGCACCGACGAGATGGTCGACCTGGTGGACCAGGAGATCGTCAAGCTCGGCCTGTTCAACGAGGGCGACATCGTGGTCATCACCGCCGGCTCCCCGCCCGGCGTCCCCGGCACCACCAACATGGTCCGCGTCCACCACCTCGGCGGCCGCCCGCGGGACTGACCGCACAGGCCGCTGTGCGGCCCCGGTACGGCACCGAGGGCGCCCTCTGATCGCAGGGGGCGCCCTCGTCCATGTGTGCTCAGTGGCCCGCGCCGGGCGTCACGCCTCGGCCACCGCCCGGGCGACGGCATACGCCAGGGCGTCGAAGTTCTCCCGGTAGAAGCCCAGCCGGATGTGGAACGGCTCCTGGTGGAAGACGCCACCGCGCTCGACGAACATGGTGGGCGCCGCGGTCAGCGCGCTGTGCACCATGTGGAGTTCCGCCATGGTGAGGCGGACGTCGCGTGACTCCGTGTGCCGTCCGGCCAGGCGCACCACGAGGGCGTCGACCGCCTCCCGGCCCGCGCCGACCAACAGGGTCAGCACCGTGTCGCCGCCGTCCCGATCGCGCAGATAGCTCAGCGCCTCGTACATCGCCGACACCTGACGGGGCGTGAGCCGGGCGACGAACGCGTCGCCGTCGCGGGTCACTTTCAACCGGGCTCTCAAACCGCTCTGCTTCCCCTGTGGCCTTGGCGTGAGCCGTGCACAGCCGCGGCCCGGTCCTCGCTTGGAGGACCGGGCCACGGCCGGTTGTGCGGCTCCCGAACGGGTCTGTGGGAGCGCCTGATCGAGGCGCCCGGCTCAGTCGGTCGTGAAGTTGTGCAGTCCGGGCACGTGCAGGGTGCCGCCGAACTGGCCGGCCTGGGTGACCTTCACCTTCGTGAAGTAGATCAGCGGGATGTTCAGCGGCGGCGGGTGCTCCGGGTCGAACGTGACCGGGATCAGGCCCAGCAGGTTGCCGGAGATGCTCTCGGTGTACATCACCGTCTTGCCGTTGCGGATCGTGGACGTCGAGCCCTCGGCCGCCTGCACGTGGTAGGTCTTTCCGGACTGCTTGTCCTGGACCGTCTGGTGCAGGTCGCCGATGTCGGTGCCGTCGGAGATGACGTACTTCAGCACCTTCTTGGTGGTGCCGTCGGCCGTCTTCACCTTGACGATGCCCTGGTAGTCGGCGCCCTTCAGCAGCAGCGAGCTGGCGTTCAGGAACCACGGGTCGTCGGGCAGCGGCACGGGGTTGTCGACGCCGCCCTCCTCGTCCGTGGCGGCCGGGCAGTTCTCCGGGTCCGTGGTGGAGCTCGCGGACGGGCTCGGCGTGGCGGTGGCCTCGTCGGCCGCCTCCTGGACCGCCTCGGTGGTGTCCTCGGCCGCCTCGGACGCCTTGTCGGTGGCGCCCTCGACGGTGTCCTTCACCGCGTCGGTGGCCTTGTCGGCGGTCTCCTTGACGGGGTCGGACGCCTCGGAGGTGTCCTTGCCGGACGTGCCGGAATCGGCGGATCCGGAGGACGTCTCCTCGCTCGCGCTCGCGGAGGGCGCCGGCGTCGGGCTCGCGGACTCCTCGTCCTTCGAACCGCCCGTGAAGATGCCCTCTATGGCATCGCCGATCTCCTCCAGCACGTTGCCGCCGCTCTCGGACGGCGAGGGGGACGCCGTCGCCGAGTCGCCGGACTCGGCCTCGCCCGCCTTGCTCGGCGACGGGGTCGGCGTGGGCTCGGCCGCGTCGTCGGAACCTGAATCCGACGAGGAGGAGTCGCCCGCGGAGTCCGAGGAACCCGACGTGTCCGAGGAGTCCTCCGAGGAGCCGGAGGAGTCCGAGGAGTCCTGGCCGGAGGAGGCCGACGGCGTCGGCTCGGCCGTCTCGTCCTTGTCCGTGGACTCACTGGCGCTGGGGGACGCGGACGCCGAGGCGTCGTCCTCCAGGGCCGCCACACACTCCTTGTACTCGTCCGCGGTAAGGCTGTTGGACGTCGGCTTCGTGGCGTTGTCGCTGTCGGCCTGCGCGAGCGTGGGCGTGAAGCCCATGCCCATGAGGACCGCCGTCGGCATCGCCGCCAGGGCTATCGCCTTGCCGGCCGGCATCTGAAACCTGGTGAACAGCGGCTTCTTGGGCGCCGCGTGACGCGGCCCGGTTCTCACACGGGACTTGTCCACCTCAGTCCCGTGGGTCACCTCGTCAGCCGGCACTGTGCCTCCCGTTCGCCCCGTTCGCCGGGCTCGTTCCTGACAGATCGTTCGGCTCGCCCACCACGGGCTTGAGGATCGTGGTGTCGGGGTCCGCAGCTTCGGACGCGTCCCCCGCTCCCGTCATCGGCAGCTCCGCCGGCTCCGATTCGGCCGGCTGACCCGGCACCCACGACACGGCCATGGCCCCGCCGATGAGGGCGAAGAGGAAGCCGATCAGGAAGCCGCCGAGGTTGGACAGCGGGATGGACACCAGCGCCAGCAGGATCGCCGCGACGCCCGCGAAGGTGCGGACGTGCTTCTGGAACCAGAGAGTGAAGCCCAGGACGACGAGCAGCACACCGATGATCAGGGAGCTGGAGCCCCCCGCGGTCTGCATCGCCAGCGTCAGGTGGCCGATCTGGAGGTTCGCGTATGGGAAGTAGGCGATGGGGAGTCCGCCGAGCATGACGAACAGACCGGCCCAGAACGGCCGCGCGCCCCGCCAGGCACGGAACTGCGTCCTGCGGAGGGTGAACTGGCCGGATACGGCAGGAGTCTCGGCGCTCATGGAAAACAGCTCCCTGCTACTGCTTGCTGTGATGGTGGTGCGGTGGTGGTGAGTTGTGGTGCATGTGACCGCTTGTGAAGAAAGCGGGCGGAGAGTGGACGGGCGGGGGCGCCATCGGCTCCCCCGCCCGTCAGAGAGTGCTTAGTAGCACTCCTTGACACCCGTCGACAGCGACATCTTCAGACCGCTGAGCTTGAAGGTTCCGGCCGTGGTCGCCCACGCCGTCTGCTTCACGCCGACCAGCGTGGCCTTGTCGGCCTGCTGGGCGAAGCCGAAGGGGTTGGCCTGCTCGCCGCCGCCCTTCATGCCCGGACCCTTGCTGGCGTCCTTGGCGGCCACACCGATGTCGATGTTCTCGAACGTGGCATCAGCCTCGAGATCAGCGACGTCGATGTAGAGGTTCTTGGCCTCGACCGGCTTGTTCGGGTCCTGGCCGGCCCGCAGGATCAGGCTGACGCTCCCGAGGATCGGGACGTCGGGGGTGACCACGGACTGGCACAGGCTGTTGATCGTCGCGGTCTTGAATCCCGAGACGGCGACGGGGTGAACCGTCTTCTTGCCGGAGAGCGTGTAACCCTCGTCAAGAGCGCCGTACTGCGAGAAACCGTTACCGACGAGCTTGTCGGTAGTGACCTTGAACGACTGGCCGGAGACACTGAACGACGCGGCGAGAGCGCCCTGCGCGAGGGCGACACCTATCGCAGCCGTGGCGGCGACGCTGGGCACCATGACCACAGCGAACCGCTTCCATCTGGTCCCGCCACGCACCTGGGACTCCATATTTCCTCCTTCTCGGACGTACATCTCCTGGCCCTGACTGCCGCTGTCGGCTCGACGGCTCAGCCGGGCAGGGATGGGAGAAGTGCTACGTCCTCGGGAAGGAGAGCGCCTGCACTCGGTGGCGCGAACCGCGCCCGAATCACCGGCGATCACCCCCGAGCGACAACCACTGGTCGCGCCTGACACGCATCACGCACAACCTTGCTGGACAGGCTTCGCCGGGTGGGCGAAGACCCCCCTGTCCAAGAGCCGGCGCCACTGCCGCCGACTCTGCTCGGTGGGGACCCAGGAACTCCCGTGACCCAACCGGCTGTCGGGGTGCGGGAATGGACCGAGCGTGGCCGATCGTGGTGCATTCTCGCCGCCCGCACAAGGGGCTTCGTTACTCGGTAGTAACGGGCGGATAACCGAACAACGACCCGCCGGTCTCGGACAGCGACGCAGGGTGGTTCCGGGCGGCCGGACAAGTCCATTAATCACCGGACAGAATCCGACAGAACGACGGCTTCGACTTACCCGCAGTAACTGCGGCCGCGATTACCAAGATTTGGTAAAGCGCGGCCGCTCTGATGCCTTGTCGGCAAACTTTTCACTCGGGCAACACGCGCCCTCGCGTTTAGTTACTGGTCAGAACGGGGCCACCGCCCCGCTCGAAGCCCCGGTCAGAACAGGGCGCGCGCCAGCGCCCTGCGGGCCGCCGCCACGCGCGGGTCCTCGCCACCCACGACCTCGAAGAGCTCCAGCAGCCGGATCCGTACGGTGTCCCGGTCGTCACCCACCGTGCGCTGCACGGTCTCGATGAGCCGTCCGAAAGCGTCCTCGACATGACCACCCACGAGGTCCAGGTCGGCGGCGGCGATCTGCGCCTGCGCATCGGCCGGCTTCTCGGCGGCGTCCTTGCGCACCTGCTGCGGGTCGACGCCCTGCACGCGCTGCAGCAACTCGGCCTGCGCCAGACCCAGTTTGGCCTCCATGTTGGCCGGGTCCTCGCTCAGCACGTTCTTGTACGCCTGCACGGCGCCGCCGAAGTCGCCCGCGTCCAGGGCCTGTACGGCGGCCTCCAGCAACGCGTCGTACGGACCGGCCGGCGCGGCGGGAGCGGACTGGTCGCTCCCGGGCTGGGCGTCCGGGTCGACGGTGAGGCCGGTCAGGCCGAAGCGCTGCTCGGCGACGGCGACGAGCTGGTCCAGCGTCTCGCGGATCTGCGCCTCACCGGCCGCGCCCTGGAACAGCGGCAGCGCCTGTCCGGCGACGACCGCGAACACGGCCGGAATTCCCTGCACGCCGAACTGCTGCATCAGCATCTGGTTGGCGTCGACGTCGATCTTGGCGAGCATGAACCGCCCGGCGTACTCGACGGCGAGGCGCTCCAGCAGTGGGCTGAGCTGCTTGCAGGGCTCGCACCACTCGGCCCAGAAGTCGATGACGACGGGCACCTCGGCGGACCGCTGCAGGACGTCGCGCTCGAACCCCGCCTCATCCACATCGATGACGAGGTCGGCGGGCGACACGGCCCCTCCCCCGCCCTGCCGGGCGGACTCGGCACGCGCCTGCTCCGCCTTCGCCTTGGCCTCCTGGGCCGCCTTCACCGCGGCGAGGTCGACGACTCCGCTCATGGACATGTTCCGTGGCTGCATGCGTCTATCCTCCCCCGTTCCGCCCGCGCATGTGAAAACGGCCCGAAAGCCGGTCCGGCCCGCTGCTGTTCGACGCCGGGTCCCCACCCGGCGTCAGTGGTCATCGCTTTCGCTACGACTCGTAGCGTAATGGCAGTGCGGGGTTCCGGAACACCACCATCCCGTGATCTCCCTCACGACCACACAGGAACTGCCCGGATATGGTCATGGGATGCAGAGCCGCACCGCCGCCCCCCGTCCCGGCCGCCCGCGCAGCGCCGCCGCGGACACCGCGATCCTGGCCGCGACGCGCGAGGCTCTGGTCGAACTGGGCTGGTCCAAGCTCACCTTGGGAGACGTGGCAACACGCGCGGGGGTTGCAAAGACGACTCTTTATCGCCGCTGGTCCGGCAAGAACGAGCTGGTGGTCGACGCGGTGGCCGAGCTCTTCGACGAGCTGGAGCTCCCCGACCGAGGTTCCCTGGCCGCCGACATCGAGGGCGTGGTCCTGCAGTTCGCGGCGATTCTGGCGCGCCCCGAGGCGAAGAGCGGGCTGATGGCGGTGGTCGCCGAGTCGACGCGCGACGACGCGCTGCGCGAGCGCATCCGGCACTCCATCGTCGAGCGCCAGAAGGGCCTGGTCCTGCAGGGCCGCTCCCGGGCCCAGGAACGCGGCGAGCTTCCCCCGGAGACGGACCGGGAGGAAGCCGCGCGCACCGCGGACCTGATCTTCGACGTGGTGGCGGGTGCGGTGGTGCACCGCACCCTGGTCAGCGCGGAGCCCGCCGACGAGGAGTGGGTGCACGGCTTCACGCGCGTGCTGCTCCTCGGCCTCACCGGCGCCGCGTAGAGCTGTGCGGGGTCAGAACCCCGGCGGCTCCGTGTACACCCCCCACTCGTCCCGCAGCACGTCGCAGATCTCGCCCAGCGTCGCCTCGGCCCGTACCGCGTCCAGCATCGGCTCGATCATGTTGGACCCGTCGCGGGCGGCGGCGATCATCGCGTCGAGCGCCGTGCGTACGGCGGCGTCGTCCCGGGCGTCCCGGCGGGCGCCCAGCACCCGTACCTGCTCCCGCTCCACCTCGTGGCTGACCCGCAGGATCTCCAGGTCGCCGGTGACGGAGCCGGTGTGCGCGTTGACCCCGACGACCCTCTTGTCACCCTTCTCCAGCGACTGCTGATACCGGAACGCCGACTCGGCGATCTCGCCGGTGAACCAGCCGTCCTCGATGCCCCGCAGGATCCCGGACGTGATCGGCCCGATCGGGTGCCGGCCGTCGGGGTGCGCCCGCAGCCCGCGCTCCCTTATCTGCTCGAAGATCTTCTCGGCATCGGCCTCGATCCGGTCGGTCAGCTGCTCGACGAACCACGCACCGCCCAGCGGGTCGGCCACATTGGCGACCCCGGTCTCCTCCATGAGCACCTGCTGGGTGCGCAGGGCGATCTCGGCGGCCTGCTCGGAGGGCAGGGCGAGGGTCTCGTCGAGGGCGTTGGTGTGCAGCGAGTTCGTCCCGCCGAGCACGGCGGCGAGCGCCTCCACCGCCGTACGCACGACGTTGTTGTACGGCTGCTGGGCGGTCAGCGAGACGCCGGCGGTCTGCGTGTGGAAGCGCAGCCACTGCGCCTTGTCGCTCTTCGCCCCGTACACGTCCCGCATCCAGCGCGCCCAGATGCGGCGGGCGGCGCGGAACTTGGCGATCTCCTCGAAGAAGTCGAGGTGCGCGTCGAAGAAGAAGGACAGTCCGGGCGCGAACACGTCGACGTCCAGCCCGCGCGAGAGCCCCAGCTCGACGTACCCGAAGCCGTCCGCCAGTGTGTACGCCAGCTCCTGCGCGGCCGTCGCTCCGGCCTCGCGGATGTGGTAGCCGGAGACGGACAGCGGCTTGTAGGCGGGGATGCCGGCCGCGCAGTGCTCCATGAGGTCGCCGATGAGGCGCAGGTGCGGCTCGGGCTGGAAGAGCCACTCCTTCTGGGCGATGTACTCCTTGAAGATGTCGGTCTGCAGCGTGCCGTTGAGCACGGCCGGGTCGACGCCCTGGCGCTCGGCCGCCACCAGGTACATGCAGAAGACGGGAACGGCCGGACCGCTGATGGTCATGGAGGTCGTCACGTCGCCGAGCGGGATGTCCTTGAACAGGACCTCCATGTCGGCGGCCGAGTCGATGGCGACACCGCAGTGCCCGACCTCGCCCAGCGAACGCGGGTCGTCGGAGTCGCGGCCCATGAGCGTCGGCATGTCGAAGGCGACCGAGAGACCGCCTCCGCCGTTGCCGAGGATCATCTTGTACCGCTCGTTGGTCTGCTCGGCGTTCCCGAACCCGGCGAACTGCCGGATGGTCCACGTCCGCCCTCGGTAGCCGGTCGGATACAGCCCGCGCGTGAAGGGGTACTCCCCGGGCCACCCGATCCGCTCGAAGCCCTCGTACCTGTCCCCCGGCCTGGGCCCGTACACCGGCTCCACGGGGTCCCCGGAGAGCGTGGTGAAGTCACCGTCGCGCTTGCGCGCGGAGTCGTACCGGGCCTGCCAGCGACGGCGGCCCTCATCGATGGCGTCAGCGTCCATGCTTCAAATTTACTAGGACGTCCAAGTAAATGTCGATGGCAGACCGCCGTACGCGCGCGTACGGCGGTGGCGTCAGGCCTTGGCGACGGCCGGAGCCGGGTCGCTGACCAGGGGTTCGACCTCCTGGGAGACCTTGCGCTCGACGAAGAAGGCGGCGAGGGGAATCGTCCCGGAGAGCAGCACCCACAGCAGCTTGCCGAACGACCACTTGGCCTTGGAGCCGAGGTCGAAGGCGAAGACCAGGTAGATGATGTAGAGGAAGCCGTGGACCTGGGAGACGGCGAAGGTGACGTCCTCGCCCATGTCGAAGCCGTACTTGAACACCATGCAGGTGCACAGCACGAGCAGCATCACGGCGGTGACGTAGGCCATCACCCGGTAGCGGGTCAGGACGCTCTTCTTCATGCGTAAGAGCGTAACGAGGCGTTCCGGGAGATCTTGCCGGGGGTCAGCTCTCGTCGAAGTCGTGGGCCGCCACCCGCAGCGGGCGCAGCATCGCGAAGATCTCCGCGCACTCCTCGGCGTCGTACGCCCCGAGGCCGAAGTCCATGGCCATCAGGTCGCGGGTGGCCGCCTCGACGACCTCCCGGCCCTTGTCGGTGATGGAGGCGAGCGTGCCGCGCCCGTCGTTGGGGTTGGGCCGCTTGTCGACCAGACCCGACTTGACCAGCCGGTCGACCGTGTTCGTCACGGACGTGGGATGCACCATGAGCCGCTCACCGATCTTGGACATCGGCAGTTCGCCGGCCTTGGAGAAGTTGAGCAGCACCAGCGCCTCGTACCGCGCGAACGTCAGCCCGTACGGCTTGACCACCGCGTCCACCTCGGCGAGCAGGATCTGCTGTGCACGCATGATCGAGGTGATGGCGGCCATGGACGGCACGTTTCCCCAGCGCTGCTTCCAGAGTTCGTCGGCGCGGGCGATGGGGTCGAAGGGAAGACTGAGCGGCTTCGGCACGGGACCGACCTTACCGGCCGGTCACATGCTGGTCAGCCCCGTCTCGCCCTTCGGTCCCCTGCCCTGCCGTCGCTCTACTCGGCCACCAGGTCCCGGACCTGGAAGACCCCCGTCCACCGGTCGTCGTGCAGACAGGCGTTCATCGGCTCGACCAGCGTCCGGTGGTCGGGGTCGGTCCGCCACCGCTTGACGGCGTCCATGCTCTCCCACTCGCTGGTCAGCAGCCATCGAGCGGGATCGTCGAGGGAGCGGCACAACTGTTCGCCGAGGTGCCCGGGCGCACGCACGGCACGTTCGAGCACGCCCTGGTAGGAGTCCACGAAGTCCGCTTCCCGGCCCTCGCGCACATGGAGCAGCCGAATGACCCGCACTCGTTCCATCCGAGGTGCTCCCGTCAGGACGGGTCGAGGACGACCGGCAGTTCCGCGAGTCCGCGGAAAGCGGGGAACGGTACGGTCATCCAGCGCGCTTCCTCCGGTGCCACGGCCAGAGCCATCTGCGGGTGCCGCCGGAACAGGGTGCCGAGGGCGAGCTGGATCTCCAGCCGGGCCAGCGGTGCGCCGGCGCAGTAGTGCGGGCCGTAGCCGAAGGTGAGATGCGCGGCCTGGACGTTCGGTCGCTGGACGTCCAGCTCGTTCGGGTCGGCGAACATCTCCGGGTCACGGTTGGCACCGGTGATCGAGATCTGGACGAGCGCACCCTTGGGGATGAGCTGGTCGCGGATGACGATGTCCTCCTTCGCCCAGCGGAAGGTGGAGTTCTCCACGGAGCTCTCGAACCGGAAGATCTCCTCGATCGCCGCGGCCAGGGAGGCGTCGTCCCGCAGTGCAAGCCGCTTCTGCTCCGGGCGGCTGAGCAGGTGGTAGACGGTGTTGCCGATCTGGTACGCCGTCGTCTTGTGGCCCGCGAAGAGGAGCACCCACGCCGTCGACACGAGTTCGCTGTCGGTGAGCGCGCCTTCCTGGTCCTTGGCCGTCACGAGCGCGCTGAGCAGGCCCGAGTCCGGCTCCTTCCGCTTTCGTGCGCACAGCTCCACCAGATACTCGCGGAGATTTCCCTCGGCGATTTCCAGCGCCTTTCTCGCCTCCGGTCCGAAACCGGTCTGCGCGACGGTCGCCGACCATTCCTGCGCCTGTTTGCGCTCGTTTTCCGGGACGCCCAGGAGTTCACAGATCACCTGCAGCGGCAGCGGGAAGCAGAACTCCGGGAGCAGATTGAACGGACCCGACGTCGGGCATTGGTCCAGCAGCCCGTCGGTGATCTCCTGGATCCGGGTGCGCAGCGATTCCACTCTTTTCGGAGTGAACGTACTGCCGACGATCCGGCGCAGTCTCGTGTGCTTCGGCGGGTCCGAGAACAGCATGTTGTCGTCCAGCGCGATCGACGAGTCACCGAAGATGCGGTGGTAGGCGTCGATGGCGCCGTACATGTCCTTGCTCAGCCGGGGGTCGGCCAGCGCGGCGCGACCGTCGTCGTACCGCGTGATGAGGTACGTGTCGACGCCGTGCGGCGGCTTCATCGGGCAGACGGGTGCCGTTTCCCGCAGCGTGGCGTACACGGGATGCGGATTGGCGCGGAACTCCCGGCTGCACGCCGAGGCCGCGGCCGCGGCCTCTTCGGGCGACAGTGCCCCGGATTCCTCGGATGCGAACGCTTGCGTCATGACTGTCCCCGGGTAGGCGTGGATTCCGGCGGTCGGATTCCGTCGGTCAGTGCCACCGTTTCCCGGGCGGCACCACGCCGCAAACGGCACTGCGCCAAATGGGTCGGGTCGCCCGAGGACGTGTGGACCGGAGTCCGAACTGGTAAATATCGACGACGTGAGCGGACACGAAGCGGAATCTGTACCAGTTCTCATCGTCGGCGGCTCCCTGGTGGGTCTTTCCACTTCGGTTTTCCTGGGACGCCTCGGAATTGAGCACATGCTCGTCGAGCGGCATGCCGGGACATCGACGCATCCCCGCGGCCGCGGCAACAACGTGCGGACCATGGAGATCTACCGGACCGCCGGCCTGGAGTCACGTATCCGGGAAGCGGCGCGCGTTCTTGCCGGGAACGACGGAATTCTCCAGGTGGACACCCTCACCGGGGAGCAGCGCCGCTGGATCATCGGGGACATCTCCGGCGGCATGGACATTTCCCGAGTGAGCTCGTCGGACTGGTGCTTGTGCAGTCAGAACGACCTCGAACCGGTGCTGCTGGCCTATGCCCGCGAGCAGGGCTCCGACATCCGCTTCTCCTCGGAGATGCTCTCCTTCGCACAGCACGGCGACGGTGTCACGGCCCAGATCAGGAATCGGGCAACCGACGAGACCTACACCGTGAACGCCGAGTATGTGGTGGCGGCCGACGGCCCCAGGAGCCCCATCCGCAATCACCTGGGGATCGGCCAGTCGGGGCCGGGTGAGCTGTTCCACAACGTCAGCGTCACGTTCCGCAGCAGGACGCTGAAGAAGTACGTCGGAGACAAACGCTTCGTCGTCTGCTACGCCACCGACCCCGACGGCGAGGGCGCGCTGCTGCCGGTGGACAACGAGGAGCGCTGGGTGATCCACGTTCCCTGGTACCCCGGCCGGGGTGAGTTGCTGGAGGACTTCACCGACGCGAGGCTGGCGACCCACATCCGCGCCGCTGTCGGCGCTTCGGACATCGACGTCGAGATCACGGGCAAGGCGCCGTGGCACGCGTCGAAGCGGGTGGCGGACAGCTATGGCGAGGGCCGGGTGTTCCTGGCCGGCGACTCGGCCCACGAGATGCCGCCCACCGGTGCGTTCGGCTCCAACACCGGAATCCAGGACGCCCACAACCTCGCGTGGAAGCTGGCCTCGGTACTGCGCGGCTGGGCCTGCCCGTCGTTGCTCGACAGCTACGAGCTCGAACGGCGCCCGGTCGCCCTCGCGACCGGCACGCGCGCGTGCGTCCAGGCCGCCGACGAACAGCACCCGGGATTCAGCGCCGCCGCCGGACGCAACGACGACCCGGCGGACCTGCTGACCGTCGCCCTGTGCTACCGCTACGCCTCGAACGCCGTGGTGGGCGCCCCGCCGGAGCGGCCGATCGTCCCCGAGAATTTCCAGCTGGGCGGTGAACCGGGCAGCCGCGCGCCCCACATGTGGGTCATGCGCGGCGACATGAGGATCTCCACGCTCGACCTCTACGAGCGTTCCTTCGTACTGCTCGCCGGGTCCGGCGGGCAGAAGTGGCGGGCCGCGGTGGAGAAGGCCTCCGCGAATCTGGGCGCCCCTGTCGAGGTGTACCTCGTGGGCACGGGACCCGACCACGACCTCGTCCCGGACACGGACGCCGACTGGGCGGAGCTGCACGGCACGGCCGAGGACGGGGCCGTGCTCGTGCGGCCCGACGGCTTCGTCGCCTGGCGGGCGGACGCCGCGATGCCGGACGCCGACCGCGTCCTGACGAACGTGCTGCAAAGCGTGCTCTGCCGCGACTGAACCGCTGCCCCCGACTGAATGACGAGGACGTTGTCATGACACTTGCCGGACGCATCGACGTCCATCACCACTTCACCGCACCGGCCTGGCTGGACTGGGCCGAGGAACGGGGTGTCGTCAACCGCGAGAAGCTGCCCTGGTGGACCCGCTGGGACCTGGACACGGCGCTGGAGGTCATGGACAAGAACGGCATCGCCACGTCCGTGATGACCGTCGCGATGCTGGGCCGGCTCCGTGAGCGAGCCGAGCGCCAGGAGAGCGCACGCGTCGCCCTGCGGGCGGCGGCCGACGTCGTCGAGTCCAACCCCGCCCGCTTCGCCTTCTTCACGCCCGTCTTCCTCGACGACCTGGAGCTCTCCTCGTGGAGCGTGCGCCACGGTCTCGACGAGCTCGGTGCCATCGGGGTGAGCACACGCACGAGCGTGAACGGCGTCTTCCTGGGCGACGAGTCGCACGACCGGCTCCTGCAGGAGCTGAACGAGCGCTCGGCGGTCATCAGCACGCACCCCATGGAGGTGCAGGCCGGCAAGGACGGCGAGGCGGGGCTGCCGGGCATGCCGCCCTTCGTGTGCGACTTCCTGCTGGACACCACCCGCGCGGCGATCAACCTCATCCGCAACGGCACCCTGGACCGCTACCCGAACCTCAGCTTCGTCCTGCCGCACGGAGGGGGCTTCCTCCCCTACATGGCCACCCGTCTGGACCTGTTCGGCGGACGCATCAACCCCCCGGTCGAGCCCGGCCGGGTCCGTGACTACCTGCACCGGTTCTACTTCGACACGGCCGGCCCCATGTCGCCGTCCGCCACGCCCACCCTGCTGGCGACGGTGGACCCCGACCGCATCCTCTTCGGTACGGACTGGCCGCCCACGCCCGCTCACGTCATCACCGACAGCGTGACACCCGCGCTGGACGCCGACCCCTTCCTCACCGAGCAGCAGCTCCAGGGCATCAACCGGGAGAACGCGCTGCGGCTGATGCCGGGACTCGCCCTTCGGTGACCGGCCGCACGACAAAGCCGCCGCCCGCGCCTGTTCGG